>CAMJQS010000232.1 GCA_946408105.1 uncultured Selenomonadales bacterium | reverse complement strand
GATTTCTGCCATTATATCACGCTCGAAAAGTTATTCAAACTTTTTTCATAAAAAAGCTCCCGAAGGAGCAAAAAATTTTTACGCGACAAATTGTTCACAAGCTGTTCAAAAAATTTTAAACGTCTTGAATCAGCGAAAGCAAATATAAAAATTCTCCTTCCGCGAATACGCAAAAAGCCCGCCGAAGCGAGCTTTGAAATTTCTTTGTGGTGCCTCAGAGCGGAATCGAACCACTGACACGGGGATTTTCAGTCCCCTGCTCTACCAACTGAGCTACCGAGGCGGCAACGTGACGGTGCATCCTGTTGTCGCGTTTGAGTCTTCAATCTATTGAGCTTTTCAACCGCGCCTTAGCGTGTTTGAAGAATATACAAAAAAAAGTGGCGACCCGGATCGGACTTGAACCGACGACCTCCGCCGTGACAGGGCGGCATTCTAACCAACTAAACTACCGGGCCGTTTGGTGACGCCAGCGGGATTCGAACCCACGAACCCGCCGTGAAAGGGCGGTGTCTTAACCTCTTGACGATGGCGCCTTGGTGATCCGCCCGGAACTCGAATCCGGGACACCCTGATTAAAAGTCAGGTGCTCTACCGACTGAGCTAGCGAATCACAACCAACGGAACGCAATATAACACATATCAAAAAACATTGCAAGTACTTTCAAAAAATTTTTTTCAAGCCGTTCTAAATTTCAATGTCGACAATCCTGCGAATGACAACATACCCCAGGAACTCCATGAAAATTGCAACGCCCAGGGCAATTCGTCCCATCTCTTCGTTGATTAACATCATCGACTGGTCGTGGTTGAAGGTAAAACAGAAGGCGGCCACAACGAACGGCAAGACAATGAGCACCCACGCGGAAAATCTTCCTTGCGCGGTGAGGGCGTTGATTTCGCGTTTCATGCGGATTCGTTCGGCGATTGTTTCGCTGATGGTGTCGAGGATTTGGGCGAGGTTGCCGCCGATTTCCCGCTGAATCAAAACGGCCGTAACGACCAAATCATAGTCGGGGCTGCCGACGCGCTTGTTCATTTGCTCCAAGGCGTCCTCCAACGTCACGCCCATTGCAATGTCGGTTGACACGCGCTCAAATTCGGTGCTCATGGGCGGTTCCATTTCGCGAGCCACGACGTCCATTGCCTGCTGAAAACTGTAGCCCGCCCGCAATGCGTTGGCGACCGTCGTCAAGCAATCGCCCAGCTGTTCGGTAAAAGCTTTGAGCCGTCGCTTGATTAAAACTCTTACCCAAAGACAAAGGCCAATCAAAATTCCCAAACTCGTGAGCGGCACAAGCGAAAGATTGAACGTCACGATATAAACCGCGAAGCCGCCCAAGAGCGAACATATCACCGCAATGACGATAAACTCCGCGCCGAAAAGCGGAACGCCCGCCTGCTTGAGCAGGAAGTCCAATTTTTTTGACAGGTTCCAATCGGCAATCGGTTGAGCTGCCCGCTTAACAAAATTGAACGCGCGCTGAACTATGTCGTCCGTCTTGTGAGCTTTTGCGGCATTGTCGTCGTAGTGTCGGCGCAGGCGGTGGAAAATGTCCGTGCTTCGGCTCCGCCTGTAAAACATAAACGAGAACAGCACGAAAAAAAAAGTTGCCACCGCAGCCGCCGCAGCCAGGAGAAAAATCATTTTACTTTCCTCCGTCAATAATTTTATCTGCCATTTCGCCAATCGACTTCATCAAAAGAGTATCGCGCGGCAAACCTTGAGCAAGGCGGCCGCTATTCGCAACAGAAATCATGCGGTATTCGTTGGGAATCATCACGTCGACGGGATAGCCGAGCTGGTCGGCGATTTTTTGTCGGTTCTCTTCCGTGAAAGGATTAACACGAGTGAAGACCGCGTGAACTTTGCGTCGCCCGTCCGCCTGCGAGTCGAACATTTCCATAGTTTTTTTTGCGTGCTTAACTTCAAAGCCGCTGTTAATCATCGTCGTGACGAAGACAACATTTGAAATGCGGCAGATGTTGAGCGTTACGGGATTGAAGCCTGACGGCAAATCGACAAGAACGTAACGGAAAATATTTCCCGCCATCATGACGACTTCGGTTAAACTTTCGGGCGCGACAAGTTCGGCGTATTCGGGGCGGTCGGGGCTGCTCAAAAGTTCAACGTTATTTTTTATCGGATAAAAATACGGCGCGAACGTCACGGGCGTCAAAAGTTTTATATCTTGCGTGGCGTCGACGACGGTGCGTTTGGGCTCCAAGTCAAAAAAAATCGGCAGGTCTCCGAACTGTAAATCGGCGTCAATCAACGCGACGCGCTCGCCTGTTTTTTCGGCAATGAGCAAAGCCAAAATCGCCGCCAAAGTCGTGCGACCCGCGCGGCCTTTCGGGCTGAAAAAAGAAATTAATCGGGCGGGTTTGCGTTCGCCGCGAATCGAATACAGCTGAAGATATTCAAGAATGTCTCTGGCGGTCATCGGTTTCAAAATGCAACCCGTCGCGCCGCCCTCCAAAGCTTTTTGCGCAAGGAAAGGATCCC
>CAMJQS010000231.1 GCA_946408105.1 uncultured Selenomonadales bacterium | reverse complement strand
CGAAGGCCGCCGCCAGTTGTGCTTGAATCGGGCGCGAAAATTTTATCGCCAAGTCTGCGTCGGAAAATTTTTTGAAGTCGCCGCGCGCCCGTGAGCCGAAAATTTTTACCAGCTCCAGTCCGTCTTTGTGCGCGAATAAAATTTTCAAAAGAGTTTTTATCTGCCCGTCCGTCAAGCCGTACATTTCAATCCTCGCTCATTTAAAATGTTGGTTCCATTTGTCCACGACAAAATTTTTATTGGCCGCGAGCCACTGCATGATTCGATTTAAATCCTTGGCGGGAATTTGACTTTTGTTGTGTTCCAACCGCGGCACGTCTTCCATCCAAATTTTTGTTGCGTCGGAAGAAGGCTTGCCTTTACAAACGTGAACATGAATCGGTTCGTTGTTTTCGTTTGACCAAAAGAAAATCAAATAGCCGAGTAATCTACACACTTGCGGCAATGTTTTCAGCTCCCTCGCGGGCGATTTCCCAAATCAGAAAAGAATTTGTCCGCGCGTAATCCAAAAGCCGCTCCGTTTCTTCCTCGCTGAAGCCCGAAGAATTTTTTATGTTGAGCGCGGGCAAAGTCGATTCCAAAAAGTTAAAGCCGTTTTCGTTTGGAGATTCAAAATAAATTTTTATGAACTCCATGCCGTCGCGAGTAGTTTGTATGCTGCTGAAAGTCAAAGTTACCTCATCAATCTCCGAGAAAAAATATTTCATCGTCGTATCTCCAAATCATTCGGAGGCAATGCGCAGCTGATGAACGGCACTGCGCTCAATGTCAATTTCGCTTTCCGTGCGCAGGAAAGTTTCAAAAGTTTCGTTGGTCTTTGTATTGACGGCTTCGACGTGCACGCCCGACGCGTCGACTTTGAAGGTAACTTTAATGGGCGTGTCGCGGCTCGTGCCGGGCGGCAAGTTCACAATCAGTTCGCCCAAAAGTTTAACCTTGTGCGCGGGGTCGGTGGCTTGCGGGTTGCCGTCCTCGTCCACGCAGGGGATAATCGTATCGTCGGTGGAAATGTTTTCAAAGGCGCGCAGGCGGACGAGTTCCTGATTGTCTTCCAGCGGGTAATAAGTTTTCGTGAAGACTGCGGGCATCTTCTCGCCGATTTTTATAAAATTTTCCAAAACGTATTTGTGCTTCGTGCCGTTCATGTCGACGACGCCGGGGCCGAACGAGCGCGGCGTTTGGTCTTCGACGGTGAACTTTGAAGTTAATTGTTCGGCGTGAGGAGTTTCGTCGCCCGAAGTCTCTTCGCCCGGCGCGGAAGGTGAATCGACTTCCTCAACCAACATGCTCGCGTAAATCGCCGCGCCCTTGGCAACTGCCTGGTCGGGGTCGTGCTGTTGAACTTTGCCGGGGAATTTTTCTTCGACCGCGCTGATAATCATCGGCATGTAAGTGGAGCCGCCGACTAAAAGGACGGTATCAATCGCTTCGGCCGAAACTTTTTCCAACGTGGCGTCGACAAAGTTCATCGTCTTTGCAACCAAGTCCGAAGTCATTTGCTCAAAGTCCGTGCGCTTGACGGTGACTTCTGTGCGCGAGCCGTTCACGTCGATACGAACTTTGGCGGATTGTTTTTTGCTTAGCTTGCGCTTGACTTCTTCGGCCTTGCTGTAGATGTCTTGCCGCGTCTCCGCTGAAATTTCTTCGGGCGTCAAACCGTTTTCGTCGCAGCAGACGCGCAAGATGTGATTGTAAAGTTTTTCGTCCCAATCGAAGCCGCCGAGTCTGTCGTCGCCGTCGGTGGCAAGCACCGTAATTTTTTGAACGTCGCGGCCGGAATTATTTTGCGCCATGGACATTTTTAAAACTGTCACGTCGAAGGTGCCGCCGCCCAAGTCGTAAACCAAAACCGTTCTGTCCTCTTGGAATTGGCGCGCGCAATAACTCAAAGCGGCCGCGGTCGGCTCGTTAATCAAGCTCAACACGTGAAGGCCTGCAAGTTCGCCCGCCTGTTTCGTCGCGGAGCGTTCCTCCAGCCCGAAGTAAGCGGGAACGGTTATAACCACGTCTTCAATCGTTCCGCCCTGCGCCTCGACCAAATTTTTCAGCCGCGTCAAAATCAATGCACTGATTTCCACGGGCGTATAAGTCTTGCCGTAAAATTCGTAAATTCTGTCGGGACGCTTGCCGATTTCCCGCTTGACGAATTGGACGACGCGGTCGCCGTCCGTCTCGATATTTTCTTTGGCGGCCTGCCCGACGATAACGTTGCTCTCGTTTTCAAAAAAAACCACGCTGGCCACGGTGTTGCTGTCGTCCTCGTTGTTGCGAATGACTTCGGGGTTGCCGTTTGCGTCCAGGCGCGCAATGCAAGAATAAGTTGTGCCCAAGTCGATTCCGTATGTGCTCATTAAAAAATCTCCCTTCGGTCGATTTTTAGGGGCAAGGATTCAGGATTCAGGGGCAAGGGAGAAAACCCTGACCCCCGACACCTGACACCTGACACCTAAACTACTCACTGCGAACGGCTTCAGATTTTTTGCCGCCCGCGTTGCCGTCGTAAACAT
>CAMJQS010000230.1 GCA_946408105.1 uncultured Selenomonadales bacterium | reverse complement strand
TCAGCAAGGCCGCCTCCAACTTGTCCGCCAAAATTTTCGGGAAGACTTCGTGCAAAGAGTTGAAGTTGAACGGAATGGGAACGGGCAGACCGTCGACAATCGCCTTGACGCGATGAAAATAAATTTGCCACGGCGTGAAGCGCGAAAGATATTTCCAAACTTTTTCGTCGTCGGTGTGGAAGAGGTGCGGGCCGTACTTGTGAATCAAAATTCCGTTCGCGTCGAGTTCGTCATAACAATTTCCCGCGACGACTTTGCGCCGCTCAATCACCAAAATTTTTTTCCCGCGCGAAGCAAAACGCTCGGCCAAGACCGCGCCCGAAAATCCCGCGCCGATTATCACGACGTCAAACATTTTAATCGCCTCCAAAAATTTTTCGTCAAGGATAAAATTTGCGGCGGGGCAAGTCAAATTTTTTTTGCGGACAAATCTTTCGCGTCAATAGCTGATTTTGAGAATTTGTCGTTGAATGAATTGGAACAGCTGATTGGCGGCATCTTTGCCAATGCATTGTTGGTTTGACTGAAAGGAGTTTTTGTGATGATTAGAAGCGTTGATTTAAAGCCCTTCAAAAAGTCTCGGAGGTTTTCGGCGTACTTGTATAAAAATCGTATCAAAACTTATATGCTCCGTGCGACGGTGACGGGCGGCTATAAAATCACTCGCGGCAAAATAATCGTCGGCGATTCTTTTAGCGGCGGGCGTAGAATTTGAGCCGATTGCGCCATGTCACCTTGAAGACCTTCTGAACACGCTCGGAGCAAGATATAAAGCAGATAATCCCGACATGTAAGATTGCGTATGCTTGACAGAGTGAGGAGCGATAGAGTTGATTGATGTCGAGAATCGTTCAATATATGGACGAAACCAACGCCTACTATAAGAAAATGTTTAAAACTTACCGCGAGCAGTTTGAAACGTTGCATTCCAAAACAGTTGAAAACGTCCTCAAGAATGAAACATTGCACAGGTGATTATTTTAGTGGAGATGTGATGACTTTTGCAAAAGAAGCCCCACAAGAAGCGGGCTTTGTAACGTATCCGCCTTTTAAAAACGCAAGAAGAAATAATTACCATGCTGTTGCCGGCTCCCAAGTCGACAGGACGACCGAGTCCGAAAAAAACGTAAAATAAGCGTTGTCATTGGATTTTGAATTATACTACGTCCTTGGAGAGGGACGCTAATAACTACTACTTTGATTATACGAGGAATGAATCCTGGCGGAGAAAAAAATCGGCAAGGAAGAGTTCGAGGCAGCAGCAAAAATTTTTGAGGACGCGGGCTTTGAAACTTCGGCAATCGCCGTGGACATCTCGAAGTGCGAATCGATTTTAAATCCCGTCGAGCACGCAAAAAATTTCGGCGCGATAAAAAATTTAATTTGCGCGGCGTGATAATTTCTTCGCAGAGCACTCGCAGGCTTGGCGCGTTGACTGAGGAGCAAAATTTTCAGCTGCCGACGAACTCAAAGGCTCTCGCGGCGAAGGTTATCGCAAAATGCTGAAGGCCTCGCCCGCAGGCATATCGGTTCGGCGATTTGCAATACCTCAAGGCCACTCACTGAAAAATTTTTCGCAAAAAAAAGAGCCCGTCACTTTCGACGAGCTCCAATTTTTTATTCGCTCAAAAAGTTTTCGACGGCCGACGAAATAATTTCTCCGTCGAAGCCGCGCGCCGATAAAAATTGCCACGCCTTGCCTCTGTCGAAATTTTTTCTGCGAGCAAATTTTTTCTCCAACAATTTTTCCGCCGCAAGTCGTTCGTGTTCGTCCGCGTCGTCGGGGATAAGCTGTTCGATAAAATTTTTTTCGAAGCCGCGCTGAATTAATTTCGCGACAATCTGTCGGACGCTCAGCTTGCCTTCCGCGTAAAAATTTTCAAACTGCCGCCGACAAGCTTCCGCGTCGTCCAAGTAATTATATTTTTCGAGCTTGGCAATGGCCTCGTCGACTTGAGCCGCGTCATAATTTCGAGCCAACAATTTTTGCTGCAAAATTTTTGAGCTCTGCTCCTGATGAGCCAACAAGTCCGTCGCCTTCTGCAGCGCGGATTTTTTTTGTTTAATCATCGCCGTCAAAATTTTCCGCGTCGTCGACTTCCTCAACCTCTTCGGCTGCGACGGGCGGCGCAGATTTTATGACGGCCTCACGAATCTTTGAATCGATTTCGTTGGCAACGTCGGGGTGTTCGCGCAAAAATTTTTTCGCGTTCTCTTTGCCGTTGCCGAGCTTCTCTCCGTTGTAAGAGAGATGTGCGCCCGACTTGTCGATGATTTCAAAGGCAACGCCCATATCCAAAATGCTGCCGACGTGCGAATAACCTTCGCCGTAAATCAAATCGAATTCGGCTGTGCGGAAAGGCGGCGCAACTTTATTTTTGGCGACTTTAATTTTCACGCGGTTGCCGATGACTTCGGTGCCCTGCTTGAGTGCTTCGCCCTTGCGAACTTCCAAACGAACCGACGAATAAAATTTCAGTGCGCGGCCGCCCGTGGTCGTTTCGGGGTTG
>CAMJQS010000229.1 GCA_946408105.1 uncultured Selenomonadales bacterium | reverse complement strand
TTGACGGCGAAAAAATTTTAATCGTCAAGCCGCAAACTTTTATGAACTTGAGCGGAGAGGCCGTCGCGCCGATTATGAATTTTTATAAACTCGACGCAAAAAATTTGACGGTCGCGCACGACGATATGGACTTGCCGCTCGGAATGATTCGTTTGCGCCCGAAAGGCAGCGGCGGCGGTCATCACGGAATCGAATCGATTATTCAACACCTCGGCGGCGAACAAAATTTTCCGCGCGTAAGAATCGGCGTCGGTCGTCCGCCAAAAAATTGGACGGTCAATCATCACGTGTTGAGTCCGTTCGCTCAAGACGACGCCGAAAAAATTTCTGCCGCGATTGATGAACTCGTGCCGGCCGTGCTGTGCATTTTCAAAGAGGGAATCGACGCGGCCATGAACAAATTCAATCCCAAGAAGTCAAAAAAAATTTTGGAGAGTGATTCGCTTTGACTGACGAACAATTTAAAGAAATCAGCGGCAAGCTCGACGCGCTCAACAGAAATTTGTCGCAAAGTCACGCCGAAGAATTTCAATGGGCAAGAGCCATACTTGGACGACAACAAAGCTTTGAAAGTCGTTTGGGGCTCGACACCACGCCGCGAGAATTCGTGCCGTTTTATGTTCCCAATCTCGTCCCGTCGCCCGATTATCCCGAAGTCTTCAACAAATACGGCGAGCGCATGGAAATTTTTTTCATCAGCGACAGAGAATGTGTTCCCGTGCCCAACAGCAAAAATTCCCGCTACATAATTTGGGACAGATACAATTACGGCAACGACACGCACTTTTACAGCCATGACGAAATTTTTCGCACCGTCGGCAACCCCAAAAGAAAATTCGCTTTCCTTATAGAGCCGCACTCGATTAAACCGTCTTCCTACGAAAATGTTTTGAAGCATAAAGATTACATTGAAAAAAATTTTGAGCTGCTGTTCACGTTCGACGCGCAGATTTTGTCCACGCTGAAGAATGCCCGCTTCGTTCCTTTTCCCGCAGCTGTTTGGTACGGGATTGATGACAAAGGGGGGTATAAACACAAGACGAAAAATATTTCGATGATTTGTTCGGAAAAAGAAATGTGTCATATGCACGTCGTTCGCAAAAAACTCGCCTTCAAATGCAAGAACGAATCGCTTGCGGACACTTACGGGAAATTCGACGGCGGCTCTTACTGTGAGATTTAAATTCCTTTTGAACATTATCGTTATTCAATCGTCGTTGAAAATAATATTGAGCCGTTTTATTTCACGGAAAAGATTATGAATGCTTTTGCGGCGCAAACAATTCCGATTTATCTCGGCGCGACGGAAATTGGAAGATTTTTTAACACGAACGGAATAATTCAAATTAAGATTGAGGATTGCGAGCACATTGAAAATATTTTAAAGCATTGCACGCCCGAAGAGTACGAACGTCGCTTGCCCGCCGTGATTGATAATTTTAATCGGGCGATGCGTTATACCTCTCAAACCAGATTTGATGACGTGTACATTAAATACATAAAGGACAGATAAAATTTGATTAACGCTCTGATTGCCAATAAAGACGGAAATATTTTCGACGTGCCGGAAGCAGAGGGCGTCGGTCGCGTCGGCGAAAAATTTTTCAAGCTCAAGCCCGAAGATTTAATCAAGCTACCCGACTCGGCGGATTTGATGTTCCTGCCGCAACGAAAAGCAATCGGCTTCAAGCGCGGAGAATTCGTCGCGCTCAACGGGCGGGCGGTCTCTGCGATTTTGCCGCAAGGTTACACGCGAACGCATTTGCCCGCCTTCCAAAAAAATTCTCGCGCGAAAATTTTGCCGCTGTACGGTTACACGGCCGTCGTCCTCTACAAAGACGAGCTGCACGCCGCCGCGCTTTACACCGACGAAAATTTTAAGTGGGAGCCGCAAAATTACAACACGCCCGCGTTGAAAAAATTTATTCGTCGCTTGAAAAAAATTTTGCCCGAAAATCGAATCGTCGAGCAGGTGGCAAAATGTTCACTCCAGTGGCATTGCCTCACCGCGCAAAATTTATTTTATCGTCGCTGGGAATGCGGCGTGCCGACTTCGCCGACGTGCAACGCAAATTGTTTGGGCTGCATTTCTTTGCAAAGTTCGGAGTGTTGTCCGAGCCCGCAAAGCCGAATCACTTTTAAGCCGACCGTCGAAGAGATTGCCGACGTGGGAATTTTTCATCTGTCGCACGCCGCCGAAGGGATTATAAGTTTCGGGCAGGGCTGCGAGGGCGAACCGAGCTTGCAGGCGGAAAATATTTCTGCGGCGATAAAAAAAATTCGGGCGACGACTTCGCGCGGACAAATTAACATCAACACGAACGCGGGCAATACGTCCGGCATAAAAAAAATTGTCGACGCGGGCTTGGACTCGATGCGCGTCTCGATTATCAGCGCGGACAAAAAAAATTATCAAAAATATTATCGCGCGGCTTACGACCTCGACGCCGTGAAAAATTCAATTCGTTACGCGCTGGAAAAAAATATTCACGTCTCGTTGAACATGCTGTA
>CAMJQS010000228.1 GCA_946408105.1 uncultured Selenomonadales bacterium | reverse complement strand
GGCAAAGTCGGCGTCTGGAACGTCAAGCAGCTGATAACGATTTGGTGCCTGTCGATTTTGGCGGCGACGGTTGTGGCAATCTTTATTGTTTATAAAATGGACTTGCACCCGATGCAAAAACTTTTTACAATTTTGCTCGGCGCGTTCATGGGGGCAGGTATTCCGTTCGCGGCGTTGAATTCTGCAATTCGCAACAGACAAAAAGCAATCCGCAAACAGTTGCCCGAATTTTTGGACATTCTCTGCGTGAGCGTTCAAGCGGGCTTGTCGTTCGACGGCGCAGTCGGTAAAATGATACAGCGAATGCACGGACCGTTAATCGACGAGTTCAAACGGGCGCAAAGCGACGTTGCACTCGGCATGACGCACCAATACGCGCTGACGAATTTGGCAAAACGTTGCGACTTGGAAGAAGTTTATTTGTTCACAACGTCGGTGATTCAGGCGGAAAAGTTGGGCACGAGCATGACGCGCACGCTTAAAGCTCAAGCGGATAACATTCGCGACCGCCACCGCCAATACGTCAAAGGGCAGGCACTTAAAGCCCCCGTAAAAATTATTTTCCCGATGGTATTGTTTATCTTCCCGTCAATCTTCGTCGTGTTGCTTTTCCCGGCGATGATGTCACTTATAAGAGCCTTCGGAAAATAAATCGCAAAAAAATTTTCGACAAAGTTTTGAGAAGGAGGCATTGAAAGCTTCCGCAAAATTATTTTCCCCAGCCAATCTTCGTTGCCTCTTCCCGAAAAATTTCTTGGAACATTTGAGCCTTTGGAAAATAAATTGGATTTGGAATCATGGAAATCAGCAAAGGTATTCGAGCGAGACTGTTTTTCTTTTTTGTCGTCATGGGCGCAATTCCTTTTGTAATTCTAATCACGGCCGGCGCGATTAACACAATCGCCGAGCTGGAAGATTCTTACAAACAAAACAGTTTGCTCCGCAACGCTATCATCTCCGAACACATAAACGAGCTTATCGAAAAAAATCAGGCCGTGCTCAAGTCTCTGTCGATGAGCCCGACGATAATTGAATACGTTCAGCATCCGACCGCCGACAAGCACGATTACGTTGTAAAAATTTTAAAGGACGCGGACGAAATTTTTGCCGACGACAATCTCACCGCCTTAACGGGAGCCGACGGCTGGCAAATCATTCGCACGGACGGCGCAACTTTGGTGAACTTAAAAAAGCGGCAACATTTTCAAGAGGCAATGAAGGGCAGAAGTTACGTCTCCGACATCATAACGAGCATGGCGACCGGCAAAATGGTCATCATTATTGAAGTTCCCGTCTTCGACAAGGCGGGCAACCCTGTCGGAATGATTCAAAGAAACTTCGACCTGTCCGCCCTGCAAGATTATGTGACGACTTTCTACGACGGCGAAGTTTACGTCGTCATAATGGATAGAACGGGACGCATTATCGTGAACTCCGACGAACGCGACACACTCAACAACGAGTACGCAATCGACAACAGCTACAAATTTATTTTGGACAGAATTTATAACAGCACGGGCGTCATTCGCCTCGACATAAACGAGGAAGATTCTTTGGCAACTTATTCGCGCAACCTCGACACCGGCTGGATGATTGTCACGATTCGCCCGTATCATTACATCCTCGACCAAGTTTATGACAAGGCGGTTAAAGCTCTCGTTTTCGGAATGGTCGTGCTGTTCGTCGGAACGCTCGTTGCTTATCTTTTGAGTATGCGCGTGACCAAACCGATTATCGAAATGACAAACGTCGTTGAAGATATTGCAAGCGGCAAGGACATTGAAAACATAAAAGTTTCTTCCGACGACGAGCTGGGACAAATGGCGGCGGCCTTCAACAAAATTCGTTCGGAGCGCGACGCCTATCAGCTTGAATCGGAGCTCGACAAGTTGACGGAACTTTTTAACAAGAAGACAATGGAAAATCTTTGCAAGATGAAGCTCAAGACTTTCAACGAAAACGAAAACTCGAATATCTTCATGGCGTTTTATATAATCGACCTCGACCACTTCAAAGAAGTCAACGACCTTTTGGGTCACCAGTTCGGCGACAAAGTTTTGGTTGAGTTCGCCAAAGGTTTGAAAAAAATTTTCCGCCCGAACGATTGTATCGGACGCTTCGGCGGCGACGAGTTTGTAGTTATCGTCGACAGCCTGCCGAACATGGAAGTTGTCATTCGTAAGGCCGAACAGATTAAACAAATCGCGTTTAACTTGGCAATCGACGGAAGGTCAAAATTCGTCACGGCGAGTATCGGCATCGCCATTGCTCCGCAGAACGGCCGCGACTATGAGAGCCTGTTTGCGGCGGCGGACAAAGCGGTTTATCACGTGAAGAACAACGGAAAGAACGGCTACTATTGCGAGCTCTTCGCGGAAGACGATGACGAATAAAAAAACCTGCGCGAGCAGGTTGAAAAATTTTTACGAACGACGGGCACAAGCCCGATTTTTTTTTGCGTTATAAAATTTTTGCGCCGTGCTTGTCCACGTCCAAGGTTAAAGCCTTCGAC
>CAMJQS010000227.1 GCA_946408105.1 uncultured Selenomonadales bacterium | reverse complement strand
TCAGCGCGCCGATTTTTTTTGAAGTGGAATTGCGCTGAGCTTTAAGCTGTTCGGTTTCAAGCAAAATGGCGCGGCGTTTCTGTTCAAGGTCGCTGAAGTCGTCGAGGCTCAAGCTGTTGTTGCGATTTTTTAACATGGCGCGGACTGTTTCGAGGTTGTCGCGCACGAATTTCATATCAAGCAAAAAAATTACCTCCCAAAAATTTTTTCGCGCTAAGTCTAGCAAAAACGATTTTACAAAGCAAATTTTTCGTACTACACTCATTAAAAATTTCAGAGGAGATGGTTTGATGGCCGACGAATTAAAAAGTTTAAATCAAGTTTTCGACGGAAGCCTTTTTCGTATTCCCGATTATCAGCGCGGCTACGCCTGGCAAGAAGGCAAGAGCGGTCAAAAGTCTCAGCTCGGCGAATTTTGGGACGACTTGGTTAATCTTGCCAAAGGTAAAGAACATTACACGGGGCTACTCACGCTAAATGAGTTGTCCGCTGAAGAAGCCGACAAAATTCTTGACGAGAACAGCAAGGGCACAGACAAAACCGTTTATGAAATTGTCGACGGACAACAACGCCTGACGACTGCCATCATCTTAATTCAAGTTCTTTTGGAAAGATTCTGCGGTGATGAAGAAACCGACGACGCAAAAAAAACCGAAAGAAAAAATTTTTTTCAAGAGAAACTCGACAACGATTTGGACGACATAGCAAAAAAATTCATTCGTGTTAAAAGACATGGAAAGGGCGGCGTTTACTCTTATATTTTCGGCTACGCCAAAGACGACCCGAGCTATAATTGCCTCCGCTACAAAATTTTCGGCGAAAAGAACGAACCGGCCATGGGCACGACGCCCGACACTTACTACACGAAAAATTTGGAACAGGCCAAAATATTTTTTCAAAAAAAGAAAGTCGACAAATTGACTGACGACGACGCCGTAGAAATTTATAAAAAGCTCGTCAACAGATTGAAATTCAACATCCACAAAATCGGCAACGACTTCGACGTTTTTGTTTCCTTCGAGACGATGAACAATCGCGGCAAGCCTCTTTCAAACCTTGAACTTTTAAAAAACCGTTTGATTTATCTTTCCGTGCTGTTCGAAGACGACAACTTGAGACGCGACATAACCGACGCATGGAAAGAAATTTATAAGCGGCTCGGTCAAAACAAAGACGAACTCATTGCCGACGACGAATATTTGCGGGCGCATTGGATAACTTATTTCGGCGCGCCGAACAAAAAACAACGCGAAGACATCACGTCCCTGATGAAAACTTTTTCGCCGCAAAGAATCAAAGGTTTCATTTCCACGCCCGACGACGACACCGACCCGCTCGACACAACCACCAAACAAGATGAACCCTTAACCGCTGATTATGTCAGAGAATATGTCAAAAGCTTGAGCAGCTTCGCCAAATATTACGTCTTCACGCATTTTCCGAATATCAAAGACGACGCCAACAATTTGACTGCCGAAGAAAAATTTTATCTCTTTTTGCTCAAGCGTCTAGGCGTCAGATATTTTCGTCCGCTGTTGATGGTCGCCTGCTCCAAAGAGCTTTCGCCCGCGCGTTTGGAAATGTTCAAATCGATTGAGCGTTTCATCTTTGTGAATTTTGTTTTGAGACGTTACAGGAGCGACAAAGACCAGACGATTTATTACAAAGCGGCGGGCGAACTGAATCGAAGCGAAACTTTTGCCGACATAAAAAAAAGTCTCGATGAGTCCGTCAAAGTCGAAACGGACAGTGCCTGCAAAAGTTTTGAAAACGAAATCAGCGAAAATTTCCGCCGCGGCAACGGCTTTTACGATTGGGGAACGTTACGCTATTTCCTTTTGGTTTACGAATCTTTCTTGAGCAAAAACAGCGGCAGATATTCGCCCGACAAGTTCGGCGAGGCAATGGAAAATTACGCCGCGAAGAACACGACGATAGAACATATTTTCCCTGAAGAACCGGACGCCGCAAGCGATTGGAAAGAAAAATTTTCTGCCTATTCAAACGACAAACAAAAAATTTTGAAAAACGCGCTCGGAAATTTTTTGCTCTTGCCGGGAGACGTCAACTCTTCTCTCAAAGGCGCATCGTTCGATATTAAGAAGAAAGCCGACAATGCTCGAAAGTGGCCGGGCTACAGCCAAGGTGGTTGCTCCGAGGGCGAAGTCGCCGAAAATGAACAGTGGACGGCAAAAGAAATTTTCGAACGCTCCAAAAAACTCGTCGACTTCATGGATGAGCAGTGGAGTTTGAACTTGAGCGACGACCAAAAAAAATCTTTGATTCATTTGGACTTCGTGAAATAATTTTTTGAACTCGTGCAAAAAAATGCGGGCGACTTCCTCGTGAAGCGTCCGCAAATTTTTTTTGTCAACGGAAGATTTAATCGCGCCAAATTTTTTCGAGACGATTTTTAATTTTAATCTCCGCGCCCTGCTCGGTCGGTTCGTAGTAGCGTGCGGAAATTTTTTCGTCAGGCAGATATTGTTGGCGGACGAAATGATTTTCAAAGT
>CAMJQS010000226.1 GCA_946408105.1 uncultured Selenomonadales bacterium | reverse complement strand
CCGTGCGCAAAGATGAAACCGCCCTTAAAGTTGACATCGACAAAGCGATTAACGAAATGAAAACCGACGGCACGCTCGACAAACTCATCGACGAATACATAACCAACGTCGACAAGGAAAAAGACCCGCCCAAAGTTGAACTGCCGGAATTTATCGGCGCGGACACAATTAAAGTCGGCGTGACTGGCGACCTGCCTCCGCTCGATTTAATTTTGTCCGACAATTCGCCTTCAGGATTTAATACGGCAATGCTCGCGGAAATTTCAAAACGTCTCGGAAAAAATATTGAAATCGTTCAGATAGAAACGGGCGCACGCGCAGCGGCTCTTGATTCAAAATTGATTGACGTTGTGTTTTGGGTTATTGTGCCCTTCGGCGGCAACGGCGTTCCTTCCGACATCGACACGCCCGAAGGCATGGAACTTTCCGAGCCGTACTTTAAAGACGACGTGGCCGTTATCAAACTCAAGGAAAGAAAATAAAATTTTTGGAGGTCTTATAAAATGAAATTCAAGAAGGTTGCAAAGGTTGTTTTGTCCTGCTTAATGGCGGGCGCGTTGTTCACGGGTTGCGGCGGCGGCGGAGATAAACCTGCTGCCGAAAAACCCGCTGCCGAAAAACCTGCCGCTGCGGCTGACGTCAAGCTCGGAATGATTGCTCATCTCAACGTCACCGAAAATAAAATGGAAGAAATTTTGCAGGCGGTGCAAGAAGATTCGGGCGTCAAAATCACTCACTACATCCCGACTTATTACGACAGCCTCAAGCTCATGCAAATGGGAATTGAATCGGGCAGCGTCAACCAAATCAGCGTTTACAAGAGCGTTGGGGATTACATCATTGCCAACAACGACAAGTATGAAGTCGTCGGCGGTGACTTGACGTTAAGAAACCTTTCCGACAATTTCTGCTTCGCCGTGCGCAAAGAAGACACCGCGCTCAAGGCCGACCTCGACAAAACTATCAAGGCGATGAAAGACGACGGCTCGCTTGAAAAAATCGTCAGCGAATATATCGAAAAAATCGACAAGAAACAGACGCCGCCCAAAATCGAAATTCCCATGACCGACGGCGCACAAACGATTAAAGTCGGCGTGACGGGTGACTTGCCGCCGCTCGATTACGTCAGCGAAGACGGCAGCCCTGCAGGATTCAACACGGCCATTCTCGCCGAAATCGCAAAACGTTCCGGGAAAAATATTGAAGTCGTCGACATCGACAGCGGTGCTCGTGCCGCCGCGTTGAGTTCGGGACAAATCGACGTTATCTTTTGGGTCGTCGTTCCCACGCTCAACAAAATGCCTTCCGACATCGACAAGCCCGAAGGCGTCGAACTTTCCGAACCGTATTTCAAGGATGACGTCGAACATCTCCAAATTAAAAAATAATTTTGCGGCATGAAAAAGTTTTTGGCAGTAATCTTCGCGGCGGCTTTGCTCGTGGTCGGTTGCGGCTCGGAGGAAGTTCAAAAAATCGGCACGATTAAATATGAGAACGTGAGCGAAGAAGCTTTTAACGAACTTAACAAAAAACGCCCCGAACACCGCGACGAAAATTTGAATCGCAAATATATTTTCTTTGACAACATGAACAGTATGACGGCGGCTCTTCAGTCGGGACAAATCGACATGATGAGCACCTACGAATCAGTCGCCCGCTATCTTGTCGAGACCGATTCGGATTTTAAATATGAGCAGCTTTCGCCGGAGTTAGTTGATATTTTTTGTTGCGCCATGCGCGAAGAAGACGTCGCCTTGAAAAAAGAATTCGACGACGCGATTTTAAAAATGACGAACGACGGGACGCTTTCCAAGCTTGTGAAAAATTATATCGCGGAAGTTTATTTCAAAGAGTCGCCGCCCATAATCGACATGCCCGAATTTTACAACGACACGATGATTAAAGTCGGCGTGACGGGCGATTTGCCCATGCTCGATTACATTCGCCCCGACGGTATCCCCGCAGGCTTCAACACGGCCGTTCTCGCGGAAATTTCCAAGCGTATCGGAAAAAATTTCGTGCTCGTGCAAGTCGACAGCGGCGCGCGTGCCGTTGCGTTGGCGTCGAAAAAAGTTGACGTTATCTTTTGGGCGGTCGTCCCGCAAGGCGAAAATAATTTTCCGCAAGACTTCGACAAGCCCGAAGGCGTGATTCTTACCGAGCCTTATTTTTCGGATAAAATTGTTCACGTAAAGATTGAGGTGAAATGATGAAAAAATTTTTGGCATTGCTGATGATTTGTTCGCTGATTTTGATGACGGGTTGCGGCGGCGGAAAGGAAGAAAAAAAAGCTGCCGACGACGCCGCGAAAGTCAAACTCGGCATGATAACCCGCCTGAATGCAAGCGAAGAAAATTTCGGCGAATTTATGAAGAAGGTCGAGGAAACTCTCAACGTAAAAATTTCTTCGCACAAGCCGGTTTTCTTCGACAGCTTGAACCAAATGCAAATGGCTTTTCAGTCGAAACAGATTGACGAGATGAGCACTTATCGGAGCGTGGCGCGTTACATGATTGC
>CAMJQS010000225.1 GCA_946408105.1 uncultured Selenomonadales bacterium | reverse complement strand
TATTTTGCCGCCGCCCAGTTCACGCCGCTGTGACAGTCGACGACCAACGGCACGGAAAGTTCCGCGACGTTTTCCATTGAATCGCGCAAAATTTTTTCAACGTCTTCAAGCTCCGAAGTGTTTGCCTCAAGGACAAGTTCGTCGTGCACTTGAATAATTATTCTGCTTTGAAGGCCGCGAAGATTTTCTTCCGCGCGAATCATTGCCAGCTTGATGATGTCGGCCGCAGTGCCTTGAATCGGCGTGTTCATTGCCATGCGTTGAGCAAGCGAGCGTTGATTAAAATTGTGGCTGTTAATCGCGGGCAAAAATCTGCGCCGCCCGAACATCGTCGTGACATAACCGTTGAGTTGAGCTTGAGCAACCGTCATGTCCAAAAAATTTTTCACGCCGGGATAACGTTCAAAATATCGCGCAATGAATTCGCCGGCCTCCTTGCGGCTGATGTTCAAGTTTTGCGAAAGGCCGTAGTCGCTGATGCCGTAGACAATGCCGAAGTTGACGGCCTTGGCTTTGCGGCGAAGGTCGGGCGTCACGTCTTCGAGGGGCACGCCGAAAACTTCAGCCGCCGTCCGCGCGTGAATGTCTTGCCCTTTGACGAACGCGTCGATTAAATTTTTGTCGCCGCTCATGTGCGCCAAAAGTCTCAGCTCAATTTGCGAGTAGTCGGCGGAGAAAATGCAATCGAAATCTTTGCCCGGCTCGAACAACGCGCGAATCTCTTTGCCCTCGTCGGTGCGCACGGGAATATTTTGCAAGTTCGGGTCGGAGCTGGACAATCTGCCCGTCGCCGTCACCGTTTGATTAAAATTCGTGTGGACGCGGCCGTCCTTGCCGATAAGTTTTCCGAGGCCTTCAAGGTAAGTCGATTTTAATTTCATCAGCGCGCGATAATTCAAAATCATTTCGATAATCGGGTGCCGCCCTTTGAGCTCCTCCAAAACTTCGGCGTTGGTCGAATAGCCCGTCTTGGTTTTCTTCGCGGCGGGCAGTTTTAATTTCTCAAAGAGAACGTCGGCGAGTTGTTGAGAAGAATTTATGTTGAAGGTTTCGCCCGCCTGCTCAAAAATATTTTGACGGAGCGCGGAAATTCGTTCGGACATTTCGGCGGATTTTTTCTTGAGCAACACTTTGTTGACGGCGACGCCGCGAGCCTCCATGTTCGCCAAAACTTTCGTCAGCGGCAACTCAATTTTATCGTAAAGCCTCGTCATGTCGGCGGCGGCTAATTTTTTTTCGTAAAGCGCGGAAAGTTTTTCGAGGGCGGCGGTCTTCGCGGCGAGTGAATCTTCCGTGAGCTGCAGGCCGTCGAATTCCAACGGCAAAAGTTTTTCGCAAGTGTAACTTTCCATTTCGGGATAAAGAAGATAGGCGGCCAGCTCCACGTCGAAAATTTTTTCGGGGGCGGGCACGTCGAAGGCGCGCAGAAAATTTTTTGCGCCGCTCAAAATAATTTTCCCGCCGAACTCGTTAAAAATTTTTTGCAGTTCGTCGCGTTCGGCAGAAAAAATTTCTCCGTCAAAAATTTTTACCGCGAAGGAATTCATTTCGGCTTGAGCAATCGTCAAACTTTCCGCCGCAAAAATTTTTTCAAAGTCAATCGATTGCGGCTCGTCGCCCTTCAAAAATTTTCGCGCGGCTCGATAAAGAAGATTGTCTCTGTCGAAGAGCTCGTGCATTTTTTTCTTGAGCGTCATGAAAGCATATCGTCCGCAAAATCTGTCGGCGCGTGTGAGGTCGGGCGAAACTTTAAAATCTTCCGCGCGGAAAAAAATTTCGGGGACGTTGCAATTAATCGTCGCCAGTCGTTTGCTCAAAAGCGCGTCGGCCTCAAAATCATTCAGCGCGGCGTAAACTTTTTTCTTGGTCTTTATCTTTTCGCGATTGGCCAAAACATTTTCCACCGAGCCGAATTGTTTAACCAACTTCGTGGCGATAACTTCGCCGATACCTTTGACGCCGGGGATGTTGTCGGAGGCGTCGCCGCGCAAGCCTTTGAAGTCGACGAGTTGCGCGGGCGCGAAGCCGTATTCGTCGATAAATTTTTTTTCGTCGTAAAGGTCGGTCGTGGAATATTTCGTGAGCAAAACTTTCGTCGTGTCGTTGATGAGTTGAAGAGCGTCGCGGTCGCCCGTGAGGATAACCACTTTAAAATTTTTGCAAGCTTGCCCGGCCAGCGTGCCGATAACGTCGTCGGCCTCGTAATTCGGAGCCGCGCAACTTTTCACGCCGAGCACGTCGACGAACTCTTTCATCAGCGGCAGTTGAGAGGCAAGGTCGTCGGGCATGGGCGGGCGGTTTGCTTTGTATTCTGAAAAAATTTCGTTGCGAAAAGTTTTCTTGGCGGTGTCGAAGGCAATGGCCATAAGGTCGGGCGATTGTTCGCGAAAAATTTTTAAAATGATGTTCGCGAAGCCGACGACCGCGCCCGTGGGTTTTCCGTTCGGGGCAGTCAAAGACGGCATGGCGTAGAACGCACGATAAAAAATGCTGCTGCCGTCGACGATTAAAAATTTTTTCATGCGCT
>CAMJQS010000224.1 GCA_946408105.1 uncultured Selenomonadales bacterium | reverse complement strand
AAGATTTTATCTCAAAAGTTTTGGCTTGCACGGAAAAAATATTTTCGTCGGCTTGAATGCTTTCGCCCGCCAAAATTTTTTTCGCCAAGTTAATCAGCGCGGCGGCCGAACATTTTTTCAGCGCGAGCAAATCCAATTTGCCGTCGTCAATCTTCGCCGTGTCAGAAATTTTTTTGAAGCCCGCGACCGACGGCGAATTCAGCACGAGAAATAAAAATGCGTCGACAGAAAATTTTTTTCCGTCCGCAAAAATTTCGAGCGGCACCGTTTTAAAATTTTTCAGTTCGCCCAGCCCGCGAAGATAATACGCGCTCTTGCCCAAAAAATTTTTCAGCCGCGAATTAACTTCGTGAGCAATGGAAGTAAAAATTCCCGCGCTTGCCACGTTGATAAAAAATTCCGCGCCGTTGACGACGCCCAAGTCGACGGGGCGAATTTTTTTTTCTGCCACGGCGTCAAAAATTTTTTCGTCGTCCAAATTCAAATGCGCGGCGAAGTCGTTGGACGTGCCCGAACCGATGACGCCGACGGGCAAGTCGAGCGAATTTTTTTTGAGCCAATTAATCACGGCGTGCAAAGTTCCGTCGCCGCCCGCCGCGATGATTCCTTCGGGTTGAAAAATTTTCACGCAGTCGACGAAGGCGGAATTGTCTTCGGCCTGCGTTCGATAGACGGACAAAAAAATTCCGCGCCGCTGAAAATTTTCTATCACGGCGTCGAGTTTATTTTTAAACGCCGCGTGACCCGACACGGGATTGTAGACGAGCAAAATTTTTTTCATGATTTAAAGATTCCGAGCTTGCGAAAGATTTTTATTCCGAACTTGCCGACCATGGGGATTCGTGCCATGTCCTCTTCGAGCAGGCCGCCGATGAGCGCGAGCGTCGCCACGTAAACCACACAGCCCGCGCCGATTGCTCCGAACGTCGACAAAATTTCCATTTGCCACTGCGCGACCGTCAAATCGTAGAAAAATTTCACGACGACCGCCATTGCTCCCGCCGCGCAAATCGTCTTGAAGAGCTGCCCCATTTCGATTTTGTAGCCGATGTATTTGTAAATGAAGTAGAGATTTATGAACGCCGCGACGCCCATGTCGGCCGCCGTCGCCCAAGCCGCACCCATGATTCCCAACGCGGGCATTGCCGTCAAAGTCCAATTCAAAACGACTTTGGCAGCCGCCGCCAAGACCATGTTAATCATCGGGATTGTCGTGTGGCCGAGACCTTGCAGCACGCCCGTCGACACTTGATGAAGTCCGAGCAAAATTATCGACACGGCAGAAATCATCACGGCATCGCCCGCGCCCGGCGCGTTGTAAATCAAACTTGCTATCGGCGTGGCAAGGAAGAAGACGACCACGAACGCCGGGAAGCACACGAAGTTTGAAATTCTGACTGCCGCCGCCGTCTGTCGAAAAATTCTTGCCGTGTCTTTCAGCGCGCGCGCCTCCGAAATTGCCGGAACAATTGACACTGCCAAAGACGCCGTTAAAATCGTCGCCAAGTTCACGAGCGGCACCGCCATTCCCGTTAAGTAACCGAAAAGCTCCGTGGCCTGCCGAACGGAATAGCCCGCGACCTCCAATCGTTGCGGAACAATCATCAAATCCAAATTCGACACGACGGGCAACATGATTGACGCCGCGCTGACCGGCAACGCCAATTTGAAAATTCTTTTGATGATTGAAGTCGTCGATTCGTTTTGAGTTTCGGGCAAGGGTTTCAAGTTCGCGCCGTAAGTTTTTTCTATGTCGCGATTCAATTTTATGTGGAAGTAAACCAGGACGATTAAGCCCGTGACGGCTCCCGCCAACGCTCCCAAACTCGCGCCCGCCGCCGCGTAATCGAGACCCCACGGCAAAAACAAATCCGCCAAGAGAATCATGACTATCACACGGAAAATTTGTTCGACGATTTGGCTGATGGCCGTCGGCGTCATTCTCTGCCACCCTTGCAAATATCCTCGCGACGATGCAAGAAACGTCACGAAAAAAATCGTCGGGCTTAAAGCGACAATCGACAAGTAAGCGCGCGGGTCGCGAATGAATTGCCAATCGATTAGCCATTGCGCGGCAAAATACGTGAGCACAGAAAAAAATATTCCCGTGAAGAGCATTAAGAACAGCGATATTCGGAAGACGCGCTTCGCGCCGAAAATATCTTTCAGAGCGACGCGCTCCGCCGTGATGATTGAAATTGCCACGGGCACGCCCGCTTGAGAAACCGTGAGGGAAAAAAAGTATATGGGGAACGCGCACTGAAATAAGCCCACCCCCTCCCCGCCCAATATTCTTGATACAAAAATCCAATTTATCGCACCGATGACTTTGACGACGAAACTGGCCACCGTCAAGATGAACGTGCCCTTTAGAAATTTATCGCTCGATTTATTTTCTGTCATTGTTTTTAGTTCCTGCTTCCCGATTCTGATTCATGATTGTTTTTTTCGCCGTCGCAAGTTATAATCCTTTAAAACAACCTGAAAGGAGCAAACTTTATGTATGGCGTCGTTTATCTTATTCTTAAT
>CAMJQS010000223.1 GCA_946408105.1 uncultured Selenomonadales bacterium | reverse complement strand
TTCCAGCGTGTCGACGCCGAGACGATTGCCCATTTCGTAAAAGTAAACGTTATCGGAGTGACTAAGCGCGGTGTGGAAGTCGAGCCAGCCGAGAGCTTCGCCGCCCGCGTTGCCTTTGGGTACGAGCCAGTGAGTGCCGCCGTCGAAAATCAATTCGTCGGGCGCAACCTTTCCCGCCGCGAGAGCCGCCGTGCCCGTGACGATTTTGAACGTCGAGCCGGGAGGATATTCGCCCGTTATCGCTTTGTTGTCCATGGGGTGATAAGGGTTGTTGTTAATCGCGTTCCAATCTTTTGTCGAAATGCCGTGAGCAAAAAGATTCGGGTCGAAGGCGGGACGAGAGACCATGGCAAGGACTTCGCCCGTTTGAGGATTCAAGACGACGGCCGCCGCCGCGTGACAGGAAAGTTGCGCGAGCATATCGTCGACGGCTTTTTCAGCAGCGACTTGTAAATCTCTGTCGATTGTCAAAATCAAATCGTAGCCGGGCTTGGGCTCCTTCCTTCCCAAAATTTGTACGGGCTTGCCGGCCACGTCGACTTCAACTTGTTCGCCGCCGTTCTCCCCGCGAATTTCTTTATCGTAGACGCGCTCCAAGCCGAACTTGCCGACGATGTCGCCCGACTTGTAGCCCTCATCCTTTTTCGTTTCGAGTTCGGCGTCGGAAATTTCGCTGACGTAGCCGAAAGTGTGCGCGCCTTCCTGCTTGAGCGCGTAATTTCTAATCGGCTGAACTTCGATGACGACGCCGGGATATTGTTCCTTTTGCTCTTCGATAATCGTAACGATGTCGGGCGTGACGTCGGGGCTGATTCTTATCGGGTCGAAGCCGGAGTGCACTGAAATTTTTTGCTCAATCTCTTCCTTCGGGACGTTCAAAAGTTTTGAAATGCGTTCGACAACTTCGGGCTTAATAGGCGCGGTCAACGGCAGAAGAGAGACGCTGAAGCCGGGACGATTCGACACGAGGAGCTGACCGTTTCTGTCGTAGAAAGTTCCGCGCGGAGCCATGGAAGGAATGATTCGGATTCGGTTGCCGTCGGCCAGGTGCGCATAGTATTCGCCGTCGTAAATTTGAAGATAACCGACGCGCGCAATTAAAATCGCGATGATGAGCGTCGCCATAATTGCCAGCGGTTTGAGCCGCCCGATATATTCTTCGCCGTTGTTCGAGTTGTCAATCACGTTTATAATCCTCCTGCAGAATTAATCAGCGAAATTATATCATGCGAAGGAGAAATTTAAAGTGGCAAAAAATTTTTCGGCACCAATCGTCGCGGCAATGAAAAAATATTCTGCGGACGGAGCAATCCCCTTCCACACGCCCGGCCACAAGCAAGGCCGCGGGGCTCACGAACTTTTGCGCTCCCTTTTGACGGCGGAAGGTCTGCGGCAAGAAGTTTCGCTCATGGAAGAGTTGGACGATTTGCACGCGCCGCAAACTTGCATAAAAGAAGCTCAAGAGTTGGCGGCAAAACTTTGGCACGCGGACGAAACAATTTTTTTCGTGAACGGAACGACGAGCGCGGTGCAAGCAATGATTTTCGGGACGCTCAAGCCGGGCGATTTAATTTTCGTTCCGCGCAACGCTCATCGCTCGGTCATTTCGGGATTAATTCTTTCGGGCGCGCAGCCGATTTTTTTGCCCGTGGACTTCGACGAAAATTTTAACTTGCCGCTGAACGTGAGCGTCGAGACGATTGAACGCGCGATAAAAATTTTTCCTCAAGCAAAAGCCGCGCTGCTCGTGTCGCCGAATTATTACGGGGTGGCGGCCGACGTGAAAAAAATGTCTGAACTGGTTCACGCGGCGGGAATGATTCTTTTGGTCGACGAGGCGCACGGCGCGCATTTAATTTTTTCCGACGAACTGCCGCCTTCGGCAATGGAAGCGGGCGCGGACTTGGCGGCGCAGTCGACGCACAAACTTTTGGGCTCGCTGACGCAAACTTCAATGCTCATGCTCCGAAAAATTTTTTCCGAATCAGTTCGGCGCGCGGCAAGTCTTTTGCAGACGACGAGCCCGAATCAAATTTTGCTGGCGTCGTTGGACATCGCGCGTTTGCAAATGGAAACGGTCGGGCGCGAAAAAATTTCGGCGGCGGTCAAGCTTGCAAAAAAACTTCGCGACGAGATAAAAAAAATTCACGGGCTGAAAACTTTCGACGCCGTGAAAAATTTTTCGTTGGACGCGACAAAAGTCACCGTGAACGTTTCGGGCTTGGGCTTGAGCGGGCGGGAGGCGGAAGAAATTTTGCGCCGCGATTTAAAAATTCAATGCGAACTTTCGGACGCGGAAAATCTTTTGTTCCTTGTAACTTTTGCGGACGACGAACGAACGATTTCAAAACTCATCGAAGCTTTGAAACTTTTGCCGCGCCGAATGCAAAAAAAAATTTGCTCAACGCCGCCGCCGAAAAATTTTTCGGTTGCAGAGCTGAGCCCGCGAGAAACTTTTTATGCGCCCGTGGAGACCGTCGAGCTGAAAAAATCCGTCGGGAGAATTTGCGCGGAAGAAATAACTTTTTATCC
>CAMJQS010000222.1 GCA_946408105.1 uncultured Selenomonadales bacterium | reverse complement strand
TTGAATACGGGTTGCCCAAAGCTTTCAGCTCCGCCAAAAGTTTTTCGTCGTGCCCGATTTTGTCGATGAATTTTTCCACGTTGTGCACTGACATATTTTTTCTCCTCCAAAAATTTTTATAAAGTTCAAACGCGGCGATTGACTGAAAAATTTTTAATGCTTCAACGCGTCCGCTGTTCCGTCGCTTTTAAAGCGACACCTCCGCGATTAAATCTTTGTTCGCCACGTCGCTGACGAGTTCAAACGTCAACTGCCGCAGCTTTGTGTTCGCCGAAATTAATTTCACGCGCACCCAGTCGCCCACGTGAAAACTTTTGCCCGTCGCGTTTCCGATTAACGCAAATTCTTTTTCCACGAACGCATAATAATCGCCGTCAATCGTCGCCGCGCGAACCAAACCGTCCGCGCCGTTCTCCAGCTCCACGAAAAATCCGAAGCTCGTCACGCTCTCAATCATTGCGTCAAAATTTTGTCCGACGAACTGTTGCATGAACTCCACCGCTTTTAAGTCCAAGGCCTCGCGCTCAATGTCAATCGCTCGCCGTTCGCGCTCCGAACTTTGCTTTGAAATTTCCTCCAAACTTTTTGCCAAGGCTGAAATTTTTTGCGGCGTCTCCAAACTCGCGCGCAACATTCGATGTACGATTAAATCGGGGTAGCGTCTTATCGGCGACGTGAAGTGCGTGTAAAATTTCGCGGCCAATCCGAAGTGCCCTAAATTTTCGGGCGAATAGCGCGCCTGTTGCATCGTCCGCAGCGCGTAGGTCGTGATGATTTTTTCCGCGGGAAAATTTTTTACCTTCGCCAAAACTTTTTGGAAGGCGCGCGGCTCGGACGTTTTGGAGATGTGCAAGCTGAAATGCGCCAGCAAATTGTTCAGCGTCAAAACTTTTTCGGGCGAAGGAATTTCGTGCACGCGGTAGAGGCTCGGAATTTTTTTCTTGAGCGTGTGCTCGGCGACGGTCTCGTTTGCCAGGAGCATGCACTCTTCGATAATCGATTCGGCGACGCTTTGAACTCGTTTTGTAATTTCAAGCGGCTTGCCCGCCGCGTTCAAAATAATTTTCATTTCGGGCAGGTTGAAGTCAATCGCGCCGCGCGCCTCACGAATTTTTTTCCTAAGCGCGTGAATTTTTTTCAGCGCGTGGAGATTTTCTGCGCAGTCCGCCAAAAAATTTTTTTCGCCGTCAAGAAATTTATTTACTTGCGTGTAACTCAAGCGGCGACGAACGCGAATCACCGTCGGAAAAATTTTGTAGTCGACGACGTTGCCCGCCGCAGAAATTTTCATCTCGCAGGCAAAAGCCAAACGGTCAACGCCCGCGTTCAAGCTGCAAATTCCGTTCGACAATTCGGGCGGCAACATGGGGACAACTCGGTCGACGGGATAAATGCTCGTGCCGCGCTCGAAGGCCGCGCGGTCAAGAAAAGTTTTCGGGCGCACGTAAAAGCTCACGTCGGCGATGTACACGCCCAAAAAAAATTCGCCGTCGCGTTCTTCGGCGTAAACTCCGTCGTCCAAATCTTTTGCGTCCTCGCCGTCAATCGTCACGATTTTTAAATTGCGGCGGTCGATTCGTTTTGAAATTTCTTCCGCGCTTGGCTTAAGTTCGACGCGCGACGCTTCGCCCAAAACTTCGGGCGGAAAATTTTCTTCGACGCCGTGGCTCCTCAAAATCCCGCGAACCTCGACGCCGGGCGAATTTTCTTTTCCCAAAATTTCTGTGACTTCGCCGCGCAACGGTTGCCACGAAATAATTTTGACGACGACTTTTGTATTGGCGGAAAATTTTTCGCGGAACTTCGGCAGAATAATTTTTTGGTCAAAGCGTTTGTCGTCGGGCGTGAAAAAAATTTTTTTGCCGACCTTGTTAAGCGTGCCGACGAAAATATTTTTTGCGCGCTCCAAAATTTCAACGACAAAACCTTCGCGTCGCCCGCGTCTATCGTCGACGATTTTAACTTTAACTTTGTCGCCGTTGAGTGCACCGCGAAGATTTTCGGGCGGAATAAAAATATCTGCGCCGCCGTTTTCGGGCGTGACGAAGCCGAAGCCTTTCAAGTTCACGCTGAGCTTGCCGACAATCGCTTTCATGACAGAGCCACGACCGCAAATTTCGCCGTCGCCTCCGCCGTGACAGTTCCGTCTGCCGTCTCGACCGTCGAACGCATCGTGATTATGTTTCGCCGCTGATTTTCTTCCCACGCAGAAATTTTTAATTCTTGTTCAATCGGCGTCGGAAATTTGTAACGAATCTCAAGCCGACCCGTCAACGCCCGCTCGTGATATTTCGCGCTGATGAATTTGCACATCGTCTCGTCGAGCATGGTTGATAAAATTCCTCCGTGCGCCGTGCCGTCGTAGCCTTGAAACTCTTTTGATAAAATTTTTTTCGCAGAAATTTTTTCGCCGTCGAAGTCGAACGCCAAATGCAAACCAATCGGATTTTTTTCTCCGCAAGCAAAACAATATTCATCCGCCATTAAATCAGCTCCTTATTCTTCAATGAACCAACTGAAAATATTTTTGATTT
>CAMJQS010000221.1 GCA_946408105.1 uncultured Selenomonadales bacterium | reverse complement strand
ACAAAAGTTGTCGGGCGCGGGCAGGCGGACGGAATTTTTATCAACACGGCGGGCGTGGGCGAGCTGATTGACGGCGTGAACATTTCGGCGAAAAAAATTTGTGCGGGCATGAAAATTTTGGTGTCGGGCACGCTTGGCGACCACGCGACGGCGATTCTTGCGGGGCGGCACGGCTTGGACTTGCCCGAAGAAATTAAATCGGACTGCGCGCCCTTGAACAAAATGATTTTTGAAATGCTTTCCGTCGAGCCGAAAATTTCCATGCTTCGAGACGCGACGCGCGGAGGAGTTGCGGCGGTCTTGAATGAAATTGCTCAAGCGGCGAACGTCGGGATTTTGCTTGACGAAGAAAAAATTCCCGTGCGCGAGGAAGTTCGCGGCGTGTGTGAAATTTTGGGCTTCGATGTTTTGGAGCTTGCCAACGAGGGAAAAATTATCGCGGTCGTGCCGAGTGAGTCGGCCGAAAAAATTTTGGCGGTCATGCGGAAAAATATTTACGGTCGAGACGCGGCGATGATTGGCGAGGTCGTGAAAAATTCTGCGGGCAAAGTCGGCTTGAAAACTTTTTTGGGCGGCGTTAGAATTGTCGACATGCCGGCGGGCGAACTTGTCCCGCGCATTTGTTAGGAGATGATTTAATGGAGCAACGGACGCGCGACATTTTGAAATTGCTCTTGCAAGAAAAATCTTTTCAAAAGACGGCGGACATTGCTCAAAAACTTTCCGTCAGCGGCAAGACAATTTCGCGGCAGTTGCCGAAGGTCGAAGAAATTTTAAATTCGGTCGGATTGCAGCTGGAAAAAAAATCGGGCGCGGGTTTGAAAGTCATCGGCAGCGAGGTCAAACGTTACGCGCTGGCAAAACAGCTGCAGTCGGTCGGGAAGAGAGAATACACGCCGAACGAGCGACGCTCAATCATCATCAGCCGGCTTTTGTCGAGTCGCGAGCCGATAAAACTTTTCGCGCTGTCGAGTGCGGTGCACGTGACGGATTCGACGATAAGCAACGACTTGGACAAGCTGGAGGATTGGTTCCGCGAACAGGGCTTGAAACTTTTGCGCAAGCCGGGACTGGGCGTGAGCTTGCTCGGCGACGAAAGAGATTTTCGGCGAGCGATTGTCCGTTACATTTACGAACACGTCGGCGAAGAGCGGCTGTTGAATTTAATGCAAGACAATTTGTCGGACGAGCCCGTTGCGCAGGTGTCGAAATTTTTGTTGGAGCTAATCGACGCGGGCGAGTGGCGGCGGCTGGAGCAAATGATTCGCGTGACGGAAAACGATTTGGGCTGCAAACTTTCGGACAACGCGTTTATCGGGCTGGTGGTGCACTTGTCGTTGGTCTTGCGGCGGATAAAAAATCACGAGGCAGTTAAACTCGACGAGCAAACTTGCACGCGTCTGAAAGTCACGCGGGAATTTTCTGCGGCAAAAACTTTGGCGGAAAAAATTTCTGCGGCGTTTGCAGTCGACGTTCCGCAGAGCGAAATTTTTTACATCACGATGCACATACTCGGCGCGAGGAGCCGTTACAGCTCGGCGAGCCTCGGAACAATTTCGATGATGGATAATTTTCGGCTGGTGACTTTGGCGCGGCAGATTATGAAACGCGCGGCGCGAATCACGGGGCGCGACATCGAAAAGAATCAAAATTTATTGGCGGGGCTGGTCAATCATCTTGCGCCGACGATAAGCAGATTAAAAATGCACATGGACATTCGCAACCCGCTGCTCGGAGAAATTCAACGGCATTATCCCGAACTGATGAGCTTAACAAAAAAATGCGTCGCCGAAGTCGAAGCGGAAGTCGGCTCAACACTTCCCGACGCGGAGATTGCTTACCTTGCCATGCATTTGGGCGCGGCACTTTCCGACAGCGAAAAATTTTCTCACGCGGTGCACAGAGTGGTCGTGGCGTGTCCGACGGGCATGGGGACTTCGCGGCTTTTGGCGAGCAGACTTCGCGCGAACTTCCCGACGCTGAAAATCGTTGACGAAGTTCCGATTCTCGAAATTAATTCCGAATTCATTGCGTCGAAGGATTTTGAATTTATAATTTCGACGGTGCCGATTCCGCGCGCCGACAAACCCGTTGTCGTCGTGAACGCCGCGATGATTGACGAGGACAGAAAAAAAATTAACGAGGAGCTTGCTCGGCAGAACAAAAAATTTTTGAGCAGCGCAGAAGATTTGGAGCCGCGGCCGCCGTTTTTGGAAGGCTTGAGCAAAATGAATTCTTACGGGCGGGCGATTCAAGAGTTGATGACGAATTATTTTTACGTCCGCGAAAAAATTTCCGACATCAACGAGGCGTGCGCCTTGGCAGGGAAGATTGCCGGCGACGACGACAAAAGCCGCGACGAAATTTCAAAGGAGTTGCTCCTTCGCGAAGACAAAGGCTCGACGCTGATAATCGGGCGGCACATGATTTTACTTCACTGCAAATGCGCGGCGGTCAAGGCGGCGGCCTTCGGGATTCTTCAGCTCGGCGAAGGCTTCATTTATCCCGACGACGGAGAAATTGTTCGCACGGCGATTGTTTTGCT
>CAMJQS010000220.1 GCA_946408105.1 uncultured Selenomonadales bacterium | reverse complement strand
CGCTTTATCGCGCAGAAATTTTTATCGCCGACGAAAAATATTTCTTCCTCGACTGCCACCACCTTGTCAGCGACGGCGAATCCTTCGACATTTTGCTTGACGACATCAACGCCGCCTACGACGGAAAAATTTTGAGCAAAGAAAATTACACGGGCTTTGAAGTTGCGCTCGACGAAGTGAAAGCGCGCGGCGGAGAAAATCTCTCGAAGGCAAAAATTTATTACGATTCGATTTTCCGCGGCTGCGACGCCGACTGCAAACTTGCAAAAGATTTTTACTTGAGCGGCGCGAAGACTTCCGCGTTTGATTTCGGCAAGCTTGAGCTCGACGTTGAGGCCGTCAGAAATTTCTGCGCGAAAAACAAAGTCACGTTGAATGCATTTTTCAACGCGGCGTTCGGTTTCACGCTTGCGAAATTTTTGTACCGCGACGACGCAATTTTCACGACGATTTACAACGGGCGCAGCGATTCGCGCCTTGCCCGCAGCGTCGCCATGCTCGTTAAAACTTTGCCCGTGAGCTGTTCGATTGTCGGCGACAAAACCGTTGCCGAATACGTCGCGCAAGTCGGCCGCCAACTTTTCGCGAGCATGACCAACGACATTTATTCTTTTGCCGAAATCAGCCGCGACTACGGAATTGCCGCCGACGTGATGTTTGCTTATCAGGGCGAAGACTCGGACGACGTGCAAATTGCGGGCGAGCCGGCCGAAGAAATTCAGCTTGAACTCGACAACGCGAAGTCTCTTTTCGGCGTGGACGTTTTCATTGCGGACGGTGCGTTTTGCTTCGACGCGGAATATCATTCCGATTTTTATTCGGCCTCGACCGTGAAAAATTTCGTCGCGTGTCTTGCTCAAATTGCGCGAGAATTTTTGACGCGAGAAAATTTATCAGACGTTGAAATTGTTTCGGCGGACGAACTTGCGCGGCTGAAAAAAATTCACGACACGAGCTGGGCAGTCGTCGAGCGTCCCGCTTATCGTCTGCTCCAAGACAGCGCAGAAAAATTCCCAGAACGAGCTGCGGCCATCGCCAACGGAAAATCTTTGACCTATGCTGAACTGAACGCGGCGGCAAATCGTCTCGGGCGCGTCCTGCAAAGTCACGGCGTCGAAGCAGAAAAAATTGTCGGCGTGATGTTGAATCGCGGGCTTGAAGTTTATATCGCGCGGCAAGGAATTTTGAAATCGGGCGGAGCCTTCCTGCCGATGACGCCCGACTACCCCGACGAGCGCGTTAAGTTTATCGTCGAAGACGCAAAAGTAAATCACATTGTCACGACCCGCGACATTTACGAGCGGCGCAAAGAATTTTTCGACGCGCTGAAAATTTTTATTTGCCTCGTCGAGGACACGCAGTCCGAAAAAATTTCTGCGGAAAATTTAAACGTCGACGTTCCCTACGACGCGCTTGCCTATTGCATTTACACGAGCGGTTCGACGGGCAAACCCAAAGGCGTCATGCTCACTCAAAAAAATTTGGTGAACTTCGTCGACGCCAACCCGAAGAATCACGAAATCCTCGGCTACGTCGAGCGCGGAAAAGTTTCACTCGCACTGGCGGCGATAACTTTTGACGTGTCGATTATGGAAGAATTTATTCCGCTGGCGCACGGCTTAACAATCTGCATGGCGAACGAAGACGAAATCCACAACCCGCTGATGTTGAAAGAACTTTGCGAAAAAAATTCTGTCGACGTGATGAGCTGCACGCCGTCCTATTTGGCGAACTTGATTGACTTGCCCGAATTCGAGAGCGTCGTCAAAAAAATTAAGTCCGTCGACTTCGGAGCCGAGGCATTCCCCGCCGCGCTGTTTACGAAACTTCGCGCCGTCAATCCCGACATTTATATCATGAACGGCTACGGCCCCACCGAAGCGACGATAAGCTGCACGATGAAGGCTATCGAGTCCGCGGAAAATATCACAATCGGTTTGCCGAATTCAAACGTTCAAGTCGTCATGACCGATGAAAAAAATCGTCCGCTGCCGATTGGCGCGCTCGGCGAAATGACAATCCTCGGCGACGGAATCGGGCGCGGCTATATCAATCGCGACGACCTAACGCAAAAAGTTTTTATAAAGCTTTGGGGCAAACCTGCTTACAAGAGCGGAGACCTTGCAAGACTTTTGCCGAACGGAGAAATTGCTTTCCACGGGCGCACGGACAATCAAGTTAAGTTGCGCGGCCTTCGCGTCGAACTCGGCGAAATCGAAACTGTCATGAATAATTTCGACGGCGTGAAGGCAAGTATCGTCGTCGTGAAAAAAAATGCGGCGGGCGATTATCTTGCGGGCTACTTCACGGCGGAAAAGAAAATCGACCTCGACGAACTCAAAAAACATTTGGCGGCGTCGTTGACGGCGTACATGGTGCCCGGCGTTTTAATGCAGCTCGACGCCTTCCCGCTCACCGCCAACAGAAAAATCGACAAGAAGGCTTTGCCCGAACCCGACTTGCAAGTCGAAGAGGACGACAAAAAAATTGCCGCGACAGATTTGCAGCAGACTTTGTGCGAAATTTTTGCAAAGGCTTTGGGCAGAAAAAATATCGGCGCGGACG
>CAMJQS010000219.1 GCA_946408105.1 uncultured Selenomonadales bacterium | reverse complement strand
TAACGAACCCGCGCCACTTTATCGTTGAGTCGGCGCACCCCAGTCCGTTATCGGCGAGCGGAGGATTTTTCGGAAGCCGTCCGTTTTCCCGCGTGAATAAATTTTTAGAATCTGTCGGCGAAGCTCCAATCGATTGGCAAATTCCAAACATTTAGGAGGCCGCTATGGACAAGAAAACGATTTCCCGAATCCTTCTTGCAATTTTAATCGTCTCAAATATTTATTTGGTTTGGCGCATTAATTCCAACACAATGTTAATCTTGTCTTATGACCCCGGATTTAGTCAGCGGTCGGGTCTCGGCAAGTTTGGAAAATTTTGGGCGGAAAACCTCGGCAGCTCCAAAAGTCTTACAAGCTACGAGGACAAGGAGCGCGCCGAATCCGACAGCCAAACCTCAACCAATGTTTTAATCATCATGGACATCATTCTTGTCGGCGCGATTTATTTTCTTAACAGGAAGCCCAAGCCCAAACCCGTCGTCGACGAGGAAGACGATTGGCGCAGCCCGCGTCGTTCGCGTCGTCGCCGTTAATTGTTAAAGTCGCGGCACCAATAGCGTATCTCGTCGAGTCTTTTGTAAAGATTTTTGCCGGGGCAATCCGTGTCGTTTAAATTTCTGTGGCCGACGATGACGCCCGCGCCCAGAGGATTGAGTTTGTATTTTTGACAGAGCCACGCCGTCAAAAGTTTCAGCGATTCCATTTGCTCGTGATTCGGTTTGGCCAATTCAAAATTTCCCGCGACGCAAATGCCGACAGAATTTTTATTGTGATGATAAGCGTGCGCGCCGACAGCCAAAGGTTTTCGCCCCTGCTCAATCGTGCCGTCCTTGCGAATCACGTAATGATAGCCGATGCCCGCCCAGCCGTTCACTTCCTGATGAAACTTGTGAATTTCTTCGGCGGAAGAATCTTTGTCGCCGTCGGGGAAGCCCGCGTGATGAATCACAATCATTTCCGTTGACGGTCGCTCCTCGTATTCGGTGAAGTTCAAAAATAATTTTTTAATCGGCGGCTCCCACGTCTCCAAAACGTAGGCGGCCGCTTTTTTGTCGCCCAAAATTATTCCCGCCGCCGCCAACGACAACACCCGCAAAAATTTTCTTCTGTCCATAAATTTTTCCTCCCGTGAATTTTTTTACATTATATCAAAAAATTTCCGCCGTGCAGATTTTTTTGCACGAACAAACTTTATCTGGTATGATTGAAAAAATTTTTTTGAAGGAGTGGTTTACCGTGAAAGTCAGAAAGGCCGTTATCCCCGCCGCAGGTTTGGGCACAAGATTTTTGCCCGCGACGAAATCTCAGCCAAAAGAGATGTTGCCGATTGTCGACAAACCGACGATTCAATACATAATCGAAGAGGCGGCGGCCGCCGGCATCGAAGATATAATCGTCGTGACGGGGCGCAACAAACGCTCGATTGAAGACCACTTCGACCGCTCGATTGAATTGGAAATGGAACTGGAACGCACCGGCAAAGAGCAAATGCTCCAAATGGTCAGAGACATTCCCGAAATCGCGAACATTCATTTCATCCGCCAAAAGCAGGCACTCGGACTCGGCCACGCCGTCCTCACTGCCAGCCACTTCATCGGCGACGAACCTTTTGCCGTACTCTTGGGCGACGACGTTGTAATTTCCCGCAAGCCCGTCCTCCAACAGATGGTCGAAGTCTTCAACGAATACAGAACTTCGATTCTCGGCGTGCAGGAAGTTTCCGAAGAGGTCGTCCACAAGTACGGCATTGTCGATTGCAAACACGTCGACGAAGGAATTTTTAAAGTTAAAGATTTGGTCGAGAAACCCAAACGCGAGGACGCTCCGAGCCGCATTGCGATTTTGGGACGATATATTTTGACGCCGACAATTTTTTCTTATCTTGAGACGCAAGAGCCGGGCGCGGGCGGCGAAATTCAATTGACCGACGGACTTAAACGGCTCGCCCGCAACGAGGCAATGTACGCTTACATTTTCAAAGGGCACCGCTACGACGTGGGCACGAAGATGGGCTTCCTGCAAGCCAACATCGAATTTGCTTTGCGCAACCCCGAAACGTCCGACGACTTGAAAAATTATCTCGACGCCCTGCACGACAACATGGAGCAAATGCTTGATTATGATTAAGATTGTTCAAAATAAAAATCGCGGCGCGGAAGTCGACACGTCGGCTTATTCCTTCGACGCCACGAAAAATATTCGCGCCCTGCACGAGTCGTTGAGCGTTTACAACGAGACGCCGCTCCTTGAGCTGAAAAATTTTGGCGTCCGTTCAATTTTTATTAAAGACGAGTCGAAACGTTTCGGGCTGAAGGCGTTCAAAGGTCTGGGCGGCGTGTGGGCGATTTACAAAGTCATCAGCAACGAACTCGGCTTGAGCAACCCGACGCTCGAAGAAATTTTTTCTCACCGCGCCGAACTTTCCGAAATGACTTTCATAACGACGACGGACGGCAACCACGGCAAAGGCGTTTCGTGGGCGGCGGGGCTCTTCGGCTGCAAGTCGTTCGTTTACATGCCGCGCGGCACCGTCGAAGTTCGCGCACAAGCGATTCGCGACGCCGGCTC
>CAMJQS010000218.1 GCA_946408105.1 uncultured Selenomonadales bacterium | reverse complement strand
GGCATGAGCGGCAGTCCTTTTTACATTAACGGCAAACTCGTCGGCGCACTGTCTGCCACGCTCAAAGAAATGGATCCTCGCATGGTTTTTGTCACGCCGATTGAAGACATGATCGAACTTTGGAACTTGCCCGACCCCAAGGCGCAAGTGAATCGTTTTAAAACTGTCAGAGTTGTTGAAGAGGAAAAGAAACCCGACGAGGCCGAAGCTTTGACCGAAGACGAAAAAGAAGAGCTCGCCGAAGATGATGACGCTGATAACGCTGAAGAAGTCGACGCAATTTATTTCGGCGGCTTCGACGACAACGGCATAAAATTTTTGCAGCGCGAATTGGGTTTAAAAAAATTGCAGTCGCCGCCCGTCACTGCTGAACGCGGTCTTCAACTCGACGCAAACCTTCAGCCCGGCTCGGCTTTGGGCGTCGCGATTATCTACGGCGATTTTTCGCTCGGCGCGACGGGCACTGTCACGGCCGTTGACGGCAAGCGCGTTTTGGCGTTCGGGCATTCCTTCACGCACGGCGGCAACGTAAATTATTTCATGACGGACGCTTCGGTTATCGGCTCGGTCAGCGGCGTCACGAACATCGGCGTAAAGCTGGCGGGCATCGGCCACATCATCGGGCGCGTCAATCAGGACAGAGATTCGGGCATTGCCGGCATTTTGGGAACGTTCCCGGCCGTCGTCCCGATAAGCGTCACGGTTAGAGACAACGCGCTCGACAAGCAGGAAACTTACAACGCGACGATTGCTTACAACGAAAACCTCGTGCCCAAACTCGGCGCGTCCATTGCTTACACCGCGTTGAGCAAAATGGCGGACTCGCTCGCGGAAAGCACGGTCGAAATTGATTTTAACGTTAAAACAAATGCGGTCGACGGCGGAGAGTTGACGCGCAAAAATATGTTTTATAATCCTTCGGACGTCGGGCAAGTCGCCGTCCTTGAACTCATGCAAGCTCTTAATCTCGTCTGCTCCAACACAAAAGAGGAGTCAAATATTTTCGGCGTCGACGTGAATATTTCTTTCGACTCGGAGCGGCGCACGGCGTCTATCGTTTCCGTAACGCCGGACAAAAAGAAAGTCAAACCCGGCGAAACGATTAACTTGACTGTCGAACTGCAACCTTATCGCAAGCCTACGGAAAAAGTCACGCTGCCTTATACCGTTCCTTTGACGGCTCATCAAGGAAATTTGTCGCTGGAAATTCACGGCGGCGCACTCGTTCCCGTCAACCAGGCAATGGCGAACGCGGGCTTGGTCACGGCCGATTCAAACAAAAGCTACGAAGATAAAATTAAAGATTTCCTCAAGACCGGCAAAAACAATCAGCTCGTCGTGGAAGTCGGCGGCTCCGGCGAACCCAAAACCGAAAAACAAATTCGCAAGGAAATTGCTCAGGCAAAGCGGGCGCAGGCTCGGCTGAAAAAAGAAGGCAAGACCCTCAAGAAAGCCGACAGCAAAGTCGACACGAATTACATCATCGATAACGTCATGCGCACGACCTTAAGCGTCGAGAAAGTTTGACGCAACGGGAGGATTGAGATTTTGGAAAGATTGATTATAAAAGGCGGCAATCGATTGAGCGGCACCGTAAAAATCAGCGGCGCGAAAAACGCCGTGCTCCCTGTCATTGCGGCGACGCTTCTCGGTCAAGACGGGGAAACTTGCTTGGACGAAGTGCCCAACCTCGACGACGTGCGAACAATCAGCGAAGTTTTGCGGACGCTCGGCGTTAAAGTTCGTCACGAGCCCGAAAACAAAAAACTTTTCGTCGACGCTTCGACGGTGAACAATATAACCGCGCCGTATGATTTGGTCAGAAAAATGCGCGCGTCCTTTTTGATAATCGGCCCTCTGCTCGCAAGATTGGGTTCAGCGAAAATTTCTTTGCCGGGCGGCTGTGCGATTGGAACTCGTCCGATTGATTTGCACTTGAAAGGCTTCGAGGCTCTCGGCGCGAAAATTTCTATCGGCCACGGCTACATTGAAGCGGTTGCTCCCGACGGCTTGATGGGCGCACAAATTTATTTGGACTTCCCCAGCGTCGGCGCGACGGAAAATATTTTAATGGCGGCGTCGATGGCTCAAGGTCAAACGATTATCGAAAACCCTGCGCAGGAGCCGGAGATTGTCGACCTTGCAAATTATTTGAACATCATGGGCGCGAAGATTCGCGGCGCGGGCACCAACGTCATCAAAGTTGAGGGCGCACCGAAATTAATCGCCCGCGACTACACGATTATTCCCGACCGAATCGAGGCCGGCACGTACATGATTGCCGCCGCAATGACTCGCGGCGACGTTTACATCGAAAACGCAATCAGCGAACACCTCAAGCCCGTTATCGCAAAACTCAAAGAGGCGGGCGTTAAAGTCGTCGAGAACGTGGACGGAATTCGCGTGACATGCGACAGACGCCCGCGAGCCGTCGACATAAAAACTTTGCCTTATCCCGGCTTCCCGACCGACATGCAAGCGCAGTTCATGGCAATGCTGACGATTTCGCAGGGCACGAGCATGGTCACCGAAACCGTTTTTGAAAATCGTTTTATGCACGTCGACGAACTC
>CAMJQS010000217.1 GCA_946408105.1 uncultured Selenomonadales bacterium | reverse complement strand
ATATTTCGGCACGCCGTAATGATAATACAAGCCCGCCTGTGCGCCCCAGCAAATGTGGAACGACGACCACGCGTGAGTTTTGCTCCACTCCATGATTTCGGAAAGCTCCTGCCAATAGGCAACGTCTTCAAAGTCGAGCAACTCAACGGGCGCGCCCGTCATGATAAAGCCGTCGTAATTTTTATTTTTAACGTCGTCGAACGTCCCGTAAAATTCCGTGAGATAATCTTTCGATGTGTGCGTCGGCATGTAAGTGCGCGTGTAAATAAAATCGACTTCGACTTGCAGCGGCGTGTTGCCCAAAAGGCGCAACAGTTGCGTTTCCGTCACGGATTTTATCGGCATGAGGTTGAGGATTAAAATTTTCAGCGGGCGAATGTCCTGTGCATAGGCGCGGTCGGCGTCCATGACGAAAATATTTTCCGTTTCCAAGACGTGCGTCGCGGGCAAATTGTTCGGTATTTTTATCGGCAATTTTTTTCACCTCTCAATCCAAAGAATAGCGCGTAACCCAATTTGAATTATTTTTGACGTAGGCGCGAAGACGAACGAGGCCTTTATAGTCGGGGTCGTCGCTGCGAATCATTCGATAGGCTCCGTCGTATTCGTCTTTGAGTTCCTGCCAAGAATTTGTCGGCGTCCAAATCTGTCCGTCCTTTAAAATTTCAGTGCCCTGCGTCAAGTTCACAGATTTTTTCATGAAACGAATTTCAATCGTCTGCCCGCGCGAATCTTTTTTTGTCTGCCACTCCCATAAAATTAAATTCGTGCCCTTGAGCCGCATGGTCGTCGTGTCGGCCGTCAAGTTAGTCGTCGAGCCGTCCGCGTCGGTGTACGTCCACAAGTCAAGCCAGCGTTCCTCTTTGGGCGCGCGTTTGCGGTCGCGTTCGCCCAGCCGAAAAACTTCGTCGACAATCGCGCAGTAAAATTCTTCGTCGAAGGAGCGCGACGTGATTTCTTTGACGCGGCCTTCTTCCTTCGACCAAACGACTTGATGTTCGGGATTGTAAAAATCTTCGCGGACGTATTGGAGCGTGCGGTTTTGCGGATTAATTCTAAGCAACGCCAAGCTGTAATTCAGCGAGCGCGGGTCGGGCAAAATGTTTCCTATACCGTAATTTTTAATCGTCTCGGCCGCGCCCTCGTAAGAGTAAGTTGTTTTCGTCCACGCTTCAATTTCGATGGCAATTTCGCGGCCGTCGCTGGTGACAACTTTCTTTTTGACCGTCACGGAGTCGGGCTCAAAATATTTACTGTACTTGTCGTTTGAATCGAGCCAGAACCATTGCGTTTCCGCGAAGGCCTCTTGCGCCGTGAAAAAAACTGCCGCGAAAATAATTGCAAGCGCAAAAAATTTTTTAAGCAAAGCGATCACTCCTTAGCGAGTCGGCGATTGATTTCCTCGTCGAGTTCGGCGACGCCCGCGCCCGTCTGTGAGCTTACGCAAAAAGTTTTCAGCCCCGAAACTTCATTGACTGCCGCCGCCAAAGCTTTGCCGCCGTCGGGAAATTTGTCCGCTTGACTTATCACGACGATTATCGACGAGCCGGCCTTGCGCAGTTTGCCTATCCAGCCCAGCTCCAATTCGAACGAATCGTCCGTTATCAGCATTAGCGCGACATCGACACTTTGCGCGGTTTTTTCTGCGGTTGAATCTTCTTCCACGTCCACGCCTACCGTGTCGACCAACATGACGCGAGTTATCCCGCTGATTTCCATTGCGCTGAACGCCGCATCTTGTATGATTTTCTGTTTCGTCAGCGCGTACATCAACGCCGACTTGCCGCTTTTGCGCTTGCCGAATATCCCTACCTGTTTCATGAGCGCATGTCCTCCTTTGGTTACTGTTGATTGAATTTTAGCACGCGCAACAATTTCAAGCAACGAAAAAAAACTGCTCCGTCGAAGAGCAGCGAAAAATTTTATCGAGAAATTTTTTTACAGAAGAATGTTGACGATGCCTTGGAACAATCCGAAAATCAATCGTTGCAACGGAATGAAAACGTAACTCAAAACGGGCGTCGCGATTATGATAATCAAAAAGATGAAACTGTAGCGTTCGAGTTGAGCGTAAGCGCGCGCCATTTCATACGGCAAAAGATTTCTCAAAATGTGCGAGCCGTCGAGCGGCGGGATTGGCAGCATGTTGAAAATCGCGAAGTTGATATTGTAAACGATAATCAGATTGAAGACGACGAGCACGCCCTCCGAAAACGGGAAGTCGAACTTGGCGAGCAGAACCAAAATTATCAGCGCGATAAACGACGTGATTAAATTCGACGCGGGGCCGGCGAGCGAAACTAAAATATCGTCGCGGCGCGGGTTGGAAAAATTCATCGGGTTTATTTGAACGGGTTTTGCCCAGCCGAAGTGGACGATAAACAACATGAACAGACCAATCGGGTCGACGTGCGCGGCGGGGTTGAGCGTCAGGCGTCCCTGCATTCGCGGCGTGTAATCTCCGAGCGCGTCGGCAACTCTGGCGTGTGCGTATTCGTGAACGACCATGGCAATGACAATGCCCGGCAAGCCCGCAACCAACGTCGTCAAGAAGCCGCCAATATCATCAAACATCAAAGTACCTCCG
>CAMJQS010000216.1 GCA_946408105.1 uncultured Selenomonadales bacterium | reverse complement strand
CGATATAAAAGATGTTGAAAGCACCGGCGCAAAAAAAAACGGGCGCATTAAAATAGAAACCTTCAAGAGGGACAGCTCAAGCGAGTGTCGCCAAAAAAAACTTGACAGGTCAAACAAGGACAAAACAAAAAACAGTCGATTGAAACGGTCGGCTGTTTTTGGCATATGGAGGAAAAACGCAATGAAGAAAATTAAAATCACGGTGATAAGGAAGGCACGCTACGACGATTTGATTGCGCGCTACGAAAATCCGATTGAAAACGCCTGCGACATGGAGGAAGGAAAAATTTTTATCGCGAACGGCTGGGAACGCCCCGAAGGTTTTTGCTTGAGCGCGTGGGAAACTTTGTCGCCGTTTGTCATGGCGTTGTCGCACGGCGCGGAAAATTTTTACGACGGGTGGATGAAAAATCCGAAGTCCGCGCTCCTCTCGTGCAATGACGGCTTCCGCCCCGTGAGCTTTTTGATTGAAACGCTGGAAGAGGACGCTACCTGATGTCTCTGATTTTTTGGCGCAGGCCGCTCGAATCGATAACTCTGTCGAAACAAATTTTCGCGAGGGAAGAGGCGGTGCCGCGCAAGCTGTAAGTGTCGTTGTGCATCTGCGAAGATTTTTTATAAATCAGTTCGTCGGTGCGGCGGTCGTAAACAATCAGCTCGACGCGCGCTTGGCTGATTAAAATTGTCTCGCCCCAATTTCCGGAGAAGCTGACGTATTGGCTGTAATCTTTTAGGACGGGACAAACGACAATATCGGCGTCGAGTTTTTGAGCAAGCGGGCGCATTGCGTCGGGAAGGCTTGCTTTTTTGTTCCACATGTCGTTGAGGGTTTGAGCGGACGAATTCGGCGGCAAGTATTCGGCAAGCTGCAAAGTTCCGTTCAGCGGAATGTGGATGGCGCGTTCAATTTTAGTTTCAAGTTCACGGCAAGTTTCGTCGTCGGGAACGGAGCATTGAAAAATAATCGGGAGGCGTGCGATGCGTACGGGTTGAGCGGCGGCGGTCGCGGTGAACAAAATCATCACGAACAGCGCGGCGAAAAATTTTTTCAAGCGAATCACCTCAAATCGTCGGAATAATTCCTTCGGCGGCAAGCAACCACATGAGCGGGTCAAGCACGCGGTGCGGACGAACTCTTGCAAGGCGTTTGCGGGCGTCGGGCGGCCTGCCGAAACTGCTCACGCCAAAAACTCTCACGTCTTTAAAGTTTGCGTCAATCGCGCCGAGGAAAGCGGTTTCGCCCTGTCGGTTCAGCCAGTCGCGAATTTCCAAATCAATCATCTTGCTGTCGCTGTCGACGAAGCCGCGATTGTGAACGTGCGGACTTTCCTTTAAAATCGTTGCGCCCGAACTGAAGCCGTTAAGCATTTCGGTCAGCGCGTCGAGTTTGGTCAAGACGACGGCCGCGCGACGATCAATCCTCTTGCCGGGCTCAATGTTGCAGTTGCGTCGAATGTAATTTGCCAGGGAATTAACCATGCCGACCATGTTGCCGGGCGCGGAGGTTTGACGTTCGGTCGCCATGGACGCGTTCAAAGTTTCAATGGAAAGTTCGCCGCGCACGCTCGACAGAAGCAACGGGTCGAACATTATCAAAAGCATTTTCGCGCCCGAAAGATAGCGGCTGATTTTTGAATCAAGCGGCGTGTAATCGATGTGCTCGCAGTCTTCGCCCGCGCCGTCGTAAATTGTCAGCGCGTAAGTCGGAACTTTGTCGCCCTTAACCGAATTGTCCAGAATCGTCCAGAGTTGCGGCTTGGGGGAAACGCCCGCCTGCGTGCCGCGCAGACAGTGCCGCTCCTCATAAACGTATTGCTCGTTTAGCATTGCCCGCCGAGTCGTGTCGGTGTCCATTGCCTGCAAAATCCACGGCAAGCCCGAATATTTCAGCTCGTGAAGAAGCGTCGTCATGTAGCTGGACTTGCCCGCGCCCGACACGCCCACTGCGCAGAAGCTCAAATATTTGTCGTGGAAAAGAATTTGCGGCGGAAGAGGTTCTCCGCAATGAGAGCAGGCCGCCTCGCGAATCGTCAAGCCGCGGTTCCTGCAGAATTTTCTTTTGCACACGGGCAACCGTCCTTTGAATTTGTCCGCGAACGACAGCTTGACTTCGTGGCGATTGTCCTCGTCGGGCACGCAAAAAAATTTCATGTCGCTCAATTTTAATTCTCTCAGGCAGTGCGGACAAACTGCCGCCGATTTTTTAAACACAGACATTTACAAAACCTCCGCCGCCGCTTATTTTTTCGGAACGATTAAACTGTCGGGTCGCGACGCTTTGAGCTCAAAAATTTTTTCGTCGTCTTTGGAAGTCAAAAGCTTAACGACCGTGCCCGCCGATATTTCTTTCCACGTCTCGTTCGGCAAAGGAATTTCCAGCCGCCCGCCCGCGTAGCCTTCCTCGTATGCGCGAATTTTTCCGAGCGTCCGCGTCGCCGAATCGCCCGCCTCGATGTTCATGCGCCCGTCGCTTCTGCAGACCAAAAACATTTTCGGCGTCGAAGGCGCGTTGCTCTCGATTATCAGCTTGCAATCTTTCGCGTGAATTTCTTTTTTGAAAATGCCGCTCGTGCCCCACTCCAGCCGATAAGAAA
>CAMJQS010000215.1 GCA_946408105.1 uncultured Selenomonadales bacterium | reverse complement strand
GGGGGGGGGGGGGGGGGGGGGGGGGGGGGGGGGGGGGGGGGGGGGGGGGGGGGTTGGGGGGGGGGGGGGGGGGGGGGGGGGGGGGGGGGATTATTGTCAAGGACGACGAGATTGTTAATGTTCAATCCTTGAGCGCGAAGATTTTTTGTTATCTCGACGGCTTGAGCAATCGGCGCGAGAGACAAAAACGCGACGGGAATTTTCCTCGTGACGATTTTTTGCATGACGACAGAAAATTTTTCCTCGTGCGCCTGCTTGATGAGTTTGACGAAATTTTTCAAAGTGCGACCTCCTTAAAGATAACTGATTGGGTTGACGCGGTTGCCGTTTACGTGAACTTCGTAATGGACGTGCGGCCCCGTGCTGAAGCCCGTCGAGCCCATGTAAGCGATTAATTGTCCGCGTTTGACTTGTTGCCCCGTGCTGACGACGACTTGCGAGGCGTGACCGTAGCGCGTCATGATTCCGTTGCCGTGGTTTATGTCGACCATGTTGCCGTAGCCGCCCGAATTCCAGCCCGCGTATTCGACGACGCCGTCGGCAGTTGCGACAATCGGTGTGCCCATGTCGTTGGCAATGTCGATGCCGGGATGAAAATCCGTGCCGCCCCAACGCAAGCCGTAAGGTGAAGTGACTTCGCCCGTCGTCGGCCAAATGGACGGAATGCGAGAATCAGCCGCGCCGCTGCCGCCGACAAGACTTGGATCAAACGGGAAAGAGCCGGGCGCAGGTATCGAGCCCGCCGCAGGGATAATCGGCAAGCCGTTCGCGAAATCGAATTGAACGCTGCCGGGCGAAGACCAACTGCCCGAACCGGGCGAGTAGCCGCTTGCCATTGCCGCGCCGCGTGCAAGTTGTTCGCGCTGTTGTTTGAGTTCGGTTTGGAAATCGTCGAGGCTTTCCTTGCGCGTGCTGACTTTTGCCTCCAGCATGTTCAACGCCTCGGAAACTTCCGCAATGTCCAGCTCTTCGACGGGGCCGCCTTGCCCGTTGTGTTCAGCTGAAGATTCGGGCGCAGGTTGAGCGTCGGCAGGTTGAGTTTCATTAGTCGGCGCAGGATTTTCTGCGGGCGAAGTTTCAGTTGGTGAGGCTTCGGGCGGCTTCTCGTCTTTGGGCGGATTGAGTCCCGCTTGGATTCGGAGTTCCTGCTCCTGTTGCGCAAGATTTTGAATCGTTTCGCTTAACGTCGCCGCCTTCTTCGAGAGAGTTAAAAGTTGTTCTTGCCGAAGCTCTGCTGCCTGTTCGACTTCGTTTATGGTCGCGGCGTCGCGTTGCATTTTCATTGCGCTGTAAAAAGAAAACGCCGCCGTCCCGACCAAAAGAATTCCGCCGACGATAACGCTTGCCACGCCGAAACGGAACATGCCCGACGAAAGTTTTATCGTTCGTTCTTTGTCGCCGCCCTTTATGCTGATTGTATAAGTTTCAATCTTGGCGGACGGCTCCGATTTTTTTTCTTCCATAAAAAATCTCCCTTCGGTCGATTTTTAGGTTTCCGGGTTTCAGGTTGCAGGTTACAGGATTTTCCCTGACACCTGACACCTAAAACCTGACACCTGAATCATCGGTGCATGGCTTGCCGCAAAGCCTGCTCTTCTTCGCGCGTCAATTTGTAATTCGGTGCAACGCGCCCGTCTTCTATCGGTTTGACGTAGCTGCGCTCGGCCTCGTTGCCGCAAATCGACGAGAAGACGACGCCGTTGTTGTTCCTGTCGAGAATGGCGACGCACCAACTTAAACCTTGCCCCGTCTGCTCGAAGGCGTCAAAGTGAATGACCGCGACGCGCGCCAGCGAACTTCGCACGAGGTCTTCGAGCTTGTCGACCTGCCCTTGAAGTTTTTTGTACTCGTTGACCGCTTGCTTGACTTCGGACGTGTGCGCGGAAAGCATTTGCTCAATGCTTGAACCTTCCGCGCCGCCCATCATTTTTTTGTAGCGTTTCTTTATCGTCGACAGCTCCGAATACAAATTTATTATCAAGCCGAGCATTATCAAGATAATTGCAACCACCGCGAATGAAATTAAAAAATCTGTCGTGAAGGCGGCACTCATGCCCCTCATATTTGCAAAACCTCCAATTTATTTTTTGCCGAACTTTTTTGCCAAGGTGTGAATCACTTTGAAACGATAGAGCAGGCCGGCACTGCTCATGGAAATTTTTTCCGCCAACTCCCTCATCGTGCACGAAGGATTTTCCAGGCGAACCGTCATTGCTTCCTGTAATTTTTTATTGACTGGCGCCTTTTTGTCAAGCAAAATTTTTATGTCGGCCAGCTGACGTTGCGCGGCGTTGACGGACTTGTTGAGCATGGCGGTTTCCACGTTGACGATTCGATTGACTTGCATGCGAACTTCTTTTAAGTTGCGGGCGACCTCGAAACGTTCGACGGCCTCCGACGCTCCAATCATCCCCAAAAAATCGCAAACGGTATCGCCTTCGCGCAGCCACACGAAAAATTTTTTCTTCCGCTGACAAATGCCCGCGTTGAATTCCAATCTTTCCAGCTGCTTGAGAAGAAAAATTCCTTCGGCCTCCGTCCTCGTCACGATTTGCAAAAAATATTGCGCTTCGGGTCGATTGACGCTGCCGCCCGCGAGAAA
>CAMJQS010000214.1 GCA_946408105.1 uncultured Selenomonadales bacterium | reverse complement strand
CGATTTTGTTCGTCGACGATGACCGCCGCCCAACCGCCCGCGCCGGGGTTGCCCAAGCACGAGCCGTCCGTATAAATTTTAATCATCTTTTGTCCTCCAAAAATTCTGCCAAAGTCTAAGGCTTGAAAAATTTTTCACCGTGTGATATGATTCGCAAAGTTAAATTGATAATTTTTAAGGCAGGCAGTTGATGGTAGCGCGTCCACTCCTCCCTCGTTAGTAATACAACCTAGGGATTCTGAAGCCGTGCCTGGTGCGGCCTATTTTTTTTCCGTTGAAGTACGTCAGTGCCGCGAAAAATATATCATGCGCTCAAAAATTTTTCAAGCAAAAGCAAATTGACAACGCGGCGCAAGTGTGGTAAATTTTTGGCAGTCAATTTGACAACTTTAAAGGCAGTCGGTGCGGGAACGTCGACGCCTTCTCTCGTTAGTAAAGTATGCGGTGAAGAAGGTCGCGTCCGCGGATGCGGCTTTTTTCGTTCCTAAATTACTTCAAGAACGTGAGCAACATCAGGATAGTCTGAATCAAGCTGAGCATGAGCATCAACCATTTGTAATTGTCCATGATGTCACCCCCTCTCTTGCGAGGGGAGAGCCGACTCACCAACTGCCGCGCCGAATATATCATACGCCCAAAATTTTTTCAAGCCGAAGCAAATTGCTAGCGCGTCGGCTCCTTCCTCGTTAATACCGATTAGATGTTAAACGATTTGGTCGCCGTGTTTTGTGCGGCTTATTTTTTTAACAGAATTCGGAAAGGTCTTGCAATGGAAAATCTTCAAGAGAAATTAAAAACGCTGCCCGACGCGCCCGGCGTTTACCTCATGCACGACGAGCGCGGAAAAATTATTTACGTCGGCAAAGCGCGCGTGCTGAAAAATCGTGTCCGCCAATATTTTCAGAGCGGCAAAAATCACGGCGCGAAAGTCAAAGCAATGGTCGCCAAGGTCGCCGACTTTGAAACGATTGTCACGGGCGGCGAAGTCGAAGCTTTGATTCTCGAATGCAACTTGATTAAAAAATATCGGCCGCGCTACAACATAAGCTTAAAGGACGACAAAAGTTATCCTTACTTGCGCGTTACGGCCGAAGACTTCCCGCGAATAATTTTGACGCGGCGCGTGATTCACGACGGCTCAAAATATTTCGGCCCTTACACGAGCGGGCAAGCCGTCAAAGAAACTCTTCAGCTGTTGAGAAAAATTTTCCCGCTGCGGACGTGCAAAACTTTTTCAAAGCGGCCGTGTTTGGAATTTCATATCAAACGGTGCCTCGCGCCCTGCGCAAAAAAAATTTCCCGCGAAGAGTATTTGCCGTTCGTCGAGGCGGCCGAAAAATTTTTGGAGGGACGCACCGCGCAAATCGAACGCGAACTTTCCGCGCAAATGACGGCGGCCGCAGAGGCTTTGAACTTCGAGCAGGCGGCGCGGCTTCGAGATATTTTGTCGGCGATAAAAAAAGTCACGGAGAAACAAAAAATCGTCAGTGACGCGGGCGACGCCGACGCAATCGGTTTGGCGCGACTTGAAAACGAAACCTGCGTGCAAATTTTTTTTATCCGCGACGGAAAAGTTACGGGGCGCGAAAATTTTTTATTGAGCGGGGCAGCAGACGAATCGGACGCGCAAGCCGTCACGGAATTTATCAAGCAATATTATTCGCGGGCAAAAATTTCGGCGGCGGAAATTTTGTTGCCGACAACGTTGCCCGAAGACGATTTAAAAATTTTGAGCGAATGGCTCGGCGTGAAATTAATCGAACCGAAACGCAGCGTGAAACGTTCGCTGGTCGAAATGGCCACTCAAAATGCGGAAAAATTTTTGGCGGAAGAATCTGCGCGACGGCTGCTCAAAAATTCTCAAACGGTCGGCGCGGTCGAGGAGCTGAAAAATTTTTTGAACTTGCCGCGACTGCCGCGGCGCATGGAGTGCTTCGACATTTCACACATGCAGGGCGCGGAAACCGTCGCGTCGATGGTCGTGTTCGAGGACGGCGCGCCCGACAAAAAAAGTTACCGCCGATTTAAAATTCATTCGGCGGAAGGCAAGCCCGATGATTTTCTTTCCATGCGCGAAGTCACGAGCCGTCGTTACGGCGCGACAGAAAATTTGCCCGACTTGATTGTAATCGACGGCGGCTTGGGTCAACTGAACTCCGCGCTGGAAATTATTCGCGGCGCAGGTCATCAAGTGCCCGTCGTCGGCCTGGCCAAACAGTTTGAATTGATTTTCGTCGAAGGCTCGTCCGTGCCGATTGAACTTCCGCGCGACTCTCAAGCTTTGAAACTCATGCAACGCATTCGCGACGAGGCTCATCGTTTCGCGATAACTTATCACAGAAAACTTAGACGCAAAAGAAATTTAAAATCGGAACTCGACAACGTGGCGGGCATCGGAGCAAAGCGGCGGACGGAACTTTTTAAAAAATTCGGGACGCTGACAAAAATAAAATCGGCAACGGTCGAAGAACTTTCAGCCGTGCCGAGTATGACGGTTGCCGCCGCCGAATCGCTCAAAAAATTTTTCGACGCGCAATCGTCTTGAAATTATTTTGCCGCCGCCCAGTTCACGCCGCTGTGACAGTCGACGACCAACGGCACGG
>CAMJQS010000213.1 GCA_946408105.1 uncultured Selenomonadales bacterium | reverse complement strand
CACTTGAGGATTTGAACGCGGCGATTGGCACCAACAAATTTTTTTTCGAGGCGCGTCAACTTCGCGGCATCGTTCTTTATCTTTTGCGGCAATATCGTCGTGCGCTTGAAGACTTCGACGACATCTTGAAGATTAACATAAACGACGACACGTCATATTTTTATCGCGGGCTGTCGCATTATTATTTGGAAAATTTTAAGCAGGCGACAAAAGACTTGAGCAAAGCCGCCCGCTCGAATCCGAAATTCATTGAGCTTTATAAATATCGCGGCATGGCTTACGAACTCAGCGGCGACGAGGCGCGCGCAAAAGCCGACGCAAAAAAAGTCGACGCGCTCATCAAAGAATCGTGACGAAAAATTTTTCGCAACAAAAAAGCTCCCCGATTTTTTCGAGGAGCAATTTTTTTATCTGCGAAGCGTGAACGAAATTTCATCTTTAAAGTTTGTTTCGCCGAGGCTGTCGAATTTTTCCGCGAGGCTCTTAGCAATCCTCAAGCAACTTTTTGTATCAATGTTTCTGGTATCCATATAAAAATTTTCGTCGAGTTTAAAATTGGTCGGCTCGGTTGAAAATAAATTTTTTCTCGCGGCTGCGGCTTGGCGGAACGTATCTTTGTCCAGCATGTAAAGTTGGCGGACAATCTCGCGCAAAATATTAACCCAGCCGGAAATTTTTATTTCCGTGCCAGATATGAAAAGCGCAGCCGGTTTCTCGCCTGTGAATACTCCGAAGTCCGAATCGAGATTGAACGAGTCGCTTAAATTTACGGAACGCGAATTGAATTCTTCGGGCAACGTCCAAATTTTAATCGCCGCCTCCGCCAATTTTTTTGCCCGCGATTGAATTTGTTTGCTCGTCCATTCGTCGTACTTGGTCAAAGCGCGCGTGTAAGAAAAATTCGATTGCTCGTAAATTTTTTTCTTAACGTCGAAGTCCGCGTTGCCCAGTTCGGAATTGTAAGCCGTCAAAGTCAAATTGCCGAGCGTGTGGAGAAAAATTTCGTGCGCGGATAAATCGTTGCGTTCGCGAAGATAATTTTTCCACGCGCCGTTTAATTTTTGCGGCAAGATGTGTTCGACGGTCGCCTCCGAATACGCGGGCAATTCTTTCGCACGAGCCGTCCGCTCCAAAGAGTACAGCAGATATTTGCAGCCGTGGCCTTTTATCGTCTCGTAAAGATTGTTCGTGACGAGAGCCGCTTGAAAATCTTTGTCGCCGGGGAAAGCGTAAGTGCCTTTGCCGAAAGTTATCGCGCGCCAAAAAATTTTTTCGTCCAAAAAATTTTCTCTGTCGAGGCGGGCGAGGACGTTGCCGGCGAACTGCGGATTAATTCCGTTGTGCTTGCAAACTTTCGCGCGGAAGGCAAGAGAGATGAGCGCGTCGACAAAATTTATGAACGTCGCCTCGTCGAAATGATTTTTTTCGTAACGGTTAAGCAGATACATCAAAATAATCGGCGCGTTGTTTGCGTCGAGAAGATAAACGAGTTCATAAAATTTTTTGTTGAGCGCGGAGAGTTTATCAAATTTGGTTTCGTCATCGAAGATACAGCGGCGGAAAAATTTTGCACAACGATATAAATCTTTGAGGCATTCTTCGGCGGAGGAAAAATTACTTCCGAAAAATTTTTTAAACGTGTCGTAAAGATTTCGCGGGTTGAGCCGTTGCCTTTTCGTCTCCATGACGGCGTCGCTTTTGCGTTTGGCTATCAGATATTGAATTAAAAAATTTTCCACGTTGTCCGACGGGCGCAAAAGCTTTTCAATCTCCAGCCAATAATTTTTGTAAAGTCTTTCCTGCTCGTCATATTCAAGCGGCATGAGCAAAAAATTTCTGATTAAGTCCGCCTTGGTCAGGTCGAGCCCCGTTGAGTTGAGCGATTCAAAAATTTCTTGCGGGTTTTCGTCTTGAAGCAAAATGCTCACGACTTTCAGCTGATAAATTGCCTCGTGAAGTTCTTTCAGTTTGAACGGCGACTCGGAAATTTTTTCGCACAAGAAAAGATAATTTCTGTACAGCGCGGAATTTTTTTCTTCCGCATTGAAATTATTTTCGTCGAAGTTTTCCGCCATGAGTTTTTCAAAAGTGGCGCGGTCATATTCGGTCGGGCGCAATTTGCTTTTGCCCTTCAGTTCGCCTTTGTCGTGCTTAAGAAAAGTCGAGTTGATGTCTTCTCTCAAGTCTTCGTCGTCCGTCGAATCATAAATGGCTTTTGCGAACAGAATGGTGCTGGTGATTCGCTGTTGCCCGTCGATAATTACGAACTCTTGAAAAATTCCTGCGGCAGGCTTGTGTTGATAAACGAACGTGCCGATAAAATGTTCTTTGCCGCTTTGAGCGATAAATTCCACGTCGTCAAAAAGTTTTTCGCAGTTGGTCGTCTTCCAATCGTAATTGCGCTGGTAAACGGGGATAACGAGCGTTCTTTTGTCCGAAATGAATTCGTCGATTCGCATGACGCTTGCTTGCACTCGACAACACCTCCCAAAAAAATTTTTCTTCATAAGTTTAAACGACGTGTCGGGGCTTGTCAAAAAATTTTTCGCAGTCGGCCGTCTTACAATCGTAATTTCTCGGTTGCTTGAGTTGAAAAATAAAGCGTGACAATATCGCCG
>CAMJQS010000212.1 GCA_946408105.1 uncultured Selenomonadales bacterium | reverse complement strand
TCGCTCCTTGACAGCCTGCAGTAAGCGTTGTAAAATTTTTCGCGTCGGGGTGTAGCTCAGTGGTAGGGCGCAAGTTTTGGGAACTTGATGTCGCAGGTTCGAATCCTGTCACCCCGACCAACTGATTAAAAAAGGGGGAAGAATTATGGACGACAAAGATTGGGAAGCTTTTAAAGGCAAACTCAACAGGAAAACCGGCATCGATTTGCAGCTTTACAAGGAACAACAAATGCGGCGGCGCATAAACAATTTGATTCAAAAAACGCCGTTCAAGTCTTATACGAGTTTCTTCGACGACGCGATTAAAGACAAACAAAAATTCGCGGACTTCATCGAGTATCTTACAATCAACGTCTCGGAATTCTTCCGCAACCCCGACAAGTTCGACCAAGTGGAAAAAGACGTCATTCCGTATCTGCTCAAGCGCAACGACTCGCTCAACATTTGGAGCGCGGGCTGTTCAATCGGCGCGGAGCCTTACACCTTGTCGATTATCATGAAGGAACTGACGCCCGGCAAACGTCACAGAATTTTGGCGACCGACCTCGATATCGAAATTATCGGCAAGGCGAAGAAAGGCATTTACACTGCCGACGAAATCCGCGCCATGCGACCCGACCGCAAGACAAAATATTTCACGAAGACGCCCGACGGAAAATTTGCAATCAAGCCCGAAATAAAAATGCCCGTCGACTTCCGCCGCCACAATCTTTTGAAAGATCGCTTCGAAACGAATTTTGATTTAATTCTCTGCCGCAACGTCGTCATTTATTTCACGGAAGAGGCCAAGGCGCAACTCTACGCAAATTTTTTCAAGGCACTTAAGCCCGGCGGAATTCTTTTCGTGGGCGGCACCGAATCCATTTTAAATTCGCGGCAAATCGGCTACGAAACTTACAAGCCGTTCTTTTATCAGCGGCCGCTCAACTCAAAATAATTTAATCGGAAAAAGTTTAAAGCCCGACAATCGTCGGGCTGTTGTTTTTTTGTTTGGTGGAGATGAGGAGAATCGAACTCCTGTCCAAAAATGTCGTTGCTCAACTTTCTCCGAGCGCAGTCGCCGAAAAATTTCAGCTCTACCAAACTCGACGACAAATCGGGTAAAGCCAAGCACTTTGGAAGTTCCCGTGCGCTACAGTGCTCTCACACGCGGTATTCCCGTTTCTGACGTTGACACCAGCCTGACGGGAAGGGAATCAGCCGGGCAACGTGGCGATTAAGCCGCCAGTGCGTACTCTTCAGTATCCGCAGTTATTGTTTGTGTTTCCGCTTGTCGAATCGGTTGCGGAGCCGATGCTCGCTTATTGAACCTCGTCCATCCCTGTCGAAACCATTACATCCCCTTTGTTGAAAGTTTTTGCAGTTTATCACGCGGAAAATTTTTTGTCAATCGTTCGCCTCGACAGCGTCAACCGCGTCCGAAGGCTCGACCAAACCGAACATAACTTTAACAAGAGCGTCGCCGTATTTTTCAATCATCATCAAGCCGACGATAACCGAAAAATCTATTTGCTCGTAAGTGGGCGGCGAAAAATTTTCCTCGCCGCAATAAATCGAAACTCTGTAAGAAATTTCGCCGTCGTCAAAGTCGAAATCGAAGCCGCCGATTTTCAAACCGTAATTGGCGCGCAAGAGGAATTCGCCGACCTTTGGACGCTCCTCCTCACTCGCGCTGAGCGGAATGACAAAATGGAAAACCAATCTGTCGTTGTAAGCGCGAAAAAAAACTGTGGCGTGCCCGAATTTTGTATCGACGTTGTAAATCGCGCTGGCGACGTTGCGTTCGTCGAAGGGCGTGTATTTAATTTTGTCCTGCTCGAAAAAATTTTCTACCGCCGCACGAATTTCGGACGTCGTGTCCCGTTCGATTGAATCAGTCATGAGAATCCCTCCTTGAGTTAAAGTTTTCGCAGGTTATCACGCGGAAAAATTTTTGTCAACGTTTTCATTGCAGGAAAAAATTTTTTGCGCGTCGAAAGTTCAGCAGAAAATTTTTTGAAAGGCGGCGATTAACTTTGAGAGTAAAAATTTTCGGCGCGATAATTTTTTTGTTGGCGAGTTTTCTTTTGCCGGTGACGGTGCAGGCGGCCGAGCCCACGTTTGTAATTTTGGTTCGGCACGGCGAAACGGAATACAACAGGCAACATCTTTTCCAGGGCGCGTTGGACATCCCGCTGGACGACATGGGCTTGAAGCAGGCGGACTTGTTGGCGGAAAGTTTAAAGGACGTGCCCATTGACGTGTTCATCTCCAGCCCGATGATTCGCGCTTACGTGACGACGGAAAAATGCGCGGCTCTTCACGGAATGCAAATCGCTTACGCGGACAAAAGACTTTCCGAGGCGAGCTACGGAGAGTGGGCGGGAAAATCAACGAAAGAAATCAAAGAAAAATTTCCGCGCGAATATAAATTGCTCAACGAGAAGCGTTGGACGTACACGCCGCCGGGCGGAGAAAGTTTGAAGAGCACACAGAAACGTTATCGGGCGGCACTGGACGACGCGGTTAAAAAATATCCCGGCAAAACAATTTTTATCGGCGCACACTCGGCCGGCAACGCAGCTCTCATCTGCAGCGTGCTCGACATAAATTTGAATCACTACAACAAATTCAAACAGGACAA
>CAMJQS010000211.1 GCA_946408105.1 uncultured Selenomonadales bacterium | reverse complement strand
CGCGTCGAGCCGCAAGACACGCCGCCAACGCAGCCGCTTGAGCGAACGGAAGAATCTTTGCCGCCCGCAGAAATCGACAGACCTTTCGAGCGGCCGAAAAATATTTCGGACGTGCAAGAGCCGACGATAACCCTTCCGACGACAGACGCGGAACGCTCCGAGCGAAGATATTTCCCGTCGAGCAATTATTCTGCGCCGCCGTCAACAAATTTAAAAACGCTCAAGACGCGATTCATAAGATTGGCGGTCGACGACACGTACACTTATTATTTGGACAAAACTTCCGTGCAATGGAAGCGCGTGCCCTATTTGGCCAACGAGTACATGGCGGACGTTTGGGTCAGAATGATTGAGCGCGAGCCGAGACAATTAAGCGACGACATGGCAAGCTACGGCGCGGACAACTTCAGGGCGGAGGTTGCTCTTGCACGCGAGCAGGGCTATCAATATTCGCCCGAAGATTTAAAAGTTTTGCGCAGTCAAGCTTACGTCTTGGAGCATTATTATTTGCGGCCGAAGACAAAACAAATTCAATTTCTCTGTGAGTTGGAAGTTTTCGGGCGTCCGCAAAACGCGATTAACGAGCGCGCTTACGATTATCAAAATTGGGAATACCTTGTGCCGGGCAGCATCGAATCCGCTATTTACGACGCGACGATAAAAATTATCGGCAAGTCCAAGGCGACCGAGCGCGGCCACATGACTTTTGCCGACATGCTTGACGAGTATGCACGAATTGCTTTGAATTGAATTAGGAACCGGGAACCGGAAAAATTCCTAATTCCTAATTGCTTTTAATCCGTGGCAAAAATTCTGTCGCCTGCGTCGCCGAGACCGGGCACAATGTAGCATTTGTCGTTCAAGCCGTCGTCAATGCTCGCCGTGTAAATTTCAATGTCGGGGTGGTCGCTCGAAATTTTTTCAATCCCGCGCGGCGCGGAAATAATGCACAAGAAAAAAATTTTTTTCGCGCCCCTGTCTTTGAGGATTTGAATCGCGGCTGAAGCACTGCCGCCCGTGGCAAGCATCGGGTCGACGACGAGCAAAATTTTTTCGTCGAGACGCGGCGGCATTTTGAAATAATATTTGACGGGTTTAAAAGTTTTTTCGTCGCGATAAAGTCCGACGTGGCCGGTTGAAGCCTTCGGCAAAATTTTCAACGCGCCTTCAGCCATCGTCAAACCTGCACGAAGAATCGGGACGACGACAAAATTTTTTTCGTTCAAAAATTCTGCGCGGCAACTTTGAATCGGCGTTTCAATCTCAATCGTCTGCGTCTCAAAATTTTTTCCAACCTCGTAAGTCAGAAGCGCGGCGATGTCTTCGACGAGTGCGCGAAAATCTTGGGGCGGCGTCTCTTTGCGGCGCAGTTGTGCAAGTTTGTGTTTGATGATTGAATTTTTAATTTCGTGAATCATTTTTATGGCTCCTTGCATTTAATTTTTGAGAAAAATTTTAATACAACGGCGACCCCTGTGCAAGTTTTTCGACAGAAGCAAAGAAATATAAACGAGGTGTGAAGTTTGGAGACGGAACTAATTTTGCCCGCGCTGATAATTTTATTGGCGGCGGTGAGCGGCTACTTTTCTCTAATGGAAACCGCGCTGATAGAGTGTCATCGCGGGCGGCTGGAAAAATTATCGGACGAGGGCAACGACGACGCAAAAGCAGTTTTGGAAATGCTCGACTCGCCCGCGCCGCTGACAGTCGCGCAAATCGGAATAACTTTCACGGGAATTTTGGCGGGCATGTGCGCGGTCTTGACGATACCGCCGCTCGTCGCAATGACGAATCATTATTTGGCGCAGGAAGAAATAATTTTTGCGGCGGTCGCGTTGGCCGTCACGACATTTATTTTTTTGCTGTTCGGAGAATTTTTGCCGAAGCAGGCCGCAAAAAATAATCCCGAAAAATTTTTGCTCAACCACCACAAAATTTTCCGCGTCATCGTAAAGATGATGAGCCCGTTCGTCGCCGTGCCCGCAAAAGTCGCAAGCAGTTTGGCGTTCGTCTTGGGCATGAACCCCGACAAAAACGACGCCGTCACCGAGGACGAAGTTATCGACTTAATCGAACAGGGCACCGAGGACGGCACGATTGAAAAATCCGAACAGGAAATGGTCGGCAGAATTTTCGACGTGGGCGACGAAACCGCTTACTCTTTGATGACGCCGCGCGTTAAAATTATTTGGCTCGACTTGAACGACGACTTGGAAAAAAATTTAAAAATCGTGCAGGAAAGTCCCCACACGATTTTTCCCGTCGGTCAAGGAAGTTTGGACGATTGCCGCGGCTTGATTTACGCGAAAGATTTGCTCGACGCCGTTTTAAAAGACGGCCGCGAAATTGATTTGGCCGCGCTGGTTAAAAAAGCAAATTACGTTCCGCGAACAATGGAGGCCTTCCGCGTCGTCGAAAAGTTTCGCTCAAGCGGGATAACCGAAGCCATGGTCAACGACGAATACGGCGGCGTCATCGGTTTTATCACGCTCGACGACATCTTGGAAGAGATTGTCGACATCAGCGACGACGAAGGCCCTGAGCAACAGTTCAAACGCAACAAAGACAACTCGTGGACGGTCGACGGGCTGTGCGACATTGACGAATTCAAAGAGCAGTTCGG
>CAMJQS010000210.1 GCA_946408105.1 uncultured Selenomonadales bacterium | reverse complement strand
TTAAATCGTTGTGGAGGTCAACGACCGTCAAGCCCGTCACGCACGAAGCCGACGTGGAGACGAACAGCGCGTCAATCCACTTGAGCCCCTGATTGTTCGTCGTGCTTATCGGCAACATCAACAAAAACGTTCCCAAGAAAATCATAAATAAAAAACTTGCAATGATTACCTGCGTCGGCTTTAATCGAAAAGCTTTTTGTAACTTGTCCATAATTTTTTTTCGACTCAACTCCGTCCGTTTATATAAAATTTTTTTCATTATACAAATCCGCGCGGGGAAAATCAATTATACTGTGTACTTTCGCCGCAGCTGTCGACGCGAAAAAATTTTTGTGATAAAGTGTTGCGGAATTCACGGAGGTGGAATTATGGCAGATTTACTTTACACAATCAAAGCGAACACACCCAAGGAAGAAATTATTCGTCAGCTGCGCGAGCACCCCGAAATAAAATTTGTGTCGCTGGTCGGAATCGACTTGGCGGGCAACGACACCGACGAAAAAATTCCCGTGCGCATTTTTATCAAAGACATCGACGAATTTTTTGCGGGCACGGCTGTTCAAACGGACGGCTCAAGCGTCGTGCTGCCGGGCATCGCCACGCTCAACAACGCAAAGGTCGACATGCCCGTTGACCCGTCGGTTAATTGGTTCGTCGATTACAACTTTGAACATTACGACAACGTAACCAATCGCCCCGTCGGCACGCTGAGGATTCCCGGCTTTTTGATTCACGAGGGCAAGCGCGTCGACAGCCGAGCAGTATTGACCGACACGCTGATTAACGTTAAGCGCGAACTCGTAAATCTTTTTCACGCGCACCCGAACATCGACGGCTTGGAAGTGAGCGGTAAGGAAATTATCGATTTAATTTTCACGTCGGCCACGGAGCTGGAGTTTTGGGTTAAGACGCCGCTGGCAGAAGCTTCGGTCGAAGAAATGAGCGCGTCGCAAATCATGCAGGAGCAGTATTGGGAGCGGACGCACGGCGCGGTTCGTTGCGCAATGGAGCAGTCGATAATCGAGCTGGACAAATACGGCTTGCAAGTGGAAATGGGGCACAAGGAAGTCGGCGGGCTTAAAGCGCAAATCGACGAGTCGGGGCATTTAACTCACGTGTGCGAACAACTGGAAATCGATTGGCGATTCTCGGACGCGGTGCAAGCTGCCGACAATGAAATTGTCGTTCGCATGGTCGTCAAAGAAATTTTCCGCGCGAACGGTTTGGAAGTCACCTTCAAAGCAAAGCCGATGATTGGTCTTGCGGGCAACGGCGAACACACTCACATTGGGCTGGCGGCCGTCACGGCGGACGGAAAAGTTCACAATCTCTTCGCCGCGAAAAATCCTGCGGAAGATTATATGAGCGCGGTCGGCTACGGAGCGTTGATGGGCTTGCTGAAAAATTACGAAGTCATCAATCCTTTCGTAAGCGCGACGAACGATTCATTGAACAGATTAAAGCCGGGCTTCGAGGCTCCCGTTTGTATCGTGACTTCGCTCGGTCACACTCCAAAAATTCCCGCGCGCAATCGGACAATTCTCGTCAGCTTGATTCGCGACTTGCAAAATCCGATGGCGACTCGTTTTGAACTTCGCAGCTGCAACCCTTACACGAATATTTATTTGGTTTTGGCGGCGTGCTACTCGGCGATTCTCGACGGCGTGAAGGCGACGATAACTCACACGACGGACGAGCTTTTGGCGGAGCTTTCCAAGGACGCGGGCGCGGACGGTTTTTATCTTGAAAAAAATCGCGCGTATCGCAGCGAGCAGGATGTCTTCGAGGACTTCACGCAAGAGGAGCGCGATAAACTTTTCGGCAAGCCGCCCGCAACCGTTTGGGAGAACATGGAGGCTTTTAAAAATTTTCCCGACAAAGTTAAAATCATTTCGAGCGGCGGCGCGTTGCAGGAAAAAATTATCAACGGCTTCCGCGACGGAGCTTTGTTGCGCTGGAAGACGGAATTAATTTCGCGGATTCTGCCCGAACTTCGCGGGATTGTTCGCAAGGCAAAAAAAATCGACGCGGAATTTGTCACCGACCTCGACGCTTACAACTGGAACAAAATTTTTCTGTTGAGAGCCGCGCTTGCGAAAGATTCAATCGACGAAAAATCTTTGTTCACGCAACTTGTCAACGCGCTCCATTGGGGCGAATACGAGACGGCTTCGCGTCTGCAAGTTGAAATTTACGACAAGATTGAGGAGCTCAAAGCTCTTTACGACGCTTACGAAAAAAATATCATTTAAAGCGACGAACGAATTTAAAATCCTTCCGCAAGCGGCGGGGGATTTTTTTTTTGCAGTGTGATATAATTCGCGGCGAAAAATTTTTCGGGAGGAATTTTTATGGCGAGACTTTTCGGGACGGACGGCGTGCGCGGCGAAGCCAACACAAAATTACCGCCGGAGCTGGCATATCGCATGGGACGCGCGGCGACAATTTTTTTCGGGCGACACTCGGAGGGCGTGCCGCAAATTTTAATCGGGCGCGACACGAGAATTTCGGGCGAGATGTTAGAGGCGGCGTTGGTCGCGGGAATTTGTTCGGCGGGCGGCAATGCAATTCTTGCCGGGATAATTCCGACGCCCGCAGTCGCTTACCTGGCGAAAAAACTTCACGCGGCGGCCG
>CAMJQS010000209.1 GCA_946408105.1 uncultured Selenomonadales bacterium | reverse complement strand
TTGCGGTATTTTGTTCTCTTCGGAATCAACATTATGCGTCACTCCCTTCGGCTTGACGGACGCTCTTGTCCTTTTTGTCGGGGAGAATTTCGCCTTTGAAAATCCAAACCTTGATTCCGATGCGCCCGTAAGTCGTGTTGGCCTCCGCGAAGCCGTAATCGATGTCCGCGCGCAACGTGTGCAGAGGAATGGAACCTTCGCGATAAGATTCGCTGCGAGCAATTTCCGCGCCGCCCAAGCGACCGCTGCAAGCGATTTTAATTCCCTTCGCGCCGAGACGCATTGTTCTGCCGACGGATTGTTTCATTGCGCGGCGGAAAGCAATTCTGCGCTCCAGCTGCGAGGCAATGTTTTCGGCGACGAGCAAGGCGTCCAAGTCGGGCTGACGAATTTCCATGATGTTAATGTCGACGCGCTTGTCGGTGAGCTTCTTGAGTTTATTTTTGATGTCCTCGATGCCCGCGCCGCCGCGCCCGATGACCATGCCGGGTTTGGCAGTGTGGATTGTAAGTTTAAGGCGTTTTTCCGAGCGTTCAATCTCGATGCGAGAGACGCCCGCCGACGCCAGTTGCTTGTCGGTTTTTATGGCCTTGCGGATTTTAATATCCTCGTGAAGATTCGTCGCGAAATCTTTATCTGCGTACCACTTCGCGTCCCACGTCTTGACAATGCCGAGGCGTATTCCATGCGGATGTACCTTCTGACCCAAACCGTTTCCCTCCTTCGTTTATTTTGTCTCGTCGATTTCTTCGGTCGCCTTTTCGCTGACGACAACCGTGATGTGCGAGGTATGCTTTAAAATGCTGAACGCCTGACCGCGCGAGCGCGGGTGATAGCGTTTGATTGTCGGCCCCTGGTCGACGAAACAGGTCGAGACGAAAAGTTTATCGGCGTCCATGTCGAAATTGTTTTCCGCGTTGGCGACGGCACTTTTTAAAACTTTTTCAATGAGCGTCGCGCCGCGTTTGGGCGTGAACTTCAAAATCGCGAAGGCGTCCGCAACTTCTTTGCCGCGAATCAAATCCATGACGATACGAACTTTGCGCGGCGCAATTCTCACATACTTGGCGATTGCTTTGGCTTGCTTGACTTCTGCCACGTGATTCCCTCCTTCCCGAAAAGTTTTGAAAAATTATTTCAGAGACGTTTTGCGCTCTTCGCCCGCGTGCCCTTTGAAAGTGCGAGTCGGAGCGAATTCGCCGAGCTTGTGCCCGACCATATCTTCCGTGACGTAAACGGGAACATGTTTCCTGCCGTCGTGAACGGCGATAGTGTGTCCGACGAACGCAGGAAGAATTGTTGAGCTGCGCGACCACGTGCGAATAACTTTTTTGTCATTGGCGGCGTTGAGAGCTTCAACCTTGGCCAAAAGTTTTTCTTGCACGAACGGTCCCTTCTTAACAGACCTGGACAAAATTTTTTCCTCCCTCCGCCGAAATTATTTGCGACGACGAACGATAAGTTTGTCGGACGCTTTCTTGCCGCGAGTCTTGGCACCCATTGCGCATTTGCCCCACTTGGTGACAGGGTGTTTGCGGCCGACGGGCGAGCGACCTTCACCGCCGCCGTGCGGATGATCTACAGGGTTCATCGCGACGCCGCGGTTGGCAGGACGAATTCCCATCCAGCGCGAACGACCTGCTTTACCGATTGTAATATTTTCGTGGTCAAGGTTGCCGACCTGGCCGATTGTCGCGCGGCAGTTGATGTGAACTTTGCGGACTTCACCCGACGGCATACGAATCGTCGCGTAAATTCCCTCTTTGGCCATGAGCTGAGCCGCCGCGCCCGCGCTGCGAACGAGTTGTCCGCCCTTGCCGATTTTCATTTCGATGTTGTGAATCATTGTGCCGACGGGAATATTTTTCAGCGGAAGAGCGTTGCCCGTCTTGATGTCGGCTTCGGGGCCGGACTCGACTTTATCGCCGACTTTTAAACCGTTCGGAGCGATGATGTAACGCTTTTCGCCGTCGACGTAATGGAGCAGGGCAATGCGCGCGCTGCGGTTGGGGTCGTATTCAATCGTGGCAACTTTTGCGGGGATGCCGTCTTTGTTGCGTTTGAAGTCGATGATACGATAGCGACGTTTGTGGCCGCCGCCTTGATGACGAACCGTCAAACGTCCTTGCTGATTTCTGCCGCCGTGTTTTTTCAGCGGAGCAAGCAAAGATTTTTCAGGCTTATCCGTCGTGATTTCCTCGAACGTCGAAACTGTCATGTGACGGCGTCCGGGGGTGTAGGGCTTGAAAGATTTAATTCCCACTTAACGTTTACCTCCTTTGTCAAAAATTTTTTACGCGCTGAAGAATTCGATTGTTTCGCCGGCCTTGAGCTTGACGATAGCTTTTTTGTAGCTGTTCGTTCTGCCGACCGTGCGCCCGCGACGTTTGGTTTTGCCTTTGTAGTTCATCGTGTTGACTGCCTCGACCGTCACGTTGAAAATTTCTTTGACGGCCTGCGCGATTTGAATTTTGTTGGCGCGCTTGTCGACGACGAAAACGAATTTCCCTTGAGCCATAAGGTCGGTTCCGTGCTCGGTGATGAGCGGGCGAATCAAAATATCTCTGGCTTCCATCAGACGTACACCTCCTCGATTTTCGCAACCGCGTCTTTGGTGAGGAAGAGTTTATCGCTGTTGAGAATGTCATAGACGTTGAGCTG
>CAMJQS010000208.1 GCA_946408105.1 uncultured Selenomonadales bacterium | reverse complement strand
CCGTGATTGGCGGCTTGCATTTGACGGGCGCGACGGACGAAAGAATTTCTCGGACACTTGACGAGCTGAAACTTTTGGGCATAAAAAAAATTCTCCCGTGTCATTGTTCGGGAGAAAATTTTATGAATCGTTGCGGCGAAAAAATTTCGACAGGCTCTGTGATAAAAATTTAATTTTCTTCTGTCTTCGGTGCGCGTCCTCTTCTTTTGCGCGGCTTGTCGGACAAATTGTCTTTCGACATTTGCTTTAAAAGATTAGCCATCTCCATTGCGGAAATCGCCGCGTCGAAACCTTTGTTGCCCGATTTTGTTCCCGCGCGTTCAATCGCCTGCTGAATGTTTTCCGTGGTGACAATTCCAAAAATCGTCGGCACGCCGCTTTGAAGACCGACTTGCGCAATGCCTTTCGAGACTTCGTTGCAAACATAATCGTAATGAGTGGTCGCTCCGCGAATGACCGCGCCCAAACAAATTATCGCGTCGAAATTTTTTGTCGACGCAATTTTTTTTGCGACGAGCGGAATTTCAAACGCGCCGGGCACCCACACGACAGAAATATTTTCTTCGGGCGTATCGTGACGTTTGAGCGCGTCGAGTGCTCCGCTCAAAAGTTTGCTCGTGATGAATTCGTTAAAGCGTGCGACGACGACTGCGAACTTTAATTTTTTCCCGCTGATGTTTCCTTCGTAGACGTTCAATCAAATCTCCTCCTTAAAATTTATTTCGGGCAACGAAAAATTTCACGGTGAGTCAGATAATATTCTTTCATTGCCTCCGTTTGATCACTGAAAGACAAATGCCCGACGACCGCATTTTCCGCCACGACCATGGCACTGGCACTGTTTGCACAAATCCTACAAATTTGAACCTCGTCCAGTCCGCCGCCATAATTTCCCTCCTCCGGCAACTGCCAACCGTTCATTGCTTTCCAGAAATTTCGATAAAACAAGATGCAACCGATGTTAAACCTGAAGGAGCAAATGCCGTAAGAAATTTTTTGAGCTTGAAAGGCGGCGTTCATTGCGTCGATTGAAGGAACGAAACCGCCTTCGCCCCAGAAAAATTTTGAGACGTCGGGATTATTGAAAAGCATTTGCCAATGTGCAGAACCGTAGTAGGCTCGCTCAAACATTTTCTCGTAAGTTTCAAGCAGGCCGAGCTTCTCCAGAATCCGAACGTGACCGTAGCTGTTAATCGGGATGAGCGGCGCGACGAATCCGATTTTATGATAATGCCCGTACGTTTGAAAGTAATCGGCCGTGCGGAGCAAAGTGTCGAAGACGCCTTCCGTGATAAAAATATCTTCGTCCATTTTAAAAAGAAACTGTGCTTGCTCGTGGAGCATTATCGCCAAATTTTGAACGAGCGGAATATTATTTTGCGCCGTGCTCAAATACGACCAATCGTTTTGAGCTGCAAGCTCATTCAGTGTGTCGTCGAACAAGCCCGAAGAAATTATGCACACGTCAAAAATTTTTGGAGTAAAAGCTTTGACGCGCGCGAAGACGTCTTCAAAAAGAAACGGCTTGTAGCCCGCCAAAATCATCAGAAAATATTTTGACTTTTTCCTGCGGTCAACGAAAATATTTTTGTCAGGTTGAGGAGAAAAGTTTTCATTGCCGTCGACGAGAATAATTTCGCCGTTCATTTCGTTGCCTCTTCAAAGACGTGACCCATTTTAATTTTTTTGACGGCGAGATATTTTTTGTCGAACTTGGTCGGGGCGATGACAATCGGGACGCGTTCGGTTATCGTCAAGCCGTGGCCTTCAAGCCCCGCGCGCTTTGCGGGATTGTTCGTCAAAAGTTTTATCGTCGTCAAGCCCAAGTCGGAAAGAATTTGCGCGCCGATTCCGTAATCGCGCAGGTCGGGTTTGAAGCCGAGCAAAACATTTGCCTCGACGGTATCCTTGCCCGCGTCTTGAAGAGCATACGCCCGCATTTTATTTGCAAGACCGATTCCGCGTCCTTCCTGACGCATGTAAAGCAACACGCCTTCGCCCGCCGCGTCGATTTTTTTCAAGGCCGTGGCAAGTTGGTCGCCGCAATCGCAGCGCATGGAGCCGAGCGCGTCGCCCGTCAAGCATTCGGAGTGGACGCGAACCAAAACATTTTCTTTGCCGGCCACGTCGCCTTTAACCAGCGCAAGATGACATTTACCGTCGAGTGTGCTCTCGTAAGCCTTCAGCCTGAAGTGTCCGTACTTGCTGGGGAAGTCGACGTCGGCAATTTGCTTTACGAATTTTTCCGTGCGCTTGCGATACTCAATCAACGCGCGAACGGTTATGATGTTGAGCCCGTGCTTGGCCGCGAACTTTTTTAAATTTTCCGTGCGCATCATGTGGCCGTCGTCGTCCATGATTTCGCAACAAAGACCCGCGGGATAAAAGCCTGCCAGCCGCGCAAGGTCGGTTGTCGTCTCCGTGTGACCGGCACGACGAAGGACGCCGCCTTCCACCGAACGCAACGGAAAGACATGGCCGGGCTTGCGGAAGCTTGAAGAGTTCGCGGCGGGGTCGAGGAGTAATTTAATCGTGCGGCACCGCTCGTAAGCCGAAATGCCCGTGTCCGTGTCGTAAGCGTCAATCGAAACCGTGAACGCCGTCTCGTGATTGTCCGTGTTGTTTGCGACCATTTGCCCGATTTCAAGTTCGTCCAATCTCTTGCCGTCAATCGGCGTGC
>CAMJQS010000207.1 GCA_946408105.1 uncultured Selenomonadales bacterium | reverse complement strand
CCGCGGCTGTGGGCGTTCATGCAGATGTGCGACATGGCCAACGTTACCGCGAAGATGAATTCGCGCGCCTTCAAACGAGCCGGGAAAGACGTTGCCGACTTCACGAACTCGATGCGCCACGCAATGAGTGCGGAAAATTCCGTCGTGCAAAATCAACGTTCTTTCCAAATGATGATGCCGCTTTACATGGGCGACAACGAGACAAGCTACCCGACTTATCTGAACGTCTACGACGAAAAAAATAAAGACGAGGAAACCGGCGAGGAGAAAAAAGAAACTTGGTTCAGAATTTGCGTTCTCACGGATTACATCGGCGCGGCGGAGCTGGTCTTCCGCGTCTACGAGGAAAATCATTTGGACATGCGCTTTTATTTTTCACGAATCGACGTGGCCGAAGAATTCCGCACCATGTATCTTGATTCGCTTAGAAATTCTTTGAAGGACACGCAGCTTGACGTCGGCGAAGTTCGTGTGGGCGGCGTCGGCGACAGAATGTTCAGCCTGTAAAAATTTTCCGCAAAAAAAATCTCCCGACCGTTAAAGCCGAGAGATTTTTTTTATTAAACAAAGCCGTGATGTTTAAGCTGTCGATAAAGAGAATAAACCGCCACAGGGAAGCCGAAAATTATTCCGACGAGCCGCCCCTTTCCGCCGAGCTGAAAATAATCGTCGACGAGCCCGCCCAAGTACAGGCAAACAAAAATAACGGCGGCGATATAAATCCCAACGCCTGAGAGAATCGCCGCCGCTTTCCAAAGGTTATTCATTTTTCAGACAAGCACGCTCGCCAAACGGACAAGTTCGGGGTCGAGCGGCTTTTTATTGTTAACCGAGTCAAACAGATTAATCGAAACGACTTTGCCTTCGTCGAAGCCGAAGACGACATTGCTCACGCCCGAAATAATTGCAAGGGCTGCGCGTTCACCGAGCTGCGAAGCCTTCATGCGGTCTTCGACAGTCGGGGAGCCGCCGCGTTGAATGTGTCCGAGAATCGACACGCGGGTATCAATGCCGGTCTTTTCTTGCACGACGTTTTTCAAGCCGACGCCGCTGCACGCGCCTTCCGCCACGACGATAATCGTATAGCGGCGACCTTGTTTATAGGACGCAATAATTTCTTCGCACATTTCGTCGATGTTGTATTTTACTTCGGGGACGATGATATATTCCGCGCCCGAAGCAATGCCCGAAACCATTGCGAGCCAGCCGGAGGTGTGCCCCATGACTTCGACGACCATAATTCGTTTGTGTGCCGAGGCCGTGTCGCGCAATTTGTTAATCGCTTCGACGGCGGTGTTGGCGGCGGTGTCGCAGCCGATTGTATAGTCCGTGCCCCAAACGTCGTTGTCAATCGTGCCGGGCAAGCCGACAATCGGAATGCCGCCCATCTTGCTGAGCAGTGAGCCGCCCGTCAAGGAGCCGTCGCCGCCGATTATGACGAGACCTTCAATGCCGTGCTTGTGAAGATTTTCCAAGCCCTTGCGACGACCTTCTTCCGTTTTGAATTCTTTGCAACGAGCCGTGCCGAGAAAAGTTCCGCCGCGCTGAATCAAATCGCTGACACTCTTACGCTGGAGTTCGATTATCTCATCGTTGAGCATTCCTTTGTAGCCGTTTTGAATTCCGAAAACTTTTACGCCTTCATAAAGCGCAGTCCTGACGACCGCACGCGCCGCCGCATTCATGCCGGGGCTGTCGCCGCCCGAAGTCATTACCGCGATTGCATTTAACACGCTAATCCCCCCACTCAATCTTCCAAGGTTAAATTCCGCAAAGCTATTTTAAAAAATTTTCTAAGAATTGTAAAGCAAAACTTTGAAACGATTCTTACTTGCCGTGCTTGGCGAGGCGTTGCAAATATTTTCCGTATTCGTTCTTGGCGAGAGGTTCGGCGAGTTTCAAAAGTTGCGCGCTGTCAATGTAGTTCATGCGGTAGGCGATTTCTTCAATGCAGGAAATTTTTAAGCCCTGCCGCGTCTGAATGGTGTGGACGAACGCGCCCGCCTGCAAAAGTGATTCGTGTGTGCCGGTATCCAGCCAGGCGTAGCCGCGCCGCATTTTTTCCACGCGCAACGAGCCGCGCTCCAAATAAATTTTGTTCACGTCGGTGATTTCCAATTCGCCGCGCGCCGAAGGTTTAATCGACTTTGCCGCGTCGACAATATTTTTGTCGTAGAAGTAAAGCCCGGTCACGGCGTAATTTGAGCGAGGCTCTTTGGGTTTTTCCTCCAAGCTGACGGCCTGCCCGGTTTCGCGATTGAATTCGACGACGCCATAATTTTGCGGGTCGTTGACGTAGTAAGCAAAAACGGTCGCGCCTTCGTCGTGGGCGGCCGCCCGCTGAACGAGCTTTGCAAAATCCGAGCCGTAAAAAATATTGTCGCCCAAAACCAACGCGCAACCTTCGCCGCCGATAAATTCTTCGCCGATTAAAAATGCTTGCGCGAGACCTTCGGGCTTTGGCTGCACGGCGTAAAAAATTTTCAGTCCGAGCTGCGAACCGTCTCCGAGCAACGCTTGAAACAAATGACTGTCTTGCGGCGTCGTGATGATTAAAATTTCTCGAATGCCCGCCAACATCAAAGTCGACAGCGGATAATAAATCATCGGCTTGTCGAAAACCGGCATGAGCTGCTTGGAGACGACCTCCGTCAACGGGTAAAGCCGCGTGCCCGAACCGCCCGCCA
>CAMJQS010000206.1 GCA_946408105.1 uncultured Selenomonadales bacterium | reverse complement strand
CGACCGACAAGTTAATCGAATTGGCGGGCGGCATCGACACGCAACCTTACAAAGGCGATTATCTGCGGGAAATGGACATGCTGTTGACGACGGGCGAACAAGTTTCAATCGCGCTGTTGGCTATGGCGTTTAAAAAGTTGGGGCAGCCAGCAATTTCTTTGACGGGACAAATGGTCGGCATGCGGACAAGTTCGGTGCACACGAAAGGAAGAATTCTCGGCATTAAACCAAAGCGCGTGCACGACGAACTCAACAAAGGACAAGTCGTCGTCGTGGCCGGTTTCCAGGGCGCGGACAGATTCGGCGACCCCGTGACACTCGGACGCGGCGGCTCCGATACTTCGGCGGTTGCGTTGGCGGGCGCGCTCAAAGCTGACGAGTGCGAAATTTTCACGGACGTTGAAGGCGTTTATTCGGCCGACCCTCGAATCGTAAAGAACGCCCGCAAGATGAAAGAAATTACCTATTCCGAAATGTTGGAGATGGCTCGTCTCGGCGCGGGAGTTATGCAGCCGCGCTCTGTGGAAATGGGACAATATTTTAACATTCCGATTCACGTCCGCTCGACTTTTACCAAAGACGCGGGCACGATTATCAGGGAGGATTATACGGTGGAGGAAAAAGATTTTGAGATTCGCGGCGTAGCCCACGACATGAAGGTTGCGAAAATTTCCGTTATCGGAGTCCCGAACAGCCCCGGCATAGCGCACACGCTCTTCCAAGCTTTGGCCGACGCAAACATTTCCGTCGATATGATTGTTCAAAGTATTCGCAACATAAACAGAAACATAAACGATATTGTCTTCACGATTGACTTGAACGACTTGACCGAAGCGAAAAAAATTATCGGCACGGCAAGCGAAAAAATTCAAGCGGCGTCCGTTCTCGTGGAAGAGGACATGGCAAAAGTTTCAATCGTCGGCGCGGGCATGTTGGGCAGCCCCGGCATCGCGGCGCGCATGTTCGGTGCCCTGGCTCGCGCGGACGTCAACATCGACATCATCAGCACGTCGGAAATCAGCGTGTCGTGCCTCGTCAAAGGTTCGCAGGTAACAGAGGCCGTCAACAGCATTCACGACGAATTTTTCCCGGACAGGTGAGCGGCCGTGAAAGTTTATGACTGCTTTCCGTTCTTCAACGAGCTGGAACTTTTGGAGCTTCGGCTTGCAAGTCTTTATGACGTTGTGGATTGTTTCGTCATAGTCGAGGCGGACAAAACTCACGCGAACGAGCCAAAGCCTTTTAACTTTTACGAACACATTCACGACTACGAAAAATATTTGCCGAAGATTCATTACATCATGGACACGTCGACGGTTCCTTACAAGGGCGTGGGCGATTGGTCGTTGGAAAACAATCAGCGCAACAGCATTATGAAAGGCTTGGACGACGCCGAGCCCGACGACTTGATTTTTATTTCGGACGCCGACGAGTTCCCCGACCCCGCGATAATCAAAACCATTCGCGAAAGTTTCACCGACACGACAAAGCACGTCGACCTTGTGGCTTTTTATGACGCGTCGCCCTTCACGAGAGGCAAACTGATTCCGTTTCATTGCGGGATAAGAATTCCGACGGTTTTGGATTTGACGCCCGTGAGTTTTCATCTGCGCTCTTATCTTTATTATTTTAATTGGCGGTCAGACCTTCCGTGCGAGGGAACGTCTCTTTGCAAGTTCAAGCATTTGCAGTCGCCGCAAGCGTTGCGCAACGTGAGAAAAAATTTACCGCGAATCGTCGACGGCGGCTGGCATTTCTCTTACTTCGGCGGCGTGAAGAGAATTACGGAGAAAATGCAGGCGGCCGTGGAGGACGTGGAACTTTTTCACGAGAACAAAAAATATCTCGACAAGAATTTCGTGGAAGAGGCAATGGCCAACGGAAAATATTTTCACACGCCCGCAAAATTTTTCCAAAGCGACATGAGCGAAATAACTTTGCCCGCGCTGAAAGATTTTCTAAAAAAATATCCGCACTTCGTCAGGCAATAAAAAAACACCGGGGAAAAATCCTCGGTGAATTTTTTTACAGCAGAAAATCCGCGAAGACCTCGTTGCCCAAACTCATTCCGCGCGCCGTCAAAAAAATTTTGTCGCCGTCGACTTCAAGCAAACCGTTCCGAAAATTTTTTTCGATGACCGCGCCGAAGATTTCAAAAATATTTGCGCCGAATTTTTTTTCAAAAGTTTTCGCGGAAATTCCTTCGACGACACGCAGGCCGAGGAAACAAAATTCTTCCATGGCGGCTTGGCGAGTGACGACCTCCTCCACGACAGAAAAAATTTTTCCCGCGAAAATTTTTTCCACGTAAGTTTTCACGTCGCGAATGTTTGAAGTCCTCAAGCTGCCGTCGAAGCTGTGCGCGCCCGCCCCGAAGCCGAAATATTTTTTGCCCGTCCAGTAGCCGAGATTGTGGCGGCTGCGGAAATTTTTTTTTGCGAAGTTGCTGACCTCGTAGCGTGCGAAGCCGAGCGCGGGCAAATTTTCCGTGATGAAGTCGTACATGTCGGCGCAAAGATTTTCTTCGGGCAAGTTCAATTTCCCGGCGCGATCAAGCTCAAAAAATTTCGTGCCGTCTTCGACCTCCAAGCCGTAAATCGAAACGTGCTGCACGTCGAGAGCTTTTAAAGTTTCAAAATCGCGGCGAAGTTTTTCAAGCGTTTGATTCGGCAGGCCGTACATTAAATCGACGCT
>CAMJQS010000205.1 GCA_946408105.1 uncultured Selenomonadales bacterium | reverse complement strand
CGACGACTTCCGTGCGCTTGCAGTTCAACAAAGAAGTTATGCGCTTCGGAGATTTGCTGCGCGTCGAGCATTAAAATTTTTGCAACGTTCAAACGCTGCAGAAAATTTAAAGTTCAACTTCTATGAGAGCAACCAAATCGCCTTCTGCGCGCGGGACGTTTTCAATATCGCTGGCTTCGGGAATTTGCTCGTCGTCCATAATCATGCCCGCCAAATGCAAGTGCAAAACTTCGCGAGCACTTTTGACTGCCTTACGAAAATTTTCGGCGCAAGAGCAACAGCCGGGCAAGTCGGGAAAATCAATCGAAACGCCCTTGTCATACCACGTAAAAACGGCAGGAAATGTGTAATGCTCAAATTCCATTTTATCAGCTCCTCAATCAAACTTAATTCCTGCTTGCCGCGAAATATTTTTCAACGTGCCGATTGAAATATCTTTCACGGGGTGCGGAACAGTCACGCGCCCTTTTTTTGTGGGGTGCTTGAATTGATGATGGTCGCCCTCGCAATTAATTTCGTACCAGCCGTCTTTTTTGAGCAAGGCGATGACTTCACGCGACGAATAACTGTTCATAACTCGGCGACAAGTTTATCGCGCAACTCTTTTATCGGTTTGTACAGCGCGACGTAATCCAAATCTTTTTTCGCGCGCAACGATTCGGTTATATCGCTCAACGGAATGAAAATCGGAGTGATTGCCAAATTCCCGACGACGCCTTTAAGCGCGTGCGCCTGCTCGAATGCCTCTTCCATGTTGCCGGCCGCCAACAACTCTTCCAGCTTGTCGAACGAATCATTTTTCAGACCCATGCCCAACATCTTGAAATAAAATTTTTCCATGTTCATGCAACGAGCGAGGCCTTCTTTTGTATTTACTCCGTAGCTTTGCAACTTCTCAATCGTCAGCATAAATTCTCCTCCTCTGTTAATCGTTCGGGTTGATTATAGCAGTTGCTCTTGAAAATGCAAAAAATTTTTTTGTCAAAGCCGCGCCCGCCGTTGTATAATTTCCAAAAAATTTCGGTGGTGAAAAATTTTGCCGACTCTCGATTGGGAAAATAAATCTGACGCTCTGCGCGCCGTCAAAAAAATTCCGTATCGTCTGCTCGAATTCGATTCCGTTCAAAGCTGCGGCGACGACGAAAATTTTATCGTCCAAGGCGACAACCTCGACGCGCTCAATTCTCTTTTGCCGTTTTATCGCGGCCGCGTCAAATGCATTTACATCGACCCGCCCTACAACACTCACTCCGCCTTTGAACACTACGACGACAACTTCGAGCACGCCGAGTGGCTCTCCATGATGTATCCGCGCCTCGAACTGCTGCGCGATTTTCTTTCCGACGACGGCGCAATTTTTATTTCTATCGACGACGAAGAGGCTCACTATCTCAAAGTCATTTGCGATGAAATTTTCGGCAGAAAAAATTTTGTCGCGCAGTTCAACTGGCGGCGACGTTCGGGCGCAAATGACGCGCTCAACAACGTTTCACTTGACCACGAATATGTTATCTGCTACGCAAAAGTTATAAATAATTTCTCGCTGAACGGCGTTGAAAAAAGTTTTGCCAATTACGCCAACCCCGACAACGACCCGCGCGGCGAATGGATGAAAGACAATTTAACTTGCGGCAAGACGGCGACGCAACGTCCCAATCTTTTTTACCCGATAACAGACCCGAAAACCGGCATAACTTACGAATGCAATCCCGACCACGTGTGGAGATTTGAGCGCAGTCGAATGCAAAATTTAATCGTCGAGGGCAAAATTATTTTTCCGCCGAACGGCAAAGGGCGTCCCGCTTACAAACGACACAGGAGCGAATTGCGCTCGGAGACGAAACCTTTCAGTTCGATTATCGACACGCCATTAAACACGACAGCGACGCGCGAGCTTCGAGAAATTTTTGGCAGGCAAGTTTTTGACTATCCAAAGACTGTTAATTTGATTCAGCAGATTGTAAATCAGGCGACGGAAAAAAATTCATTGGTGCTCGACGCGTTCGCGGGCAGCGGCACGACGGCTCACGCAGTGATAAACTTGAACGAAACCGACGGCGGCGCGCGCAAATTCATCTTGATAGAGGAAAAAGAATATTGCAAGACGATAACGGCGGAGCGCGTGCGACGCGTGGGCGGCTCATTCAAATTCTTTCGGGTGGGCGCAAAACTTTTCGACGAAACGGGCGCGCTCAATCCTTCGGTGACGGCGCGGGAGCTTGCGGCGTTCATCTGGTTCAAGTTCACGGGGCGGGCGTATCCTTCGGAAGAAAATTTGCCGCTGATAGGAATCTTCGAGGGCGCGGCGTATTATTTGGCTTCCGAGCCGTTGACGAAAAAATTTTTGGCGACGCTGCCGGCTTACGACGGACAGAAAATAATTTTCGGCGCGACGAGCAGAGTGAGCGCGGATTTTTTGTCGGCGAACAAAATTATTTTCAAACAGCTGCCGTCAGAAATAAAAGCTTGAAAAATTTTTCCGCGTCTAATAAAATTTGTTTGAAATAAAATTTTTTATAATCGCTTCACGACGATTTGTCGACCATCTGTCGCTTAGTCAGGCGTCAATCGTCGCGAGGCGATTATTTTTTTTGCCCGCGCAGGAATTTAAAACATTCGATAGAAAAATTTTCGCGGGGGTGGAAATTTTGGAACTGAAAAATTATCAGCGGGAGACGCTGGAGACTTTGGAAAAATTTTTG
>CAMJQS010000204.1 GCA_946408105.1 uncultured Selenomonadales bacterium | reverse complement strand
TTCTCCACGTGGCTTTTCCGAATCGCAAACAACGCGATAATCGACCACACGCGCCACGTCGACAGGAACCAAGAGACCGAGTGGGAAGAATTTTTTGACCCGGCCGCGCCCGAAAATGACGAGCCCGAACATCGAATGATGCGCAGCGAGGCGAGCCGAGGACTTTTGGCGGCAATCGACCAACTTAACGAGCGCGAACGCCGAATCATCGAGCTGAGGTATTGGGGCGAACAGGACACGAAGACCATCGCCGATTTGCTTTCCATGAGCGAGAGCAACGTCCGCGTCACGCTCCATCGAACTTTGGGCAAGCTGAAAAAAATTTTGGGCGAGCCGTAACAAATTCCGTTTTGCGACGTATAAGGATAAAGAAAAATTTTTGGAGTGATTAAAATGACCATAGACGAACGATTTAAGCAAACGGATTTCTCACAGTTCAGCAAAATCAAAGACAGCCTGCTCTTGCGATTGAAACTTCGCCGCCGCGCCATCAACGAGGAATTGTCGCTCGACGAACTCGAACAAGTTGCTGCGGCCGGCAGTCCCTTCATCAGAAGACCCGACAGATATCCGCCGCACCACAATTAACTGTTAATCGACAGCCGTCAGCCGACGGCTTTTTTTTTGCCAAAAAAACTTGAAATAAATTTTGCGGCGAAATATAATTTTCCAAAAATTTTTTCGGAGGACGAACCTTGAGCAAAGATAAATTTGAATTGACTGATGAAGTCACTTACGTTAAAGGCGTCGGGCCGAGGCGGGCGGCGGCTCTGGAGAAGCTGAACATTTTCACGAAGTACGATTTGCTGACGCATTACCCGCGCGCCTACGAAAACTACAGCAAGCAGACGCGAATCGCCGACGTGTTCGAGGGCGAGACAGTTTTAATCGTCGGGCGCGTGAGCAACATAACTTCCCGCGAAACAAACCGCATGACGATTATCAACGCGACTCTTTTTGACGCGACGGGTTACATTCGGCTGACGTGGTTCAATCAAAAATATTTGCTGACGAAACTTAGAAACGGCATGAGGCTTTTGGTTATCGGCAAGGCGAAGTTCGACCCGTGGGCGGGCGGCTTGTCCGTCAATCAAATTCAAAGCTTCACGATACTCGACGAGGGCGAAGAGCCCGAACTGGGAATCACGCCGATTTATCCTTCGACCGCCGCGATAAGCCAGCAGGTTTTGCGCACGGCGATAAAAAATCTTTTGGCGTCCATGCCGCCGCTCACAGAAATTTTGCCGCAAGAAATTTTATCGGAGCAACATTTAATGCCGCTCGATTCGGCGGCGCGCGCGATTCATTTCCCGAAAGATTATTTGGAATTGGACATGGCGCGGCGTCGGTTGGCGTTCGACGAATTATTTTTGATTCAATGCGGGCTGATGATGATAAAGCGGCAGACGCAGGACGAGAGGCTCGGCATAAGCCACAAAAAAAACGGCGCACTCGTCAAGGCGGCTTTGAAAAAATTGCCGTTCGATTTGACGGGCGACCAGAAAAAAGTTTTCCGCGCGGTGGCAAAAGACATGGAAAGCAAACTGCCCATGCGCCGATTGATTCAAGGCGACGTGGGCTCCGGCAAAACTGTCGTGGCTTTGTTGGCTTTACTCAAGACGGTGGAGAGCGGTTGCCAAGGAGCGTTCATGGCGCCGACAGAAATTTTGGCGAATCAACATTACGAAAAATTTTCCGCGCTGCTGACTGATTTGGGAGTTCGCGTCGGACTGTTGAGCGCGAAAGTCACCCGCACAAAAAAATTGCGCGACGAACTTTACGAAAAAATTTCTTCGCACGAATTGGATATCGTAATCGGAACGCACGCGCTGATTCAAGAGGGCGTAAAATTTTCAAAGCTCGGCTTGGTCGTCACGGACGAACAGCACCGCTTCGGCGTGAATCAACGGGCGACGCTCGAAAAAAAATCGGACGCCGTGCCCGATATGTTGGTCATGACGGCCACGCCCATTCCGCGAACAATGACGCTGACGGTTTACGGCGACTTGGACGTTTCGTTGATAAAGGAGCTGCCGCCGGGACGCAAGCCGATAAAAACCGAGGCGAAGACCACGCGCGGCCGAAAAAAAGTTTACGAGTTTGTTCGCGAAGAAATTTTGGCGGGGCGTCAAGCATACGTGGTGTGCCCGCTGATTGAACACAGCGAATCGGAGCAACTTGCGCACATCGAATCGGCGGAAGAAATTTTCGACATGTTGAGCAACGGAATTTTTCACGACGTGCCCTGCGCGCTCCTGCACGGGAAGATGAAGCCGCGCGATAAAGATGAGATTATGGAAAAATTCCGCGACGGAGAAACAAAACTTTTGGTCTCGACGACGGTCATTGAAGTTGGCGTCGACGTTCCGAACGCGTCCGTTATGGTCGTGGAGCACGCGGAAAGATTCGGGCTTGCGCAACTTCATCAGCTGCGCGGGCGTGTCGGGCGCGGCGCGGCAAAATCTTTTTGCATTTTGATTTCCGACAGCAAAGCGAACGTGGCCAAAGAGCGGCTTGAAATTTTGGAGACGACGAGCGACGGTTTCAAGTTGGCCGAGGAAGATTTAAAGTTGCGCGGCTGCGGACAATTTTTCGGCGAGGCTCAACACGGACTGCCCGACTTGAAAGTTGCCGACGTCTTCAAAGACTTGGACATTTTAATCGAGGCGCGCGACGCCGCAGAAAAATTCATAACCGACGACGA
>CAMJQS010000203.1 GCA_946408105.1 uncultured Selenomonadales bacterium | reverse complement strand
GAGAACCCGCGCGGTTAATTTTTTACTTCACGTTGCCGCTCTTGGCGGGCAATGTCTTTCAGCAACTGTTCGGCTTCGTGGACACGCTGATTGTCGGAAGATTTTTGGGCGTCGACGCATTGGCAGCGGTCGGGTGCACGGGGCCGCTGATGTTTTTGATGTTGGGATTTTGTTTCGGCATGACGAGCGGCTTTTCCATTTGCACGGGACAAAAATTCGGCGCGAAAGATTTTGACGGCGTGAGGAAGAGCGCGGCAATTTGTATCCTGTTGAGCTTGTCGGCGTCGGTCGTCTTGGCGATTGTCGGCGTGATTTTTTGTCGCGACTTGTTAATCGCGATGGACACTCCGCCCGAAATTTTGGACGGCGCGTACTCGTTCATTTCAATCATTTACGGCGGCGTCGTGATGTTCATCTTCCAACAAATGCTGACTAATTTAATCCGCGCACTCGGTGACAGCAAAATGCCGACGGTCATTCAGGCGACGACACTTTGCATAAATATTTTGCTCGAACCGATTGCGATTATCGGGCTGGGCTTGGGCATACCCGGTTCGGCGGCCGCCACGATTGTTGCGCTCCTGCTCGGAAATATTTTGTGCGTCGTCTACATAAAAAAGCGCGTGCCTTATCTGCACGTGAGGCGCGAAGATTTTTCCTTCGACAGAGAATTTTTGACAGAGCATTTAAAAATCGGATTGCCCATGGGTTTTCAGTCATCAATCATCGCGATAGGCGCGGTCGTTTTGCAAATTGCTTTGAACGGTCTGGGCAGCGTGGCGGTCGCGGCGTTCGCGGCGGCTCATCGCGTCGACGGAATTGCGGTCATGCCGATGATGTCGTTCGGAGTGGCAATGGCGGCTTACACGGCGCAAAACTTCGGCGCGAAAAAATTTGAACGGATAATTGACGGCGTGAAGAAATGTATTTTGATGTCGTGCTCGTTCAGCGTGTTGGTCGCGGTGTTCAACATTTACCTTGGCGCGGAGATAATTGAACTGTTCGTCGGCGTCGAGGCTCAACAGGTTATCGAGTACGGGCGATTATTTTTAATCATAACGGGGCTATCGTATTGGGCGTTGGCTTTGCTTTTTATCTTCCGCTTCACACTTCAAGGGCTGGGAAAAAGTTTTGTGCCGACGCTCGCGGGAATCGTCGAACTTGTCATGAGGATAGCCGCCGCAATTTTTTTGGTCGATTGGCTGGGATATTTGGGCGCGTGCCTTGCGGCTCCCATGGCGTGGATTGGCGGACTGCTTCCGTTGGCGATTTCGTTTTTCATGACGATAAGACGCCCAAATATCACGTGAAGAGAAAAAAATCTTCAACTCATCATCATTCTTTTACGCCGCCTTTTTGTTGACAAGGAATAAGCCAACGTTTAGAATTGAAAAAATTTTTCTAAGAAATTAGGTCTGGAAATGTTCACGTATCCGCTCGATATAATTATGGTTCCGATTCAAGCCGTGCTGTTCGTCTTCACGTTTTATCTTTGCGTGATTGGCTTCGCGGGCATGTGGCGACGCAAGGAAATTAAAATCAAGACGCCGCAAAAAAAATTCGCGGTTCTGGTCGCCGCGCACAACGAGAGCGCAGTTATCGCTCCGCTGATTGAAAATTTAAAGACGCTCGATTATCCGAAAGAACTTTACGACATTTACGTTATCGCGGACAACTGCACCGACAACACCGCCGATATTGCCGCCAAAGCCGGCGCGATTGTTTGCAGACGAATCGACGAGACAAAAAAATCCAAAGGTTACGCGCTCGATTGGATGTTTGAACGTCTTTTTGAAATGGAAGCCGACGGAAAAATTTATGACGCCGTGGCAATCTTCGACGCGGACAATCTCGTCTCGCCGAATTTTTTAATGGAAATGAACAACCGCCTTTGCAAGGGCGACAAAATTATTCAAGGCTTCCTCGACGCAAAAAATCCTTACGACACGTGGGTTTCGGGAACGTTCGCCATTGCCTTTTGGGTTATCGATTACGTGTCGCACCTTGCCAAAACAAATTTGGGTTTGTCGGCTGTTCTCGGCGGCACGGGCATGTGCATTACCTTGGACGTTTTGAAGAAGCACGGCTGGCGCGCAACGTGTTTGACGGAAGACATGGAATTTACGATGAAGTCGCTGGCTGAAGGCTTGAAGACTACTTGGGCGCACGACGCGATTGTTTACGACGAGAAGCCGCTGACGTTCGCGCAGTCGTGGACGCAGAGAAAACGTTGGGCGCAAGGTCAATTCGACGTGGCGCACCGATTCATCCCGAAGATGCTCCGCGAGGGTTGGCGGCGAAAAGATATTCGCATGTTCGACGGTTGCCTTTACCTTTTGCAGCCGCATTTTTTAATGTTGTCGTCGTTTTTCTTTCTGATGAGTTATATACAACTTTTTTTCGGCACGCTCTACACGAACATTTATTCCGTCCTGCCGTCGCAAATTTTAATGGTCGTGATGATTGCTCAATACGTTTTGCCGATGATAATTCTGATAAAAGTTCGCGCGAAATTAAAATCGTGGTGGTATCTGCTCTTTTATCCGCTGTTCATTTATTCTTGGATACCGATAATTTTTTTGGGATTCATTCACCGCAACGAACACGAATGGGCGCACACCAAACACACGCGCTCCATGAGCTACGACGATTTTGTCAAGAAGCGCACTTATCGATGACGCCGGCTTTGACGAGGTAAGTGTAAATTCCTCC
>CAMJQS010000202.1 GCA_946408105.1 uncultured Selenomonadales bacterium | reverse complement strand
TCGGCAGCAGATTAAAATTTTGGAAGACGAAACCGATTGTCTTGTTTCTGATTCGCGCAAGGTCGTCGTCGGAGAGGCCGCTGACTTCTTGCCCAAGCAATTTATACGAGCCGACGGTCGGGCGGTCGAGGCAGCCGAGGATATTCATCAGCGTCGACTTGCCCGAACCCGAAGGCCCCATGAGCGCGACGAATTCTCCTTCGTCAATCGTCAAGTCCACGCCGTTGAGCGCGGCCACCGTCTCCGAGCCCATTTTGTAAAGTTTTTTCACGCCCGTTATCGTTACGACGTTCGCCATAAAAATTTTCCTTTCAAAAAAATTCACGGCGCGATTATAAAAAAATTTTTTCCCGCCCGCAACCCGGCAGAAAAATTTCATGCCAAAAAAATTTTTTTCATGCTATAATCGGCGCGGGAAGTGGTTTAATGAAGATACAAACGATAGAATATTATTTCCGCGAAGTGATTTTGTCGATGATTCGCAACCGCTGGATGACGTTCGCTTCAATCGGGACGGTGGCGGTTTCGCTGTTCGTGCTGGGCGTCTTTTTGATTCTGGTCATGAACATGAACAAAATGGCCTCGTCGCTCGAAAGCCAAGTGCAAATTTCCGTTTACATAAACGACAACCTGCCCGAACAAGGCCGCAAAGAAATCGAACGCATGACACGCGACATGAAAAGCGTCACGGAGGTAAAATACGTGCCGCGCGAAGAAGCTTTGAAAATTTTGCGGGAACGGCTCGGCGAAAACAAAAAAATTTTGGACGCGCTCGGCGAATCGAATCCGCTGCCGAATTCTTTTTTGGTCACGGTTAAAAGTGCCGACGACGTGAAAAAAACCGCGACGCTCATTGCCGACCTTTACGGCGTCGAGGAAGTTAAATACGGCCAAGACGTGGCGACGAATCTTTTTGAACTTACACACTTGATTAGATTTTTCGGACTTATTTTAATGGGCTTGCTGCTCTTCGCCACGGTCTTCATCATTTCCAACACGATACGCTTAACCGTCTTCGCGCGCCGAAAAGAAATTGCAATCATGAAATACGTTGGCGCGACGGATTGGTTTATTCGTTGGCCGTTCATCTTGGAGGGCGTCGGCCTCGGTTTAATCGGCGGCAGCGTGAGCGCGTTGGCTCTGCGCAGTTTTTATTCGGCGATGGTCGAAAAAATTTACGAGTCGCTGGCCTTCTTCCCCATGGTCGAACAATATCCGTTCATGAATTATTTGACAATCGTTTTAATCGTCGCGGGAATTTTAATCGGCATTTTGGGCAGCACGGTCTCGCTCAAACGTTTCATGGAGGTTTGAACGGCAATTAGGAATGAGGAATTGGGAATGAAGAGGTAATTAAGAATGAAAAAAATTTTACTCGTGCTCGCGATGATTTTTCTGACGAGTGCGCCCGCGTTCGCCGACGACGAAGAAGAAATTAAACAGCTCGAAGAGGAGAAGGCGGCCTACGAACAGGAAGCGGAAAAAGCGCGCGCGGTCTCCGAATTGATTCAAGGGAAAATCGATTCGGTCTCGGAGCTAAAGCGGCAACTCGACGAGGACGCGGCGCAGGCCACGGCACTTTACGACGAGCGGCAGGCGGCATTCGACGAAACGCTTTATCGCATTGACGAAAACGAAAACAAACTCGTCGAAGTCACCGCCGAACTCAACGAGAAGCACGGCGTCCTGGAAAAGCGCGTGCGCGACATTTACATCAACGGACAAATTTCTTACTTGGACGTTCTGTTCGGCGCGCAAGACTTCGGAGATTTTTTGACGCGAATGGATTTGCTCAAGCGCGTGATGATTCGTGATTCGGAACTTGTCGCAAGCGTCTTGGCTTATCAAACGGAAATAAAAAAAGTCGGCGAGCAACTGGAAGCCGATAAAAAAATTCAAGAGGAGCTGGCGGCCAAAGCTCAAGCGGCAATGGAAGTCAAGCTCGAAAAAGTTGCAAAGCAGCAAGCGTTGATTGATTTAATGCAAAACGATAAAGACGTTTACGACAGACAGTACGACGAGATGATGGCGTCTTCGGCTGAGGTCGGGCGATTGATTCACGCCAAAGAAGAGGAAATGCGGCGGGCAGCTGAAGAGGCTCGACGGCAAGCAGAAATGGAAGCGCGTCGACAATCGGGCAATGTCGAAGTTATCGGCGACGACGGCGGCGGCTACGTCATGCAAAGTTTCGGCGGCGGAATGATTTGGCCGATAAGCGGGCCGATAACTTCCGAGTTCGGCTGGAGAACGCATCCGATTTTCGGCAGCGCACGCTTCCACAGCGGCATTGACATCGGCGGCGATTACGGCATGCCGATTCACGCGGCGGCGTCGGGCGTCGTCATCGATGCGGGCTGGATTGGCGGCTACGGCAACACGATTATGATTGAACACGGCAGCGGCATCGTCACGCTTTACGGCCACAACGAGAGCTTGGCGGTCGGCGTTGGCCAACAAGTCAATCAAGGCGACGTCATCGCTTACTGCGGCTCGACGGGCAACTCGACCGGCCCGCACTGCCACTTTGAAGTTCGTGTCGGCGGCGAACCCGTCAGCCCGTGGGATTATCTTTAAGCTTTAACAAAATCTTCCGCGCGGAAAAAATTTGCGGCGGAGGATTTTTTTTGTTATCATGAACAAAATTTTTTTTTGGGAGTGATGATTTTGTTCGGATTCTTGAAAAGATTTTTGGGCGACAACAACGACAAGGAAATCAAA
>CAMJQS010000201.1 GCA_946408105.1 uncultured Selenomonadales bacterium | reverse complement strand
AAGTACGGAGAAATTATCGGCGAGGCGTCGGCTGACATTGCGGCGGGCGGTTGGGTTTCTCACGAAAATATTTTCAGCGTTCCAAGAGATTATGCAAGCGAGATGATTTGAATGAACTTTTTCGGATACAAACGGTCGGACGGTCGCGCGGGCATTCGCAATCACGTTTTGATTTTGCCGACGTGCGCCTGCGGAAGTGAGACCGCTCGAATCGTGGCAAGCCAGGTGCGCGGCGCGGTCAACATAATTTTTAACACGGGCTGCTCGGACGTTCAGGCCAACACAGATTTATCGCAAAAAATTTTGACGGGCTTCGCGTGCAATCCAAACGTCTTCGGCGTCGTGATTATCGGCTTGGGTTGCGAGACGGTTCCTCATGCAAAGTTGCGCGAAAAAATTCAATCGATGACAAGCAAGCCCGTCGTATCGTTCGGCATTCAAGAGGAGGGCGGCACGCTCAAGACGATTGAAAAAGCTGTGCGTGCGGCGAGAGATTTGGCGGCGGAGGCGGCTCTTCAACAGAAAGAACTTTGCGACATCTCGGAGCTGTTGTTGGGCATCGAGTGCGGCGGCTCGGACGCAACGAGCGGCATCGCGTCCAATCCTGCCGTCGGCAACTTGAGCGACAAACTAATTGACTTGGGCGCGTCGACTTTGATGAGCGAATCGATTGAGTGGATTGGCGGCGAACACGTCCTTGCCAAACGCGCGGCGACTCCCGAACTTCACAACAAGATTATAAAAATTTGCGCGGACTACGAGGCTCACCTTAAAGCGGCGGGGCAAGATTGTCGTGCGGGACAACCGACGCCTGGAAACAAATTCGGCGGGCTCTCCACAATCGACGAGAAAAGTTTGGGCTGCATTCGCAAAGGAGGCACGCGCCCGATTGTCGAAGTTTTGAATCAAGCGGAACGCCCGACCAAACGCGGAGCAATCGTCATGGACACGGCCGGCTACGATATTTCTTCCGTCACGAGCATGGCGGCGGCGGGCTGCAACGCGATAATTTTCACGACGGGACGCGGCACGCCCACGGGCAACGCGATTGTTCCCGTGTTCAAAGTCACGGCCAACGCGCAAACTTTTTCGTGGATGGAAGACAACCTCGACGCGGACTTGAGCGGAATCATTTCGGGCAAGCTGACGATTGACGCGGCGGGCGATTTGCTTTTGAAAAAAATTTTCGACGTGTGCAACGGACGATTGACTAAGGCGGAGGCTTACGGCTTCTCGGATGTCGCCGTCGACCACGTTTGCAGATTCGTTTAGGAGAGGAAAAAATTTGAGCGTAACTTTTGATTTTAAAGGAAAAAATTTTGTGGTCGTCGGAGCGTCGTCGGGAATCGGGCGGCAGACGGCTTTGGAACTTTCACAAAGCGGCGCGAACGTCTTGGCAATCGGCAGAAATTTGGAGCGGCTCAACGAGCTGAAAAAATCTTCGCCGATTAGTTTGGTTAAACGTCCGCCGAAAATTTTTACGGAGCAACTCGACGTAATCACAGCGACGCCCGACGATTGGTCGGAGGTCTTGAGCAATTTCACGAGCACGGTCGGACGAATCAACGGAGGAGTTTACACGGCGGGCATTTGGGGTTTGACGCCGCTGAATTCTTTTGACGAATCGCTTGCCCATAAAATTTTCGACACGAGCTTTTGGGGCGCGGTGAAATTTATTCAGTCGGCGACGCGCAAAAAATTTTCGGACGGCGGCGCGTCGTTCGTGCTGATGAGTTCAATCGCGGGCGAGTTCAGCGGAAAAAGTTTGTTCGCGTACTCTGCGGCGAAGGCTGCTGTTCAATCGGCGGTGAAATCTTTCGCGGCGGAAATAATTCGCGGCAAACACAGAATAAATTCGGTTGCGCCCGCGCTGGTCAAAACGGAAATGATGCAGAACGAAATGTACGCGGCGACGGCCGGCGACGAAATTATTTCGCGGCACTTGTTGGGCTTGGGCACGGCCTACGACGTGGCGGGAATGATTTTGTTTTTGCTCAGCGACCGCGCGGCCTGGATAACGGGACAAAATTTTTTCGTGGACGGCGGCTACATCGTCGGCTCTTACGCTTGAAAAATTTTTTATAACTTTGAGCGCGACAAAAATTTTTTGCGCCTTATTGCGGGGCGTATTTTTTTTTCCTATAATCACGCCGTAGGAGGATGAAAATTTATGGCAGTAAGATTCATCAGCGGCGGCGAAAGTCACGGCGCGCGGCTGGTTTGCATTTTGGAAGGATTGCCTGCGGGCTTGAAGGTTTCGAGCGATTTCATCAACGCTGAACTCAAGCGACGGCAAGGCGGCTACGGGCGCGGCGGACGCATGAAGATTGAAAGCGACCGCGTGGAATTTTTGTCGGGCGTTCGTTTCGGCGAGACGATTGGCAGCCCCATAACTTTGAGCGTCGAGAATCGCGATTGGAAAAATTGGTCGGACAAGATGAGCGCGGAAGGTTCGCCGTGCGGAGAAAAAGTCACCAACGCCCGCCCCGGCCACGCTGACTTGACGGGCGCGGCGAAATTTGCCCGCTCGGACGTGCGCGACATTTTGGAGCGGTCGAGTGCCCGCGAAACGACCATGAGAGTTGCGGCGGGCGCGTTGTGCAAAATTTTTCTCAAAGCTTGCGGCGTGGAAATTTCTAGCGAAGTTTTGAGCGTCGGCGGAGTGAGCGGCGAAAAAATTTTTGAACGAATCGACGCGGCAAAAAATTCGGGCGACAC
>CAMJQS010000200.1 GCA_946408105.1 uncultured Selenomonadales bacterium | reverse complement strand
TTCCGCAAGAAAAACTTTTCCACGCTTACCTGCTGACGGGTTTGTTGGGCAACGTCGACACGAAAAAACATTCTTACGAGGAGCTGGCGATTTTAACCAACTTGAACGTCGGCGGCTTCGGCGCAACTCTGCGCGCGGATTCGGAAAACGGCAAGCCTCACGTCTTCGCGCCGCGCCTGCGGGTTTACGTCAAGGCTCTCAAGTCAAAGCTCGACGAGATGACAGAAATCCTCGGCGAAATTTTTAACGAAACGATTTTCACGAACAAAAAACGCCTTCGCGAACTCATCGAACAGGACGCAATCGGCTTTGAACTCAACTTACAAAACATGGCGACGCAAATAATTTCCGCGCAACTCGTTTCCTATCAGACGAAGACCGGAGCTTACAACGCGGCCGCTTATCTGCCCTACAACAAATTTTTAAAAGATTTGCTCGTCGACTTCGACGCAAAGTTTGATGAGCTCGTCGCCGACTTAAACGACGTGCTTAATCGCCTCGTCAATCGCAACGGTTTGATTATCGGCGTGACTGCGACCGAAGAACTTTATAAAAATTTCGCGCCGAAGCTGCAAAAACTTTTGAAGAGCATGACGATTGACGAATTCAAGCGCGAACATTATTCTTTCCCGTGCAAACCGAAGAACGAAGGCCTTTACACTCAAAGCCGCGTGCAATACGTCGGCAGGGGCGCGAACTTCATCGACCTCGGCCACGAATACAACGGCGCGCTCAACGTCTTGGAAACGATTTTGCGCTACGAATATTTTTGGACGAAAATTCGCGTGCAGGGCGGCGCGTACGGAGCCTTCTCCAGTTTCACGCGCGCGGGAAATCTTTTCTTCGGCTCGTATCGTGACCCGAACCTCGAAAAGACGCTGGAGACTTTCGACGGCACGGCGGACTTCTTAAAAAATTTCGACGTGAGCGACCGTGAAATGGACAAGTACATCATCGGCACGTTGAGCAAAATTGACAAGCCGTTGACGCCCTCGATTAAAGGGCAAATCGCCGCAGACTTTTGCTTGAGGAATATCACTTACGCCGACCGCCAAAAATCCCGCAACGAAATTCTTTCCGCGCGGCAGGAAGATATCCGCGCTTTATCGAAATTGGTTGAAGACTGCATGAATCAAAATAATCTTTGCGTCTTCGGCAATGAGGCTGTCCTCAAAGAGCACGCAAAAATTTTCGGCGAAGTCAAACAAGCTTTGGAGTAAAAAATTTTTTGGAGGTTTTCACATGAAACAAATTCCATTTAAAGGCTCGTGCGTCGCGATTGTTACACCGTTCGACGAAACGGGCGTGAACTTTTCCGAACTCGGTCGAATGATTGACGACCAAATTAAAAATCACACGGACGCAATCTGCATAACGGGCACCACGGGCGAGGCCGCCACCATGGACGACGACGAACACAAAGCCGCGATTAAATTCACCGTTGAACACGTGGCGGGGCGCGTCCCTGTCATCGCGGGCACCGGCTCCAACGATACCGCTTATTCGATTGAACTTTCCAAATATGCAGAGTCCGTCGGCGTCCAAGCCGTGCTGCTCGTCACGCCCTACTACAACAAATGCACGCAAGCCGGCCTCGTCGCTCACTATTTGAAAATCGCCGACTCGATTAACATTCCCGCGATTCTGTACAACGTGCCGGGGCGCACGGGCGTCACCATTTCCCCCGAAAGTTATTTCAAACTTTCCAAACACCCGCGCATTGTTGCCGCCAAAGAGGCTGGCGGAGACTTCACGGCGATTCTTCGGACGCGCAAACTTTGCGGCGACGACCTGGCAATTTATTCGGGCAACGACGACCAAATCGTCCCGATTCTTTCGCTCGGCGGCAGCGGAGTTATTTCCGTCCTCGCGAACGTCGCGCCGCATGAAACGCACATGATGTGCCAAAATTATTTCGACGGAAAAGTTGAGGAGGCCGCGCGCCTGCAGATTGATTATTGCGATTTAATCGACGCGCTGTTTTGTGAAGTCAATCCGATTCCCGTCAAAGTTGCGATGCGTCTCATGGGCTGGAAAGTCGGCGAATTGCGTATGCCGCTGTGTGAACCCGAACACAAACACCTTGAACAAATTAAAGCCGCGCTTAAAGTTCACGGGCTGATTTAAAAGGAGATTTGCTTATGAAAAAATTTTTTATCGCGCTGATGATGTTGGCGGTGTTCGTCACTTCGTCGAGTGCTCTGGCTGCCTTCGAGGAAAACATTGAAGATGATGTCGACCTCAACGCCGTAAAAAAAATTGCCGTCGCCTACCCGAACTACTACAAGATTGAAGAGGCCGAGCCCGAAATTTACGACCTGGCAAGAGACATTTACAACGCGGGCAGATTCACTTCCAGTCGCGAAATTATTTCCTATGAAGACGTGGCCTCCGCCATTCGCCGCGACACGGGCATTGATATTCACTCGTTGGACGTGCCCGAAGCCGAAAAAGTTTTTAATCAAAACATCGGACGCTACGCCGACTCCTACGTCATTACGACCGTCACGAACAATTCCAAGCGGCCGTGGCTTTTCTTCTACGTCTACAACGCCGCCGACGGCAAGCTCATGTACACCTACAGCATTCAAAGCAACGTCCTCGACAAGAGCGCGAAAGACTACACCAAAGCCGCGGAAGATTTCTTTAAGCAGTTCGACGAGACCGCCAAGAAAAATTTGAGCAAAGAAGAACGCAAAAAACTTGAGCAGAAACAAAAAGA
>CAMJQS010000199.1 GCA_946408105.1 uncultured Selenomonadales bacterium | reverse complement strand
CGATTAAATAAAAAAATTATCCTCGACGGTCGATTGACTGCCGAGGATTTTTTTTATTGGAAAAAATTATTTGCGCGTAAAAGTTTTGTCGACAACATCGCCGATTGCGCCTTGAACGCCGAGGCTCTTGCCGTCTTGGAAAAATTCGACCGCGCCCGCGTTGCCCAGGCGGAAGGTAATATTTTCTTTGCCTTCCCACGAAAGAGTTTGGCCGCCGTCGATGACGCCTTCTTGAACGACTGCGCCGTCAACCGTGACGAGAGCCCAGCAGCGGTCGTTGAAACGCGCTTGAACTGCAACTTTGTCGGCGGGCTTGGGCGGTTCGGGGTTTGCATTCGCCACGGGCGTCGGGTCAGCCGGCGGAGTCGGTTCGGGCGCAACGGGTTGAACTTGCTGTTGCTTGGGCGGTTCGACTTTTGCGACGTCACCTTCCGAACTTGAAAGCCACGACCACGCGCCGCCCGCCAACGCCGCGATTAAAACGACGGCCGCCACGATGAATTTAAATGAACTGCGACTTTCCTCTTGGATTGAATAGCCGACAGATTTTTTTTCGGGCTTCGGCTCGGATTTTTTTTCGGGCACGGGAGCAACTTCTTCCGCCGCCGCCTTTGCAGCTTCGGCCTCTGCCTCCGCAGAAAGTTCGGCCATGTCGTTTGCGAATTCTTTTGCCACCGCGTCGACGTCCATCTCCAAAAACTTCGCGTAATTTTTGATGAAGCCTTTCGTGTAAATCGCGCCCGGCAACTTGTCGTATTCGCCGTTCTCGATAGCCTCTATGTAAAGAGCGCGTATGCTTGTGCCCTGTTCAATGTCGCTTATTGTCAAATTCTGTCGCTCGCGCTCTTGGCGAAGCGTATAGCCTACCATGTAAAACATCTCCTTTCGAGCGCATTATAAACGACTGAATTTTAAAATACAAGTTTAATTTTTCGTAAGGCGTTCGGCACAAGCTGTGAATTCCGCCAAAATTTTTTCTTCGTCCAAAGTTTTAAGTTCGCGGCCTTCCATTAAAATTTTTCCGTCGACGATGACGGTGTCCGCCGCCGAAGAGTTTGCCGAGTAAACCAGAAGCGACGCGGGATTGTAATTCGGTTGCCACTCGACGCCGCGCATGTCCCACAACACGATGTCCGCCTTGCAGCCTTCCTCCAGCCGCCCGATATTTTTTAAGCCGAGAGCCGCCGCGCCGTTTTCCGTTGCCATTTGAATTGCTTGCGGCGCGGGCACTGCCAGAGGATTGAGAGTGTCGACCTTCGCGAGCAGAGCCGCCAATCTTGCCTCTTCAAGCATATCTAAATTGTTGTTCGACGACGCGCCGTCCGTGCCGAGCGCAACCGTCACGCCTTGAGCAAGAAGTTTCGTCGCGGGACAAATGCCGCTTGCAAGTTTCATGTTGGAGCCGGGGTTGTGCGCCACGCGAATTTTTTTCCGCTTGATGATTTCAAATTCCTCGTCGCTCAACCAAACGCAATGAGCCGCCAGCATTCCGAGTTCAAACAATCCCGTCTCGTTGACGACCTCGAACGGACGCTTGCCGTAAGCTTTTAAGCAGTCGTCAATTTCGGTTTGCGTCTCGTTCATGTGCATATGAATTTGAGCACCGAGCTTTTGAGCCTCCGCCGCAACTTTTTTTAGATAATCAGGCGGGCAAGTGTAAATCGCGTGAGGCCCGAACATGACGGTTATCCTGCCGTCGGCCGCGCCGTGAAAATTTTTGTACAGCTCGACGTTCGCCGCCAATTTTTTTTCGCCGTCGGCAAAACTGATTAAACCTTGGCATAAACTGCCGCGCATGCCCGATTCTTCGACGACTTTGGCAACTTCTTCCATGCACGGGCCGTACATGTCCGCGAAAGCAGTCGTCCCGCCGCGAATCATTTCGACCGCCGCCAACGCCGCGCCCCAATAAATATCTTTGCGCGTCATCTTGTCTTCGACAGGCCAAATATCTTTTTGCAACCAATCCATCAACGCTTTGTCGTCGGAATAACTGCGCAGCAAAGTCATCGAAGCGTGCGTGTGCGCGTTGACTAGTCCCGGCGTCGCGAATTTATTTTTCCCGTCGATAATTTTTTCGCCGTCGACCGCGCCTTTAGTTATCTTTGAAATTTTATCGCCGCTGACAAAAATATTTGCCGTCTCGATTTCGCCCGTCGACTTAAAAAATTTTACGTCGCGTATCACAAAATTATTTTCAATCATCCTGCCGCCTCCGCTTTACGTTTTGGAAAATCTTCGGGAAATTCTTTGAGCCAAAGTTCTTTCGTGACTCGGCGCGTCTTGTATTTTCGCATGATGTAATCATTTTTTCTTTCGCATTCTTCGCTGAGCGGCATGCAGTCTTCATCAAAGACAATCGGGCGGTCTTTAAGCGCGGCAATTTCAGCTTTCTCCTCTTCCGTCAACGGCGGCGGAGGATTCGGCAGAAAGTAAAATACGGTAGCCATAATATCTTCTCCTCTCTTTTTCATTAGCTTCACGCGCCGAAATTATTCGCGTTGATTCTTTTCGTTCAGTATAAATGACCGTCAAAATGTCGTCAACCATGCCGATAACTTTCCACCTGTCCTCGTCGATTGAATAAAAATAATCGTATTCTTCAATGCGATTGTCAATCAAAGTTTTCATAAGCCGAGGTATTCGCGCTGTGCGTCGGTGAGCGTGTCGATTTTTACGCCGATTGATTCGAGTTTAATCTCCGCGATTTTGGAATTGATTTCTTCGGGCA
>CAMJQS010000198.1 GCA_946408105.1 uncultured Selenomonadales bacterium | reverse complement strand
TTTTCTTCGGGCACCCCGCGTTCATGTTGGCGTTCGCCGCCCTGCTGAAAAAATTCCCGAAGATGATTTGTTTCGCGCTGGTCATGGCGGCGACGATTGGTCAAAGCTCGATGGTCGAAACTTTTGCTCACATGCGCACACCGATTTTTATGTCGTTCATGCGCGGCGTCGACGGTTTAATCCCCGGCGCGATTATCGGCGCGGTGTTAATTATTTTCCTGCAAATCTTTTTTAAGCAAATGAAGAAGGAGTGATTTTATGGTTCATGTCTGTTTTTGTTTTCGCGACAAAACCGGGCGTTATGCAAAGTTCGCGGGCACGTCCATGCTTTCCGTCTTTGAAAACACGGATTCGGAAGTCACGGCGCACATCCTCCACGACGACACTTTGACGCCCGACAATCGCGATAAATTTTCTTACCTCGCAGGTCGTTACGCTCAAGCCGTGAAATTTTACAACGTCGAAAAACTTTGTGCGGACAAAATCGACGAGATAAAAAAAATAATTCCGAACGTGGACAAGACCGCGGCAACCGTCGGCGCATTTTATAAAATTCTGATTCCTCAAGTCCTCCCGAAAGAAATCGACAAAGCAATTTTTCTCGACCCCGACACCCTCGTCAACTTGGACATAAACGAACTGTGGCAAGTCGACCTCGGAGCAAATTGTTTGGGCGTCGTCACGGAAAAAGCAAACGGCGTCAACACGAACAAAAATTTTCTCCTTTGCAGCGAAGGAGTCGTGAACGCCGCAGATTATTTTAATTGCGGCGTCCTCTTGATGAATTTAAATCTTTTGCGCAAAGAAGAACAGGCGATAATGCAAGGCGTGAAGTTCAGGGGAAAAAATCCTCTGCACAAATATTTGGAGCAAACAGCTTTGAATTATTCTTTCCACGATCGCGCTTTAAAGTTGCCGAAAAAATTTAACAGCTTCGTCAGGCGGGAACGCTCAAGCGACAAACCGGCTTTGGCGGAAAAAATTTATCATTACGCGGGCGGCACTTCTCGGCCGGGCTTCGACATGAACGACTCGTTCAATCGTCTGTGGATGAATTGCTTTGTCAAGTCTCCGTGGTTCGACGAAGAAACTTTCGAGCGACTTTATGAAATAATTCAAACAGCAAACGTCGACCAAGAAAATTCCCCCTTGAGCATCGTCAACACCATGCCGGGCAAAACTCGCGCGTTTTTCGTCGAGCCCGACAAAATTTCCGACGCGAAAAATCTTTTCGACATAAAAGACTACGAAGAAATTATTCCCGCCGAAAACGATGCTTCCCTCCGAAAATTAATCGACACGATGAAAATTTGCAGAGGCACTTGCGTCTTCTTCATCATGACGGAAAAATTCTTGAACAAAAATTTCCCGTTCGAGCTGCTGATTAAGGCAGGCTTCGAGGAAGAAAAAGATTTCTTCAGAGGCTGGACGTTCACGAACAAAACCCGCAGCGTGTCGTTCAATCCTTATTCCTTAATCAGCGCAATGTAAAGGAGTGATTTTTATGATTCATGTTTGTTTTGCCTTCCGCGACGAGACAGGTTCCTTCGCGAAATTCGCGGGCACGTCCATGCTCTCTGTCTTTGAAAATATTTCCAAGCCGCTCACGCCCGTCACGGTTCACATCCTCCACGACGACACTTTGACCGACGACAACCGCGATAAATTTTCTTACCTTGCCGGTCGTTATGCTCACGCCGTGAAGTTTTATAACGTCGAAAAACTTTGCGCCAAAAGTTTTGAGGAAATCGATAAAATTTTCGCCGACACGGACGCCCGCTTCAACAAAGCCGTCCTCTACAAACTTTTTGTCCCGCAAGTTCTTTCGGCGAACGTAAGCAAAGCGATTTACCTTGAGCCGACCGTCCTCGTCAATCACGACATCAGCGAACTTTGGCGCGTCGACCCGGGCAACAAAATTCTTGCGGCTGTTCCCGCGCTTGCAATCGGCTCGGACGTTCACACGGCTGACAGAGTCGTCGCGGACGGTTTCGTCAAGAAAGAAAATTATTTCAGCTCCGGCGTCATGGTGATGAATTTAAATCTTTTGCGCGCCGAAGAATCAAAAATTTTTGACGGGCTGAAGTTTGCGGGCGAACACAAATATTTTAATCTGTTAGACCAAACCGTTTTGAATTATTGTTTCGCGACTCAAACGGCTCCCTTGCCCGCGAAGTTCAACTGCTTTGTAAGAATCGCTCGGAAAAATAAAGAGGACGTGGAAAAGAAAATTTATTACTACACGTCCTATTCCCTCCAGCTCGACATGAACGACGCGTTCAATCGCCTGTGGATGAATTATCTTGCGGAGACGCCCTGGTTCGACTCCGCCGCCGTCGGCAAACTTTACGAGAGCTTTCAACAAGTTCACATCCGCCTGAAAAAATCTTTGGTGAATCTTTCTTCGGTTATGGCAGGGAAAACCCGCGGCTTCTGCGTGACGCCCGAATACGTCGACGAGCTGAAAAAAGTTTTTTCCATCCGCGACGACGAGGAACTTATTGTGCTCGACGACAAAACAGCCCTGCAGAAAGTCTTCAACTCCATGAAAGATTCTTACGGTAAAAAAGTTTTCTTCATCATGGCGCAAGGCTTCCCCTTCAGCGCGCTTACAAAGGCCGGCTTCACTTTCGGAAGAGATTTCTTGAACGCCCTGGAATTTTTGTCGGAAGAACAGGGCATGTCGATGAATTCTTATCCCCTCATCTATGCAATGTAAAGGATTGATTTTATGATTCATGTTTG
>CAMJQS010000197.1 GCA_946408105.1 uncultured Selenomonadales bacterium | reverse complement strand
CCCGTCGTGATGATTTGCGGCTTCTCTCAAGATTGGTTTGAATTTTACACGCCGTACCGCGTCGCCAATCGCAAAGTCTGCAACGGCTGCTTCAATGATTTTCGTGTCACCTTTGTTTACAATAAGTGTCCTTTCCATGAGAACACGCCGCACGAATTGGAGTGCCAGAAAAAAATTTCGCCGCGCATGGTCATCAACGCGATTGAAAAATTGATTGTCGACAGGAAATTGACGCCGCCCGCCTTAAGGAGGAATTCACTTTGAGATTGCATTTCTTCACGGTGAACGACATCGAAGATTATCGGAAGAATTATCGTTATTCGCCTGAAGTCCGCGAAATTTTTAAACAGAGCCAAGCGCAAACCTCGGAAGACTTCGACCAAGAATTTTTTTATAAATTTTTGAAGAGACTCTTTGGATTGCCCGAAGGATTTTTCGAGTCGGAAATTTATGGGGAGACTGGCATTGACGGCTTGCGTTTGGATTTTAATTTCGGCTTGAGGCTCGACATCCCCGAAGGAAATTTTCGCGTGAAGGTAAGCGACTTCGACAGCGGACAAATTTTTTTCGACAAATATATTTCCGGCGGCCGATTAATTTCTGTGGAAAATTATTTTATTCGCTGGCACGTCGAAGTTTTTTTGGACGAGGAAAAAATTTTTTCCCACACGCTCGACCTCGAAGGCCAACCCGTCGTCATAATTTGCAAGACCGGCGCATTGGGCGACACGCTGGCTTTTCTGCCCTACGTCAGAGAATTTAAAAAAGTTCATCGCTGCGACTTGTCGGTTTCTCTTCCGAAAATTTTCCACGAACTTTTTGCGCGGCTCTATCCCGAAATTAATTTGGTCGACGAAATAAATTTTGAAACTTACGCAACGTATCGTTTGCTTATGATTCTGTCGCCTTTTCCGCTCACTCCTGCCGATTCTCGAAAAGTTTCACTGCTTCGCGCGGGCGGTTTGCTTCTGGGGATTGATTATCTTCCGCCGAAAAATTTTTTCAAACCGACGGAGCCGCCCGTCACCGACGAGCCTTACGTTTGCATTGCCGTGCAGGCTGCTCAAGCGAATAAAGGTTGGCATTGGCCGAACGGCTGGGCTGTCGTCGTCGACTACTTAAAAGCTCTCGGCTATCGCGTCTTTTGCATTGACAGGAACGCGGAGCTGACGACCGACGACTTTACGATTCGCAAACCCGACGGCGCGGAAGATTTCACGGGCAATCGTCCGTTGCTTGAGCGGGCTAACATGCTTTATCACGCGGAATTTTTTATCGGCTTGGGCAGCGGCTTATCTTGGCTGGCGTGGACGACCGATTGTCCCGTCGTGATGATTTGCGGTTTCTCTCAAGATTGGTGCGAATTTTATACGCCGTACCGCGTCGCCAATCGCCGTGTGTGCAACGGTTGCTTTAATAATCGTCGCGCATCTTTTTTGCAAGCGAACTGTCCGCTCCATAAGAACACGCCGCGCGCGCTGGAGTGTCAGAAAAAAATTTCGCCGCGCATGGTCATCGACGCGATTGAAAAATTGATTGTCGACAAAAAATTAATTCCGCCCGCGCTGAAAAATTTTTAGCAAAAGGTTGGAGATAACTAAAGGCAGGAAAAAATTTTTTCCTGTCTAATTTTTTTTCGTAAAGGAGAGTGAGCGGCATGATTTATCGCGAGCTGGGCAAGACCGGCTTAAAAGTTAGCGAAATCGGCATGGGCTGCGAAGGCTTCGGCGAAGAGAACTGCGCGATGACAAAAAAACTTTTCGACGCGGCAGAGGCGGCGGGCGTAAATTATTTTGACTTGTACACGTCGAACCCCGCGGTTCGCAAAGCTGTCGGCGAGGCCATGCGCGGGCGTCGAGAAAAATTTTTCGCGCAATCGCACATTTGCTCCGTGTGGCAGAACGGGCAATACAAACGGACGCGCAAACTTAAAGAAGTCGTCGCCGGCTTTGAGGAATCTTTGGAGCAGTTGCAGACGAATTACATTGACGTGGGCACGATTCACTACTGCGACGCGCTCGACGATTGGCGGCAAATTGTTTCGGGCGGCATTTTGGATTACGCGCGCGAATTAAAATCGGCTGGAAAAATTCATCACATCGGCTTGAGCAGCCACAATCCGCAAGTGGCACTTGAGGCCGTGGAGAGCGGCGCGATTGAAGTTTTGATGTTCAGCGTCAATCCCTGCTACGATTTGTTGCCCGCCTCCGAGGACGTCGAAGAACTTTGGAACGGAAAAAATTACGCGGGAAAATTAATCAATATGAATCCCGACCGCCAAAAACTTTACGAGACGTGCCAAAGGTTAGGCGTGGGCGTGACGGTCATGAAATGTTTCGGCGGCGGCGATTTGTTGAACGCGGAACTTTCTCCGGCGGGCGTGGCGTTGACGGCCAATCAATGCATTCACTACGCCTTAAGTCGTCCGGGCGTGGCAGTCGTCTTGGCGGGCGCACATTCCGTTGAGCAACTCAAGCAGAGCATTTCCTACGAAGACGCGACGCCCGAAGAAAAAGATTACGCGCTGACTTTTGCGAGCTTCCCGAAAATTTCTTGGCAAGGTCATTGCGTCTACTGCAGCCACTGCGCGCCGTGTGTAAAAAAAATCGACATCGCTTACGTCACGAAATTTTTGCACTTGGCGGAGACGCAGCCGACGATACCCGAAACCGTCCGCGAACATTACGCGGCCTTGGCTCATCACGCGGGCGAGTGCATTCAGTGCGGCGTGTGCGAAACGCGCTGTC
>CAMJQS010000196.1 GCA_946408105.1 uncultured Selenomonadales bacterium | reverse complement strand
GCGACTTCTGCCGACGAGCACGCAATTAAAATCGTGTGCCAAAAAATTTTTCGCCTTAAACAAATACGGAGCCGAGCAAATACCCGACTCCGCGAAAATTTTTTCCTTAGGGATTGCAAGCCTCTTTGAGACTTTTGCCCGCCTTGAAAGACGGCAGCTTCGACGATTTGATTTCGATTTCTTCGCCGGTGCGGGGGTTGCGCCCTTTGCGAGCAGCCCGCGCGCGATTCTCGAACGTGCCGAAGCCCAACACTTGAACTTTGTCGCCTTCGATGAGTGCCTGCCTAATCGTTTCAAAAGTTGCCGCGACAGTTTTTTCCGCCGTCTTGCGGTCGACTTTGGCTTTATCCGCGACGGCCACTATCAATTCAGCTCTTGTCATAAAAAGAATTCCTCCTTCTGAAAAATTACCTGCAGAATTTAGCAGAATGTTTTGGAAAAATCAAGTCTTTTTTACGCCGTAACGTCCAAATTGTTTCCGAGCGCGGGGTCGAGACTTTCGACGACCTCCAACGCCTCCTCCACGGCGGAAGTGTCTGCCGACATTGCCATCTTCAAAACGGAAATGCCCAGCTCCTGTTGAACCTTCGCCGCGTTCATGTCCACCGACAGTGCTGCGATTGCCATATCCATTGTTGACAGCTCCTTTCCTTGGTTGCCCGTATCTTAGCACACGCCGCTTGCCGTTGCAATATTATTTGGCGTTGATAATCAGCGCGATAAAAATTAAATCGTCGTCGCCGATGTTTTCAATGCCGTGGGTGTCGCCTTCCGCGCAAAAAGTCGTGTCGCCCGCCTTGACGGTGTAAGTTTTGCCGTTGTCCGTGTAAAGTCCCGTGCCTTGAAGAATGTAATAAGTTTCGTTGTTGCCGACGTGCTGATGAACGCCGAGCGACGAGCCGACGGGAATTTTCACGCTGGCGAACATTTCACATTTGCCGAGCATTTCTTTGGGCGTCAAAAGGTGCGTGATAAACATTTCGCCTTTGCCGCCCGCTTTGTTCATCGCCGAAACCGTATTTTGCTCAATAATCGGCATGTTAAAACCCTCCCTTTTTTAGCTGTCAGCTGTTAGGAATTAGTTCCTAATTAAATTTCGTCGTTTTCTTTGGCAAGACGTTTCGCTTTTATCTTGCGCATGGATTCGACCGCGTGAGCGATTTGCTCTTTCGTGTACGGCTTGTGAATAAAATCTATCGCGCCCATTTTCAGACACTGCATTAATTTGCTCGGCGTGCCCATCGAACTCAACATGACGACGGGGACATCGGACGCGACTTCGCGGATAAATTCCAACGCTTCAATCCCGCCGACAACCGGCATGACGATATCCAAAAAAATGCCGTCGGGTTCCTGTTCCAAGACGAGTGTTATCGCCTCTTTGCCGTTGACAGCCTCGACGACTTCGCAATTAAGTTTCTCAAGTTCTGCACCAAGTTTCTTGCGAAGGAGCTGCGAGTCGTCGGTTATCAATACGCGCAACTTTTCTTGCTCGTCCATAATAAATCGTCGCCCCCCTAAAAATAATCGCCCGAAGGCGAATATCTATTTCCGAAAAAATTATTGTCGACAGTGGCGGAGAGGGTGGGATTCGAACCCACGGTGCCTTTCGACATCACCGGTTTTCAAGACCGGCTCCTTAAACCGCTCGGACACCTCTCCTTTGAACGCGCCGATAATATCAGAAAGATTTGGCAATGTCAATCGCGGCGCAACAAAAAAGCGGCAAGCCATGTGCTCACCGCGCCGATTGTATCATTCAATGTCAACCGAAACTTTTTTCTTCTCACGTGTTGCGGCGGATTTGACTATGGTACGAATCGCCTTGGCAATTCGTCCTTGTTTGCCAATAACCCTGCCCATATCTTCCTGCGCGACGTGCAGTTTCAAAACCGTGCGGTCTTCTTCTTCGACCGATTCAACCTGCACCGCTTCGGGTTTTTCGACAAGTGCCTTTGCCAGCACAGTTACAAGTTCTTGCATTGTCCTCTACCTCAACTAATTTGTTCGATAATTACTCTGCAGCCTTGGCCGCCTTGCGCTCCTCGTGGATTTTTTTCATGATTCCCTTCTTGCTGAGGAGCGAGCGAACTGTATCTGTCGGTTGTGCGCCGTTTTTAATCCAGCCGATGACTTTTTCCTCGTCGACATTGACAATGGCGGGGTTCTTGGTCGGGTCGTAGTTGCCGACTATTTCGATAAAGCGACCGTCACGCGGCGAACGACTGTCCGCAACGACTATGCGATAGAAGGGTTGCCTCTTCGCGCCCATTCGATTGAGCCTGATTTTTACCACAATCTCACCACCTTTTTTTATTTTATGAAAGGAAATTTTCCGCCGAGCTGTCCCAAAAGTCCGCCGAGATTCGGGAGCGTCGGCATCTTGGGTTTAGTATTCTTCCCTTTTTTAACTTTTCCTTTTTTGCCTTTAACTTTTTTTGATGATTGCTGTTGTTGAGCTTGAGAAGTTTTGAAGCGACGCATCATTTTGCGCATCTCGTCGAACTGCTTTAAAAGTTTGTTGACATCGGCGACTTTTGTGCCGGAGCCGAGCGCAATTCGTTTGCGTCTCTTCGCGTCGATAATGCTCGTGTCGGCGCGTTCCTTGGGCGTCATGGAAAGGATAATTGCTTCCATGTGCTTGACTTCTTTTCCGTCAAGGTCGAGGTCGACGCCCGTCAATTTTTTCTTCAGCCCGCCAAGCCCCGGAACCATGCCGAGCAAATCGTTGAGCGAGCCGAGCTTTTTAACCTGCTGAAGTTGTT
>CAMJQS010000195.1 GCA_946408105.1 uncultured Selenomonadales bacterium | reverse complement strand
GGGAAGTGCGGTTGCTCTCCATGAATTCACAGTCGAGGCCGCCGAAATTTATCGTGGCTTTAATAAAGTTCGTCAGTTCCGGCTTGTCGCAGACGATGTAAATTTTTGCGTTCGGGATTTTTGAAATTGCCTCCAGCCACGCCCACAGATATCGCCTTGTGTCGGGCACGAGGCGATTTATTTTTAAATAGAAGACTTCCATACGAAACCTCCTCCAAAAATTTTTGTCAGCGGAAAAATTCTTTTATCTGCGTCGAAAGGTCGCGGCCGTCGTCGTCGCGCAAAGTTGCCATCAAAAATTTTCCGCCGTTGTGTTTTTCCCAAAGTTCGCCGACCAAATTTTTTTCTTTTGAGTCGTCGTTGGTTTTGTAAACTTCGCCTTTGTATTCAATCGCCGCGTAAGTTCCGTCCGTGAGCTTAACGACGAAATCGGGATAAAATTTTCCTCGGTGCGTGGGCAGCCAAAAAGAATACAGCGGTTCGCGGTCGACGTTCCTTATCCACGTCTCAACATTTTTGTTCGCGTCAATCAGTTGCGCGCAAAAAATTTCTTCGCGGCTGTCCATGTCGCCGACCGTCGGATAAAAATGTTTTTGGAATTGAACGCGCCCGTGATAAAAACTTTTCGCGGGATAAGTTTCCGGCTCGAAAATTTTTTTTATGTCGGACTTCACGCAAGAATTTTTTTCTTCGCCGAAAAGTTTTTCCTGCCAACCGATTTTGTACGCCGCCGCCCGACAAAGTTTTATTTTCTCTTCCAAAACTTTCAGCAACGAATAACGCAGGCGGACGAGTTCGGCGAGCGAAATATTTTTTTCGTCCGACAAGCGATTTAAAATTCTGCGGATATATTCGGCAAGGTCTTCAAAAGTTAAATCGGGCGACAAAATTTTTCCCGCGAACCAACCGACAAGTTCATTGAGCGTCCAGTTCGTTTCGCCGAAAAATAAATTGTTCGCGTCGTCGCCCAAAAATTTTTCCGTGAGCTTGTGACCCGCCACGTCGAATTCAAAAGTCCAAGCCTCGGTGTCTTTGCTGAAGTTCGGCAGGGCCGTGTCGTAGTAGCCGGTGAGTTGCCAGGTCGTCGGCAAAAAATTTTCGCGCTCGACAACTTCCGTGCCGTCGCCGAAGTCCGCGCACAACATCGGAATTTCAAACTTAACGCCGCGCTCCGAAGGAGAATTTTTTTCTGCGGGAACAAATTCTTTTTGACGAATCGCTTTCAAAAGTTCTTCGCGCGACTCTTTGCGCTTAAAAATTTTGTTCGCGTTCGTCTCGACTTCCGCCAAATCTTTTTCCGAAAGATTTTCAATCGTCAGCTCGTAGCCGTCCGAAGTTTTTTCGACGACTGCCGCGCCCTGCAAAAATAAATTCAGCGTGCCCAATCTCGGCGGCTCACTCGTAAAAATTTTTATCGTTCGCGGCTCGTCAAAAAGTTTCGGCTGAATGTTCAGCGCGTAATTTGCCTCCGCGTCCTCGAAGCCCATGCCCAACAAATTGTCGCGAATTTTTTTCGCGGCCGACATCCAATCTTCCACCGCCACGAACGCATAAGCTCTGTTCAATTCGGGCGACTCTCTGCGCGCGGCGTAAGGCATCCTCAGCACGCGCCCCAAAAGTTGTTCGGCGTCTTTTGGCGAATGAATTTTTGCAAGCGAACAGAATACGTAAGCAAACGGGCAGTCCCAACCTTCCTTGAGGGCTTGAACCGTGATGACGTATCGAATCGGACAATCCCGCGCGAAAAGATTCACGCCGTCAAGTTCGCGCCGCTCGCCCGTCGCCACAGCTATTTCCTCCGCCGCAACCTTCGCGCCTTCAATTAAATATTTTTTCACAGCGTCGACAGTAACTTCTTTGTCTTTATTTTCGGCTTGGAAAAGTGCAATCGGTCTGATGTATTCCGCCTCGCGCGCCGCCAATTTCTCCAACGCCGTCCGTTTTTGTACCGCGCTGTCGATTGTCATTTCCCACGAATGATTTTCCGTCAGCTCTATCGGCAGCTTTATCATCTCTTCGGCTTTGAGCTCGGACGCGCTCACTTGATACAGCACGTTTGAATTTGTCGCGGGCGTCGCCGTCAACTCGATAACTGCCGAAGGCCGCAGCTTTTGCATTATCTCCAAGCTCAACTCGCTGGAATAGTTGTGCGCCTCGTCGATTATCATCAGCGGACGAAGATACGCGATTAAATTTCCGAACGATTTATAACCGCCGCGCTCGTCGACCTCGAAATATTCTTGCCGCGGAATTTCTCGGAAGCACGGCTCCAAAAATTCGTTCGGCTGATAAACTTTGCGGCCGTCTCTGTCGTTCACGCGGAAGGATTGAAACGTCGCCACGAAAATATTCAGCGATTGAATTAAATCTTGCGGGCGAAGCTGTCTGAATTCCGTCACGTCAAAAATTTTCACCGCGCTGTTGAACGCCGCGTCCAACACTTGCCGATAAAAACTTTTCGGCTCGCGCAAAAGTTTGAGCGTCTGCTGTCTGATTGTGTCTGTCGGCACCAGCCACAGCACGAAAGGAAATTCTCGCGCCAAAAAATTTTCTGCCGCCAATCGAATTGCATACGCGCCAAGCAAAGTTTTTCCGCCGCCCGTCGGCAAACGCAAGCAAATATACGGCGCGTCCTCCAAATTTTTCAGCGAAAAATATTCGGGCGAATAACTCGGCGCGTTTCGATTTTCCGCGAAGGCCGCCGCGCCTCCGATTATCCTTGCCGCGCTCAAAAATTTTTCCAAAGTCTCCAGCGTCTCCCGCTGATAATTTTTCAGTTCCAAA
>CAMJQS010000194.1 GCA_946408105.1 uncultured Selenomonadales bacterium | reverse complement strand
GTTGACGACAAGACGTTAAAGATAAAGTCCGACGCGATTTTTGATACAGGCAAGCAAATTACCGCTCCGAGCGGCTACAACTTCAAAATTACCGACACGAGCGGGCATTACGCTTTCGACAACGGCAACGGCTACACGCTCGCCAATAACACGGATAACTATTCCAATTTGATTCGTGTTTATGAAGTGACATTGCCCGCTTTTGTCTCAGTCGCGAGCGGTATTTCTGCGACAGCCGGCGGCAAAACTTATGCGGTCGGCGCAATCACCTTGTCCGGCACGAAAACCGGTTACACAGTCGCGAACACCGCCACAATCACTGAAGATAAAACAATCGGCGCGAGCCTCGACGAGACTAAGCATTATATTTTCGGCACAGAAGGAAATTATACGGTTGCGACGGCTCAAAATGTTGTCACGAATAATTATCCCGACTTGACGCAGGTTTACAAAGTCACTTTGCCGAGCGGCATCAATGTAACGAGCAACTACGCAGTCGGCAACGATATTTATGTAAAGGCGGGCGCGACCGTCACAATCGCGGCGACCGACGCCAATAAACTCATCAAGAGCGCGAATTTATCTGTTGGAACGCTTGACGACGACAAAAAATTTACAATCACGGCGGACGTAACGATTAGCAACCCGATTTTAATCTGGGACTTCGCCAAAGTCTTTACGGGCAATGACGGCTCAACAACTAAACCTTACACTCTCGACACGACGACCAAGCTCGGCTATTTGACGGACAACATAGCGGCTGGCGAAGGATACAGCGGGAAATATTTCAAGCTGACGAGCGGCATCGGCTCCGACGTGAAAAATATCGGCAACGCAACGAATCAATTCAAAGGCACGGCGACTTTAGGCAAGGGCGTTAAGGTTTCGTTCAATGGTGGCGCGACAATCGAGGCAATTAGCGGCGAAATCACTTTCAACGCCGGCACTTCGACGTTTGACAGCTTGGACAACGGCGACAAGTTCAAAGTCGGAGATACCGAATACACTGTTGGCGATGGTTTTATTTTGAAGAGCGGAAAAGTTTGGCTCAATAATCCTGCGACGGTCACTTTAACAGAACTTAACGCGGAAAATAATTGGACAGCTACGGTTGACGACACAATCACGCTCACTGCCGCCGCCAATCAAGATTTTTATGGCGCGGACGGCAAAAAAGTCGCGAGTTTCGACGGATCTACGCTGACTAAAGCAAATGATTCTTCGACGACAATCACAGCGATAGATGCGAGCGCGTTGACGACTGCGATAACGATTGACTCTGCATTTTATACTTCGACGACGACAATCACGGCAGGCACAGGCGGCGTTAATGTCAATGTCGGCGATAATAAGTTCGGCGTGGTTAGCGGCGCGTTCAAATTTGACGGCTCGACACTGATAAGCGGCACGGCGAAAATTTCAGCGACAAATAACGCGGTAAAAGTTGGCAACAACTTGATAACACTGACGAGCGGCGACGGACTCACGGTCAATGCGACTGATTCGACGATTGGCGGCTTAAATTCGGGCGACAAGTTCACAATCGGCAATGACAGCTACGAAGTCACGACTAACGGCATAATCAAGAACGATAGTCTTGTCCATGTGACGGCGGACACTCTGGCGATAAATGATACGTCGTGGACAACGGCGACAATAATCACCGGCAACGCAATCACGCTCGGAAGCGATACGATTTACACTGACTCGACCGCTAAACAGATTGCCAAACTTGAAAGCGGCACTTTGACGGCGATTAACGCGACTGACGCGGCGAATTTGACGGTAGATGTCGGCACGGGCAAGGAATATACGCTCGGCAAGGAGTTCAGCAACCTCAAGAGCGGCAACAATGCCTTCAAAGTCACGGCGAACGGCAATTACAAAGTCAACGCCACGACGATAACGCTTGCGAACGTCACCGACATAGAAATTGGCGGAGTTAATTACTCTGTCGACACTGAAAAAATAAGCAAAACAGTTAGCGGCAACACTTATCACTTGGCAAATGGCGAAACTGTTACAACGGCGGCTTTGACGAGCGAAACTGATTGGAAATTGTACAGCGGCAAGGTCACGGTTACCGATTCGCTCACGACGACCGACGGCAAGACGCTCACAGTTGTCGATGATACGGACGGCGTGACGGTTACGGTTGAAAACGGTGCAATTACTTCGATAAATGGCTTGGCAAGCGGCGGTTCCGTTACTTACGACGGCAAAACCTACAAATATACGCTCACTTTGCCCGATAATGTTACTGCGACTGGCGATAAACTCGTCATTGACGGCAAGAATTATTACGCGACGGGAACGACAGTCAAGGTTTCGGGCTTCAAGAGCGGAGAAATTGGTTTTGACTCCTCAATCACGAGCCTTGCGAAGAGCGGCGACAATATTGTTGCCAAAGCTGGCGAAGATGTTGCTTTGACAATCAGCGGCTTAACTTATCCTACCGAAAATGGCAATGATTGGACAGTCAACGATACCTCCGCGAATTATCTCAAGAAAATCACAGCCGGAGCCGCCATTTCCGACAAAAAAATTACTTATCAGCCTGCGAACACAGAAATATTATTTACTTTGTCTGGTCTAAAGAGTAATGTGACGGTTGACGAAGTTAAATCGGCGATCGAAGTTGGCGACGGCAATAAGGTCACGATTACGAACTCTGCGGTACTCGAAGACGGCGCGGCGATTAGTGCGGATAATGATTACACGATAGAATTGGAGACGAGCCTCGCGCCGAGCGATTCGGTCAGTAAAGGTTGGAACGGCTCAAGCTATTATTCGGCGGGCGGCTATAA
>CAMJQS010000193.1 GCA_946408105.1 uncultured Selenomonadales bacterium | reverse complement strand
GTTGGCGGACGAAATGATTTTCAAAGTCGTGAGGATATTTGTAGCCGACGCCGTGTCCGAAAGTTTTTGCGCCTTTGTAGTGAGTGTCGCGCAAATGTTTCGGGACGGTGCCGCGCGTGTCGTTCAATGCTTTGTCAATGGCAAGATAAGCCGCGTTTGATTTGGGTGCGCCCGCGATGTACGTGACGGCCTGCGCCAAAATTATTCGGGCTTCGGGCAGGCCGACGAATTGAGCCGCTTGAGCCGCCGCGTTCGCCAAAATCAAAGCTAGCGGGTCGGCGTTGCCCACGTCTTCGGCCGCGCAAATGACAATCCGTCGCGCGATAAATTTTAAATCTTCGCCGCCGTCAATCATCTTTGCCAAATAAAAAATTGCCGCGTCCGCGTCCGAGCCGCGCATACTTTTTATGAACGCGCTGGCCGTGTCGAAGTGATTGTCGCCGCGTTTGTCGTAGCGTCGAATTTTTTCGCCGAGCAAATCTTTCAGCGTGTCGAAGGAAATTTTTCCGCTGAAGGCCGCCTGCTCCAAAACGTTCAAAGCCATGCGCGCGTCACCGTCCGCGAAGTCCGCGATAATTTCCAAAGCGTTCTCCTCGACGGAAAATTTTTCAAATTCGACGGCGCGGGCTAAAATTTTTTTTATGTCGTCGGCCGTGAGCTTTTCAAGCCGAACGATTTTCACGCGGCTTAGGAGCGCGGCGTTGACTTCAAAGAAAGGATTTTCGGTCGTCGCGCCGATTAAAATTATTCGGCCGTCCTCGACGTAAGGCAAAAGAAAATCTTGCTGGCCTTTGTTGAAGCGGTGAATCTCGTCGACAAAAATAATCGTGCGCCGCCGATAAAATTTTCTTTGCTCTTCGGCCTCTTTGACGAGCGCGCGCAGTTCGCTGACGCCCGACAAGGCCGCGTTGACTTTGACGAAATTGCTCTGCGTCGTGTTGGCGATAATTTTTGCGAGCGTGGTCTTGCCTGTGCCGGGCGCGCCGAAAAAAATTAAAGACGGCGTCTGACCTTCGGCAATCATCTTGCCGAGCGCGCCGCGCAAAATTTTTTCTTGCCCCGCGAAGTCCGATAAAGTTTGCGGCCTCATTCTTTCGGCCAGCGGCTGATATTTTTTTTCGTCGTTTGCGTTGCTGAATAAATCCATTTGCCCTCCTAAATTTCGGCAAAAACTTCTTTAATCTTAGGTGCGAATCTTGCATCCCAAAAGCGTTTTAGAATAGCGTAATAGTTTTTGTCATCTTGCAGGAAACTGTTTGCTGTTAAATTCGGCTTGTCGTCACAAGCAAAAGAATAAGCCAGTATACCTTCCTCGATAATCGCCGTGAAAAGTTTGTCCAATGCCGCGTCGTACAAATCCATATTTTCGGACAGTTCTTTTGGAAACAAAGATTGCATTGACCCGACGTCGCGAACTGCTTTATACATATCGTCTGCGGCTGAATCAGTTTGGGGTTTAGCCGCCGCGTGTATCGTCTTTAAATCTTGGTCAGTAATATTTCCTTGATAATATCTTGCGGCGAGAGCTGCGAAGGCGATACAAATTGTCCTGGCTTTGTTTGCAAAAGGAATTCGGATTGCGGAATCTTCTTCGTTTTCGTTGTCATTTTTAAATTTTCGCTTAAATGTTTTGTTAAAATAGTAGTTGATGTAGAGCAACTCTTTGCATATTTTAGCGACTTGCGATTGTTTTTCAGCGAAAATGTAATTATAATACCTGCCCTCATGGAACAACTTTTTTCTGTTTCTGCTTACGCACGGCATTTGAAATATTGCCGCCATACACAGTTTTCCGACTTCATCCATCTTGGTTTTACGATAGGCGTACGGATATTCTTTTGAAGAAACTTTTTCGCCACGTTTGGTTTCATAGAACACGCCGACGGCTTTCATGGCTTTAGCAAAACTCATTTGTTCGGGAGCGTTGACCTTCAAATCTTCTTGAGTGATTGGTTTTTGAGCATTGGCAGCGTGTGCTATCTCCAAGCTGAAGTCGGTTTTCTCGTCCTTCGTTTCGCCAATACTCTTTATAATTTTGCATGGGAGCCAAAAATCTTTTCCTTTGTAAAGGCTTTCGCTTTTATAAAGCTGATAGGTCGTTTGCCCGCCATTGACGACAGAAAAATTTTCCAAATGAACTTCGCGTCCGTCGATACGAAAGTTGTCGCAGATTATAGTAAGGCCGTTGTTTTTGAGCCAAAACGATTCGGGATTTGTGTTTATGCTCTCTCGTATTTCTTTATCAATTTTGCCGCCGCTAATGTGATAGCGAAGGTTAAGCGATAACAAATTTGTGCCGTGCCTTGCGTATAAATCTTTTATTGAAAAAGCAGAAGCATTGACAATGATTGCCTTGTCGCCATAAAGCAAATAATTGTCTTTGTCGTCTATGCGAATCTTTCCGTTCTCCACAGTCGGTCGCTGGGCTTGAGCATCTTCGATTTCTTTATTTATGTCGTTGGCGAAAAGAATAGAAACTTCAATCGCGTTTGAATCGATAAATTGCTCACGAAACTTTTTTTCAATCTTAGCTTTATCGATACTTTTTTTCTCCGGCGCACTCGTGTAAAAGACGAAATGAATTTTGGATTCTTCGCCAAGTTCGGAATACAAAGTAAGGAAACGACTTCGAACTTTTTCGTTAAAGCGTTCGTAATGGCCGCTCGTCATGTCTTTATAAAAATCTGCCATCTTGCGCACGGCGTTGAGCACTTGCTCGTTTGAAATAGTTTTGCAAAATTTCGATTGCCCGATGATAAGGTCGGCGGTTTCGGAATTCGGGTCGCTCAATAAAATATCTGCGCCGCCGTCG
>CAMJQS010000192.1 GCA_946408105.1 uncultured Selenomonadales bacterium | reverse complement strand
TCGCCCGCGCCCTGGCAATGAATCCGAAAGTTATGCTCTTCGACGAACCGACGAGTGCTCTTGACCCGGAAATGGTCGGCGAAGTTTTGGACGTCATGCAACGCCTGGCCGAAAGCGGAATGACCATGATTATCGTCACGCACGAGATGGGTTTTGCCCGCGAAGTCGGCACGCGATTGTTATTCGTCGACGGCGGCTACATCGTCGAACAAGGGCCGCCCAAAGAAATTTTCGAGAACCCCAAAGAAGAACGCACACGCGCTTTCCTGTCAAAAATTTTGTAGGAGATGCGGCAATGAAAGTTGCTATTTGCGGCTACCCGCCGTTCGCTTTGCAAGTTCAAGCGGGATTGCAAAACAGCAACATCGAATTCAAATTTTTTATCCGCGACTTCATATCGGCGAGAGATGAAAATAATTTTGTTACCAATCTTCCGCAAGTAACTTTCTTTGAATTCAGACGACTGATTGACGCGGGCGAACTCGACGGCGTGATTATCGTTGAAGACGAAAAACAATTCTTTGTAAAAAATGCCGTTCAGATTTTTAAATTCTATGGCATTCCAAATGTCGGCGTCATTAATGTGGAAAGTTTCAATCCTTTGAATCCCGTCTTCGGTCTCGATACCGACAAAATTTTTATTCCTTATCTCGAAACGAATTTAATCGACGGTTGCAATTTAAATTGCAAAGGCTGCACACATTTTGCAGAGCTTTTCAGCCGCGAAGAAATTTATCCGCTTGAAACTTTTCGGCGCGACGTGCGCAGGCTGTCTCAGCTGTGTGATATTTATTGTTTTCGTTTGTTGGGCGGCGAGCCTTTGCTCCTCGATAACTTGAACGACTATTTGAAAATCGCAAATTTTTATCTGCCCAACGCTTGGCTCAAGCTCGTGACAAACGGTCTGCTCATTCCTTCTCTTCCGCAAAAAATTCTCGACGCGATAAGAGAAAATAATTTCGTCGTTGACATCTCCAATTACCCGCCGACGATGAGAATTGCCGACAAGATAAAAAATGTACTCGACTCAAACGAAATCAAATTTAATTTCGGCTCCAATTTTGGCGATAAGTTCGGCGTGTTTTTGACTTTGCACGGCAGCAACAATCCTGCGCAGTCACGAGCCGTTTGCTTTAACGACCACTGCAGATTTTTGCGCGACGGAAAAATTTATAAGTGTCCGCTTGACGCATTGAGTTACAGACTTGCCGAAAAGTTTGGATTGAAAAATTATCCGAAGGCGACGGGCGTTGACCTCTACGCGCCGAATTTTTCTTCCACCTTCCAAATGCTCGACGGCGATGTTGAGCTTTGTCATTGGTGTGGCGAACAAGTTCGTTTCATTCCGTGGGAACCTTCAAACAAACCGCGCTTGGAAGATTGGTTGAGCGACCCCGAAGAAATTAAAAAACTTCAATAAACGAACAAGCCCCCTCGAAGGGGGCGATTTTTTTTTTCGGAAAAATTTTTCGCGATTATTTTTTCAGTTCGACCAAATATCTTTTCAGGGCGTCTTGCCAAGTCGGAAGACGATTGAAGCCGGCCGCGTCCAAAGATTTTTTGCTTAAGCGCGAATTGAACGGCCGCCGCGCCGGTGTCGGATATTCAATCGTCGGGATGCCTTCGACTTCCACGTTGAGTTCCGCCTGTTTAAAAATTTCCCGCGTGAAGTTCGCCCAAGAGCAGAAGCCCTCGTTCGTCGCGTGGTACGTCCCGAATTTTTCCGTGGCCGCCATGTCCGCCAAAAGTTTTGCCAAGTCGACGGTGTAAGTCGGGCTGCCGATTTGGTCGTCGACGACGCGCAAAGATTTTTTCGTTTCTGCCAGGCGCAACATCGTCTTAATAAAATTGTGGCCGTTTATGCCGAAGACCCAGCTCGTGCGGACGATAAAATATTTTTCAAGAATCATTCGTACGGCGTCTTCGCCCAAAAGTTTGCTGCGCCCGTAAACGTTGACGGGTTTTTTCTCGTCGTCGACCTCGTAAGGAATTTTTCCGTCGCCGCCGAAAACGTAATCGGTGCTGATGTAAATCATCTTCGCGCCGACTTCGCGACAAGCCTCCGCCACCCAACGAGTGCCGAAGCCGTTCACAGTCAGCGCGAGTTCCTCTTCGCTCTCCGCTTTGTCGACGGCAGTGTAGGCCGCGCAGTGAGCAACGACTTCGGGCTTTTTGTCGAGGATAAAATTTTTTGCGCCGGCTTCGGTCGTCAGCTCCAGCTCTTCGAGTGACGGCGCGATAAATTCCACGCCGCGACGAGTCAGCTCCTTTGAAAGGTCGTAGCCGAGCTGGCCGAGAATCCCTGTGATTAAAATCATTTTGCAACCTCCGATAAAAATTTTTTTTGATTTTAGCACAGCAATTTATTTCGTCAACAAGTCTTGCGCCGATTGATTTTCAACTTTAAAATATGCGCAAAGATTTTGGAGGCGAATTGATTTGAGATTGACGCGGGACGAGGCGTTGAAAATTTTTTCGGAAGGAGATTTGTTGGAGCTCGGCAAGACGGCCGACGCGCTTTGCAAAAAAAAATTCGGCGACGTGAAAACTTTCATCATCGACCGAAATATAAATTACACGAACGTCTGCAAAAACGAATGCAAATTTTGCGCGTTCTTCCGAAAAAAAAATCAGCGCGGCGCGTATCTTTTGAGCCACGAAGAAATTTTGCAAAAAGTTCGCGAAACGGTCGCGGCGGGCGGCACGCAGCTGATGATTCAGGGCGGACTGCACCCCGACTTGCCGTTGAGTTATTACGAGGAAATGCTGCGCCTCATCAAAAAAAATTTCAACATAACGATTCACTCGTTCAC
>CAMJQS010000191.1 GCA_946408105.1 uncultured Selenomonadales bacterium | reverse complement strand
TTATTGTGGGCGGAGAAATGTTCGGGTATTGAGCGATTGGCGTGTTAAGTCCCGCGATTATTCCGATGAGGCTGATGATAATCGCTATGACGATGGCGAAAACCGGTCTGTGAATAAAAAATTTTGCCATAGCTCAAGCACCTCACTTATTCACGCTGCTTGAGACGTCAAAAATTTCTTCGCTGGGCGTGAACGAGAAGCCCATATCTTTTTCTGTAACCTGCGTCACTTCCAAAGGCATACCGTCGCGCAAATTCGTCAAGCCTTCGACGATAACCAAATCATCAGCTTTCAAGCCGCTTTTCACGACGTAATACGAGCCGATTTTTTCGCCGAGCTCAACTTTTCTTATGGCAGAGGTATTGTCGGAGCGCGCGACGATAACCAACGTTTCGCCCAAGAGCTGTTGAAGGGCGCGTTCGGGAACGAGCATTGCGCCGGGAATTTTGAGACCGGTAATTTCGACGCGGGTGTACATGCCGGGAACGAGCAAGCCGTTGGGATTTTTAAAAATCGTGCGAACCGTCAGCGTGCCTGTCGAGTTGCTCAACGTTCTGTCGGCTTCGGCGAATTCTCCCGGATACGGATAGCTTGAGCCGTCGGCAAGCGTCAACGAAATTTTAAAAGTCTGTTGAGTCTCTCCTCGCTTTTCTGCTTCGCGTTCGCTTCTGGACAAGCGCAAATATTCTTGTTCGGAAACGGCAAACTGCACAAACACGGGGTCAACCACGCCGATTGTCGCCAATGGTGTGCTGCCTGCAGTTGAAAGAGTTCCGACGGGCACATCGTCAATGCCGAGCCTGCCGCTCATGGGCGCGTAAACGACTGTATCCGCCAAATCGTCTTGAGCCTTTTGCAACAGAGCTTCGTTGGCTTCCACTTCTGCTTCCTGCGATTTGACGGCAGCCCGTTGATTGGTAAGCGTCTGTTCGGATATTGCGTTTGATTGCCAAAGTTCCTCGTCGCGTTGAAGGTCGACACGTTCTTTGGCCAGAGCCGTCTTTGACTTTGCAAGATTGGCTTCAGCCTGAAGGACTGCCGACTTGTATTGCCTGTCGTCTATTTTGAACAGAATCTGTCCTTCGACGACGTTTTGGCCGCCCTTAACGTATTTTTCCACGACGGCTCCGTTGACTTTGGATTGAACTTTCATTTCGTTGCGGTCGACGACTTGCCCGCTGTAAGAAAAAGTAATCGGCGCATTGGTCGACAAAACTTTAATTGCCTTGACGGGGGTCGGATATTCTTCTGCAGCTTGATTTTCGGCGTCTTCGCCGCCGCAACCCGTAACGAGCAACGCCGCCGCAAAAATTAAAGCAGGAAATAGTTTCATAATAGTCTCCTTTCGTATGTGTGAATGTTACCCGATATTTTCTCCGCGATAACGGGCGACGGACGCGCAATCTTTATCGCCGCGACCCGAAAGAGTGACGACGATAATTTTTTCTTTGTCCATGAGCGGCGCAATCTTCATGACGTGAGCGACTGCGTGCGCCGATTCAATCGCGGGGATAATTCCTTCCGTGCGCGAAAGATATTCAAAGGCGTCGACGGCTTTGGCGTCGGTTATCGGCACGTATTCGGCGCGGCCGCTGTCGTGCAGGTGCGCGTGTTCGGGGCCGATGCCGGGATAATCCAAGCCCGCAGAGATTGAATAAACGGGAGCGATTTGTCCGTATTCGTCTTGGCAAAAATAACTTTTCATGCCGTGGAAAATTCCCGTCCTGCCCGTGGCAATCGTCGCGGCCGTCTCGAAAGTTTCAATGCCTCGCCCCGCCGCCTCGCAGCCGATTAGTCGAACGCTTTTATCGTTTATGAAATTGTAAAACGTTCCGATTGAATTTGAGCCGCCGCCGCAACAGGCAACCACCGCGTCGGGAAGTTTTCCTTCGCACTCAAGGATTTGCGATTTAATTTCTTTGGAGATGACGGCTTGAAAGTCGCGGACAATCGTCGGGAAAGGGTGAGGCCCCATGACCGAGCCCAAACAATAATGCGTGTCGGCGATTCGGTTCGTCCATTCGCGGAAAGTTTCGCTGACGGCGTCCTTCAAAGTTCCCGTGCCGCTCTTGACGGAAACGACCTGCGCGCCCAAAAGTTTCATGCGGTAAACGTTCAGAGCTTGACGGCGTGTGTCCTCTTCGCCCATGAAGACGACGCATTCCATGTTGAGCAGGGCGGCGGCCGTGGCGGTTGCGACACCGTGTTGACCCGCGCCCGTCTCCGCGATTAATCGAGTCTTGCCCATTTTTTTTGCCAGCAAAGCTTGGCCGAGGACGTTGTTAATTTTGTGGGAGCCCGTGTGATTTAAATCTTCGCGCTTGAGATAAATTTTCGCGCCGCCGAGGTCGTCGGTCATTTTTTTTGCGAAGTACAAAAGCGACGGACGACCCGCGTAATTTTTAAACAGCTCGTCGAGTTCGCGATTAAAATTTTCGTCGTCCTTGAAGCGATTGTACGCCGCCTCCAATTCAATCACCGCGTTCATCAGCGTTTCGGGAATGTATTGCCCGCCGTAAATGCCGAAGCGTCCTTTTTGATTCGTCATGAAAAATCTCCCTTCGGTCGATTTTTAGGTTACAGGTTTCGGGTTACAGGTTACAGGATTTTCCCTGAAACCTGACACCTGAATCCTTAAAACCTTACTGCTCTGGCGAAGGCCGCCATCTTTTTAAAATCTTTGCGCCCGTCCGTTTCGATTCCGCTTGAAACGTCGACTGCGAACGGCTGCAAAAGTTTTATCGCATCGCCGACGTTTTCGGGATTCAAACCGCCCGCCAAAAAATATTCGCGCTTAAAATTTTTCAGCAGGCTCC
>CAMJQS010000190.1 GCA_946408105.1 uncultured Selenomonadales bacterium | reverse complement strand
TTCGACGGCGAATGGTACTGCAAAACTTACGGCTTCGGAAAATATCTTGACGCGGCTAATCATTATTTGGAAATCGGTTGGCGCGAAGGAAAAAATCCGTCGCCGTTTTTTTCAACGACCGATTACCTCAAAAAATTTCCCGACGTGAAAATAAATCCGCTCGTTCACTTTGAAAAGTTCGGGCTCAAAGAAAATCTTTATCGCGCGGAAATTGAAAGCGTCTTGCCGAAAATTTTGGAGCGGCACCCCGACTGCAAAACGGAACTCAAAGACGGACTGCTCCGAATCAGAATCACGAACGCCTGCAACGCCAAATGCAGATATTGCGGCGTGCGCTGCGGCTTCGGCGACGAGGCGACCCACGCGATGATTCCGAGCTGGTACTACGAACTTTGCCGACCGATTTACGACAATATCGGTATCGTGTTAATCACGGGCGGCGATGCGTTCTTCGCGAAGGAAAGTTTCAACTACATGAAGTTCATGAGCGAAAATTTCCCGCAGATAACTTTGATGACCGAATCGAACGGCATTGCCTTCAACGAAAAATTTCAGGACCTCGCCGCGCAAAATCTTTTCAAAACGCATTTCTCAATCAACGCCTCGAACGCCGAATTTTTTGCAAAAGGTTGCTGGGATTCGGACGACGCCGCGACCGCAAAAAAAATTTTCCCGATTATGATTCGCAACATAAAAAATTATCTCGTTAAGCTTGAGGCTCAAGACAAAATTTGTTTCGCGCCCGACCTGTCGATGGTCATCAACAAGGACAACGCCGAAGACATTTTAAATTTCGTGGAGCTGTCGCTTGAGTTGCACGCGGGCTTTATCGTCTTTTTCTTCGACTACACGGAAAACGACATGAGCCGCGATTTTTTCACGAACCCGGAAATTTCTCGTCCCGCCATGAAAACTTTAATGGAACTTGAGCGCGTGCTTGCCGAAAAAGTTATCGTCTACTTCAGATTGTGGACGCCTTCGGGCGAGGCCGCCGCTCTTCAGCAGGAAGTCGAAGCCATTCCGATTGACGAACTCAACGCGAAGTACGAAAAAATTTTAAAGCTTGCCGAAGGTCGCTCCGTCCTCGACGAATTCAATCGACGCAACGAGATTCGCCGCGCCTGCGGAAAAAAAGAACTTGCCCTTGTCGATGACATTTCTCCGAGCTTGCACCTCAAGCAGGAGACCGACCGAGAAATTTGTTTCGCGCCGTGGAATGAAATTGATTTGTATCCCGACGGCCGCTTGGATTTTTGCGGCTGGTTCGACCCCACGCTCAACATTAAAAATTTTATCGAACACGCCGACGGAAAAGATTTCGTCGACTGGAAAAAAATTTTAAATTCCTTCGAGTACGCCTCCGCCCGCTACAGAATTTTGCACGACGACTTCCGCGGCTGCCAAGTTTGCTGCCCGATGAATTCCGTTAAGTCGCCCGTCGAGGCCGTCACCAAATACAACGTCGACAGAAATTTTTAGGAGGAATTTATCATGTCGGAACCTTCGATTAAAGAAACGACCTGCGCCCAATACAAAGATATTCAAAAGCGCGTCGACAACTTGGAAAGAGAATTGAAAAAGCTCACTGACAAAATCGATTCGTCTAACCGTCGACTGCCGACAGCAAATCTTTCATCGACGGACATTTGGATTATCACGGCAAGTATCGGTATCATCTATTCAATTTTCAAATGACGCACGACGCTCGAATAGTGCTAATCGGGGGGGGTTGTATCGACCTCCCTTTTTTGATACATTGCATCCAAAGCTTTTTGAAAATAATTTGGATTCGGCGACGGTTGCGGTCAGCTCAGCGACGGAAGGGAAGCCGCCGCCCAAAGGAAAACTTTTTTCAAACAAATCAAGGAGGAATCTATCATGAGTGTATCGCTTAACACAAACATGCTCTCGCTCAACGTGGCCAACACTTACAACAAAAACGTTGTCGGGTTGCAGAACAGCATGAACGCTCTTTCGACGGGGCAGAGGATTAATTACGCGGGCGACGACCCCGCCGGCATGGGCATTTCCGAACGTCTGCGTACCCGTATTGATTCGCTCGACCAGGCGAGCAAAAACATCCAGAACGACAACTCCATTTTGAAAATCGCCGACGGCGCACTCACCAACATGGCCGACATTGTAAGTTCAATCAGAGAAAAACTCGTGCAGGCCGCCAACGACAGTACTGCGGGTGCTGACCGTGCTCGTTTGGGCAAGGACATCGATAACCTGATAAATCGCTACGAGGACGTCGTGAAGGACGCGAAATACGGCGACAATCAATTCTTCGTGGATGCTAACGGTTTTCAAAAGAATAAATTCAACGTGCAGGGCGGCGCAGACAAGGGTGATAATTTTGCGCTTGAGTTCACAGCACTTGATGCGACTAAGGTCTCCCTTACGACGGCTAATTACGGAAGCACCAAGTTAACGAGTAGTGCATTGGCTTCGGTGGCCAGCGGAATGCTTGCAAGTATCGACGCAATAGCGGATAAAATCTATTTGGAGCAGTCAAAAATTGGCAGCTACGAACAGCGTCTCGGCTACTTGGCGGACAACAGAACCGCCGAAACAACCGCTTTGAGAGAGCTTGAGTCGGGAATCCGCGACACCGACGTTGCGAAGGGCATGACCGACTTCATGCGCTACAACATCCGCACGCAGACTTCTCAGTATATGATGGCGCAGGCTAATCAAGTTCCCGCCATGGTGCTCCAGCTCCTCCAACCATGAAAGCCGCAGATTTTGCAAGGAGTGCGGGATATGCGGCCGACCCCGACGATTCCGAAATCTCTATCAAAATTTAAAATTAAAGTACG
>CAMJQS010000189.1 GCA_946408105.1 uncultured Selenomonadales bacterium | reverse complement strand
CGAGCTGAGGATTTGCCTTGCCGCGCGTGAGCTTCATGACTTGACCAACGAGCGCACCGAGGGCTTTTTTCTTGCCGCCATGATATTCTTCCACGGCCTTGGGATTTTTGGCGATAACTTCGTCGACGGCAGATTCAATCGCGCCGGTGTCCGTGATTTGAACGAGGCCTTTGTCTTTTACGATTTTTTCGGGCGCGTCGGGCGACTTCCACATTTCCGCGAAGACCGTCTTTGCAATTTTCCCACTGATAGTTCCTTTGGCGATGAGCTGAATCATTTCGGCCAGGCGTTTTGCGTCGACGGGAGAATTTTCAATCGTCAAACCGTCCGCGTTTAAATTTTTCGACAGGTCGCCCATAATCCAGTTGGCTGCGGTCTTCGCGTCGGCTCCGAAGTCAACAGCGGCGTCGAAGTATTCGGCCATTGCCCGCGAACTCGTGATGATTCCCGCGTCGTATTCGCTCAAGCCGAAATTTTTTATCAAGCGGGCGCGTCGAGCGTCGGGCAGTTCGGGCAAAGACTTTCTGAACGCCTCAATCTCCTCGTCCGTCGTGACAATGGGCGGCAAGTCTGGTTCGGGCATGTATCTGTAATCGTGCGCGTCTTCCTTCGAGCGCATCGATTGAGTGATTCCCTTTTCGGGGTTCCAAGTGCGCGTCTCTTGAATAATTTTTCCGCCGTCGTCCAAAACTTCCGCTTGCCGTTCGATTTCGTAATTAATAGCGTCTTCGAGAGCCTTGAACGAATTTATATTTTTCATTTCGGTTCGCGTGCCGAGCTTTTCACTGCCGACGGGGCGCAACGAAACGTTTATATCGGCGCGAAGGTTTCCCTCTTCCATGCGGCAGTTCGACACGTCGATGTATTCGAGAATCGATTTGATTTTTTCCATGTAAGCGCGAGCTTCGGCGGCCGAGTGCATGTCGGGTTCGCTGACGATTTCAATCAGCGGAACGCCCGTGCGGTTGTAGTCGACGTTCGAGCTTGCGGAGTCTTTAATCGTCGTGCCGCTGTGAACGAGTTTGCCCGCGTCCTCTTCCATGTGAATGCGTGTGAGGCGGACGATTTTTTTTGCGCCGTCGACGTCAATTTCGACGTGCCCCGCGTAAGCAATCGGCAAATCATACTGCGAGGTCTGCCAATTCTTCGGCAAGTCGGGATAATAATAATTTTTCCTGTCGAACTTGCTGTATTTGTTAATCTTGCAGTTCGTGGCGAGCCCGGCTTTAATGGCGAACTCCACGACGCGACGATTGACCGTCGGCAAGACGCCCGGCAAGCCCAAACACACGGGGCAAGTGTGAGTGTTTTGTTCCGCGCCGAAGGTCGTGGCGCACCCGCAAAAAATTTTCGTGTCGGTCTTCAATTCGCTGTGAATTTCCAAACCGATAACTGCTTCATACTTCAAATTAATCACTCCAAAAAATTTTTTATCCAAGCTTTGAACTTCTTAATTCTATCCTCCGTGTCAATGCCGCCGCGCTGATTTATTTTTAAAATATTTTCTTGCGCGTCCGTCGAAGAATTTTTCATGACATAAGAATCATTTTCGCACACAACGTATCGGTCGCCGACGTAAAGCCGCATGCCCAAATCGTCACGAGAAATTTTGCCGACGCCCGCCGCCTTCAAGAACGGCTGATAAGAATTGCTCGACATTTTTTTCTCCGTCCACAGCGCGGCAAAATAATACGGCTCGTTTTCAAAATCGCGCCACCAATATTTTCCGTAGCGCGGCGGACGAAAATCTTTGTACTTGATGAAGTAATACGTCCAATCAAATTCGGATTTGCTCTCGCACGCGGCAAGATATTCGTCGATAATTTTTTGCAGATACTCGTCCGAAAAATTTTTCGTGCCGTTCAAAAGTTTGTCCAAAATTTCTTTCGTCTCGTCAAAATTTTTAACCAGCGCGCTTTGATGAAAAAGATTTTGCCACGACTGCGCCCGCGTGGAGCCGAGCTGATAACGCCAGCCGTTTTCCACTTGCCAATAATCGCCCGTGGCCAACAGCGCACAAGAAATTTTATCGTAGTCGCACTTGAACAGAGAAATGAACCGCCGAAAATTTTCCGAGTACTCCAAGCCGACGACGCCGACTTGCCCGCCCAAAAGATAATGGTCTTCCAACTCGAAAAGCAATTCGGCTTTATCGGGATTCGCCGCCGTCCAAAAAATTTTTTCGCGCTCTTCGGCCAGCTGCGTTTCGTTAAAGTTGTCTTTGTTGCCGGTTTTAATTTCGTGTCGCCGCAAAATTTTTCCGTCAACGATGATGTTGTCGACTTGCTCAAGCATGGCGGGAATTCTGTTGCCGTTGTTGCGTGCCTCGCTGTTGCTGAGTTCGGCACCCCTGGAATTGTCGACCAAATTATTTACAATGCGAATGCGCCGCCGAAAATCTTCGTCCGAAATTTTTTCCGCGTTGAGCAGATAAATCAGGAAGGCGTAGAGCATGACGACTTTGCCGAGCGAAAAATTTTTGCTCGTCACGCAGTCGCCGAAAAAATCCGCGTCGTCGAAGTAAGTTATAATTTTTCCCGCCGCGTGATGATTAACGTTTCTGTCGCTGCGGCTGCCCTTTGAAACTCTGCCGGCGAAGAAGTCGGAAATTTTTTCGCGCTCGTTAAGCCGACACCAGCAATCAAAACTTTTTTCCATGAACAAAATATTTTCCTGCACGTCGTCGCAAAAAAATTCTTCCAGCAGGTCGAAGGGGTCACGGCTCTTACCTTGAGGCGTGCCGCCTTTGCGATATAAAATCACGTCGCACAGGAAGCCGAAATACGCAAGGAAGCCGTCGTCAATCAAATTGTTTTCGTCGCGATAAG
>CAMJQS010000188.1 GCA_946408105.1 uncultured Selenomonadales bacterium | reverse complement strand
TAATTTCGCGAAAAAATTTCCCGTCGTCGAAAATCTTTACAAAAAAATTTACGGCAGGCTCGACGAATGCCGCTTCAGATTTTTTGACGCGCTCCTTTTGACGGCTGAACGCACGCCCGAAGAATTTATCGACGCGCTGATTGAAACCGATTCACTCTCCGAAAAAATTTTGGCGTTCGTCCGAAAAAATTCCGCGCTCGAAAAGTTTTTGGCGGTCAACGAAAATGCTTTTGAAAAAATTTCCGCGTTCCCCGCCGTCAACGGGCAGTGGCTTCTGCTGAAAAAATTTTCCCGCAACGATTTTAAAATTTACGTCGTCACGCACAAAAAAGTTGAGCTCGACAATTTGCCCGACGGCTACGAAATTATTCACGCCGGCCGCGCCACGGCAAAAAATTTTTTCGGCTACGCGGGCGACGACACCGGCGAAAACATCAGCCGCCTTAACCGCTACTTGAACGAGATAACCGCGCTTTATTGGATTTGGAAAAATACGTCGCACGCGATTGTCGGGCTGTGTCACTACCGCAGATTTTTTTCGGCGGACGGGAAAAATTTTTTGACGGAGACTCAAGCGCGAGAAATTTTGCGCGGCTGTGATGTGATTGTCGTTAAGGAAAAATTTTTTGTCCTCACGCAACACGAGCTGAAGTCTTTGGTTTGCGGCGGCGACTTGTGCAGCTTCGTCGAAAAAATTTTCCGCAAACACATCGCCCGCAAGCAACCCGATTACCTCGACGCCTTCGATTACGTTTCGGGAAGTTTCGCCGAATTTATGTACGAAATGTTTATCACGCGGAAAAAAATTTTCGACGCTTATTGCGAATGGCTTTTTTCTTTTATAATCGACGTGACGGAAGAAATTCTTGCCAAAACGAATCTTGCAGAGATTGACAACCCGCGCAAATATCGGGCGGTCGGTCTCGTCTCCGAAAGATTGATGAGCGTTTGGCTGATGAAAAATAATTTGCGGCTGAAGTCTTTGCCGATTATCTTTTACGAAAATTTTTAAGGAGGTTTTTTTATGGACACATCAAAACTGCAAGGTCGCAGATTTAAAAATCAAGAAGAGTTGCTTGAAGCTCTTAAAGTTCTTTACGCGGAAGATAAAATCGAATACACGCGGCAGCGCGGAGCCGACACGCAATTTCCAATCAACGAGAACGACCAGTGGATAATTTTGAACGATTGCTTGGAAGGCGCGGGCAGTGCAAGCGATTATTTTTTCCAGGACATGTGGGCGGCTCGTGAAATTTATCGCTCGAATGTCAAACACGTTTTCGATATCGGCTCGCGCCTCGACGGTTATATCGCGCATCTTTTGAGCATGGAAGTTCACGTCACGCTGTTGGACATTCGTCCGCTGCCGAAAAAAATTGAGGGCGTGGATTTTATTCAAGCGAACGCCACGGACTTAAGCAACATTCCCGACAACTCGATTGAAACGCTTTCGTCGCTCTGCGCGCTGGAACATTTCGGGCTAGGCCGTTACGGCGACCCGATTGATTACAACGGCTGGAAAAAATCTTTGCACGCGATTAAACGCAAACTCAAAGCGGGCGGCACGTTTTATCTGGCCGTCCCCGTCGGAAAAGATGAATGCGTTCAATTCAACGCGCACAGAATTTTTAAGCCCGCGACGATTATCAACGAGCTGACGCCCGAACTTGAGCTCCACGAGTTCAGCTACATTGATCTCTCGAACGCGCGAATTGTCACCTGCTTGAAGGGCGGCGACCACAAAAATTACGCCGAAGTTTTGAGCCCGCAAATGGTTATCTCTTTGAAGAGAGATTACAACGCGGACGTTTTGGAATACGTGACGAAAAATCTTCCCGCAAAATATCAAACGGGTTTGTTTACTTTCAAGAAAAATTCTTTGACTCTACCCGATTCATTAAAATAATTTTTCTTTTGCTGATGATAAAGTTTGAGGTGATTTTATGGCGGACGTGAAGAAAAAGGAGGTCGGGCAAACCGACAAGAAAAGATTTTGGACGAACGACATGGAAGCGATTATCGCGATAACGCTCGTGCTGTTGATTCTCGGCACGATAAACGTTTTCAGCTCCAGTTTCATTTTCGCGGAGTCGGAATTCGACACGCCGTATTTTTTTCTGAAACGCCACGTCATAAATGTTGTCATCGGGCTGATTGCGTTCGGCGTGTGTTTGCATTTTGATTATCACGTTTGGCGGCGGTGGATTGTAATTGTCTTGGGCTTTACGGTTCTTGCTTTGGTCGCGGTGTTAATCGTCGGCCCCGTCGTCAACGGTGCGCGGCGTTGGCTGCCTTTGGTCGTCGTACAGTTTCAGCCGGCAGAATTGGCCAAGCTCGTCTCGATAATGATTGCGGCGGCGTACATTTCAAACAAGATAAAACTTCAGCGGCGGCTCGAACTTTTTTCCGTGCAAGCGTTAATCATCGTCTTGTTGTTCGGCTTGACGGAGCTGGAGCCGGACATGGGCACGGCTTGCATAATTTTGGGAATACCGGTGTTGATGCTGGTGATTTCGGGTCTGGAAAAGCGCGACGTTTTAAAATTGGTCGGCGCGGGCGTCGCGGGCATTGCGGCGTTGATTATCAAAGAGCCGTATCGTTTGGAGCGATTGAAAATAACTTACGACCCGTGGTCGGACGCTCAAAACTACGGCTATCAAACGGTTCAATCGTTGTCGGCAATCGGTTCGGGAGAGCTGACGGGCATGGGGCTCGGCGTCGGCGTGAGCAAGTACGATTATCTGCCCGAAGCCCACACGGATTTTGCGTTCGCGATTTTCTGTCAAGAGAACGGATTTTTGGGCGCGATATTTGTTTTCCTGTTGTTCTC
>CAMJQS010000187.1 GCA_946408105.1 uncultured Selenomonadales bacterium | reverse complement strand
TGGGCGGCGGCGGCAACAACGCTGTCAATCGCATGATTTCTTTGGGCTTGGAGGGCGTGGAGTTTATCGCCGTCAACACCGACGCGCAAGCACTTTTAAACGCGCTGGCTCCAAAGCGTATGCAAATCGGAGAAAAACTTACGCGCGGGCTCGGCGCGGGTGCTCGTCCCGAAATCGGACAGAAGGCGGCAATGGAAAGTCGCGAAGACATCATCAACGCGCTGCGCGGCTCGGACATGGTATTTATCACGGCGGGCATGGGCGGCGGCACGGGCACGGGCGCGGCTCCCGTCGTGGCGGAGTGTGCTCGCGAAATCGGCGCGTTGACTGTCGGCGTCGTCACTCGTCCTTTTACCTTTGAAGGACCCAAGCGCAAAAAAAATGCAGACATCGGAATCGAAAACCTCAAGCGCAACGTCGACACGATTATCACAATCCCCAACGACCGCTTGCTTCAAGTCGTCGACAAAAAAACGCCGATGACGCAGGCTTTTACAATCGCCGACGATATTTTGCGCCAGGGCGTCAAAGGCATTTCAGATTTAATTGCCGTGCCCGGTCTGGTTAATCTGGACTTCGCGGACGTTAAGTCGATTATGAGCAACGCCGGCTCCGCGCTTATGGGTATCGGCGAGGCTTCGGGCGAAAATGCAACCGTCGACGCGGTTAAAGCCGCGATTGATTCTCCTCTGCTTGAAACGAGTTTGCAAGGCGCGCGCGGTGTCCTTTTGAACATCATGGGCGCGACCGAATCGCTGTCGATGATGGAAGTCAACGAGGCTTCCGTTACCGTGCAAGAGGCCGCGCACCCCGACGCCGAAATTATTTGGGGCGTGAGTATCGACGAGACTTTGGGCGACAAAGTTTCCGTCACGGTCATTGCCACGCGCTTTGACGACGAGGAGGAGGAAGAGGAAATCAGCGAGCCCGTCCGCCCCGCTTACAATGAACCTGCCCAACCGCGACGAGTTCAAGAGCAGCCGCGTTCGCCCTTCGGAACTTTCGACGGCGGCTTCGGCAACACGAATCCTCAACCTTCCAACGTCGATATCGAAATCCCGCCGTGGATGCGTTCACGCAGATAAAAAATTTTTGGAAACGCCGTAAACTTTTTGCCCGAAAAAATTTTCCCTCCCGTTTGTCGAGAGGGATTTTTTTTATTTGAAATTGCACCAGGGCTCGCCGCTCATGAAGTCGCCGCCGTTGTAGCAAGCCGCCCGCGCACGACAGCCGCCGCATTTATTTTTGTAGCGACACGAGCCGCAGTTGCCGCTGTATTCGAGCGTCCGAAGAGTTTTTAAAATTTTGTTCGACCGCCAAATTTCGTCGAAGGGCGTTTCGCGCACGTCGCCCAGCTCCATGTTCAAGTAAGCGCACGGCTGAACTTTTCCGCGCGGACTGATTATGCAATAGCTCAAACCCGCCAGGCACCCGCGCTTGAAACGAGTTTTTATTCCGAGTTGGTCGGCGATTCTCAAAAATTGCGGGGCGCACGTCGGCTTCAGTTCGATTGAAACTTCCTGCTGCTTGCGCATGATTCGCGTCAAAACATTTTCGTAACCTTCCGCGCGAAGTGATTCTTCCTCAATCGTGGCGGCTCTGCCCGTCGGCACCAGGAAGAAAAAATGATGAGCCTTCGCTCCGATTTTAACCGCGAAGTCCGTCAAAGCCTCCAGCTCGTGTTGATTCCAATCCATGACCGTCGTGTGAACTTGGAAGGGCAAGCCGACTTCAAAACAATTTTTCATGCCGTCGACCGCTCCTTGCCACGCGCCCGCGAACGACCGAAATTTATCGTGCTTTGCCGCGTCGAGTGAGTCCAAAGAAATTCCAATGCCCTTTGCGCCCGCAGATTTTAAATCGCGTGCCATTTGAGAAGTTATCAGCGTGCCGTTCGTGCCGAAGACCGCGATTAACTTTAAGCGCGTCGCGTGTTCGACCAGCTCCAAAATGTCGGGGCGCATCAAAGGTTCGCCGCCCGAAAAAATCATTATCTTGAAACCCGCGCGGGCAATTTGATTCAAAAGTTCTTTGGCCTCGTCCGTCGACAATTCCTCTTGAGCTTTGCAGCCGGCGTCGCGGTAGCAATGCGCGCAATACATATTGCAGGCGTTTGTCGTGTTCCATGAAACAATCAAGTCAAAGGCACCTCCTCGCGCTTCCTTTTGTCGAAGCGCAAAATTTTTTTGTAGCCGAAGCCGCGAACGTAATCGGCCGCCTCCTCGAAAAATTTTCCGCAGTCTTCAGGTTGATGAGCGTCGGAGTTAATCGTTATCGGCAGGTCGTAGGCCGCGGCAATTTTCATGAAGTCGGCGTAGGGCGAAATTTCTTTGACGGGGTAACGATAAAGCGTGCCGGTGTTCACGTCGACGGCCATGTTAAATTTTTTCAGCGCGGCGGCCGCTCGCTCCAAGTAAGGCGTCGCGTCGAAGTCGGGAAAAAATTTGAACAGGCGAATGTTGAACGGGTGGCCGAGGATGTCATAGTTGCCGCTCGCCGCAAGCAGTTCGACTTGCGCGGCGTATTCGGCGTAAATTTTTTTCAAGTCGCGGCTCTTCCATTCGTCGACAAGTTTGCTCGCGTCGTAGCCCCAGCCCCAAAGAAAATGCACGGAGCCGATTCGATAATCAAAATCCCACGCGTCCAAAATTTTTTTCACGGCGGATTGATTTTTAAAGTTGCAAACTTCAATTCCGATTTTGACCGCGTGATTTTTTTTCAGCCGCGCCATGAAGTCGAAATAATCTTTGAGCGTGTGCTTAAACTTGTTCGTCTTGAGCCAAACTTTTTGAAACTCGCCGACGCGCGAAGAATCCAAAATCAAATCGTCGTAATAAAA
>CAMJQS010000186.1 GCA_946408105.1 uncultured Selenomonadales bacterium | reverse complement strand
AATCCTTTGGCGTGCGTCGCCATGAAATTTATATCGGCGGGCGTGACGGTCTCGGCGGCGACGATTAAATCGCCTTCGTTCTCGCGGTCTTCGTCGTCGACGACCACAATCATCTTGCCGCGTTTGATGTCGTCAATTGCCTGTTCAATCGTCGCAAAGTCATTCATAGAAATCCGTTCTCCTCCAAAAAATTTTTCGTCACGTCGGGCGCGGCTTTGAAGTTCATCAATCGCTCAACGTATTTTGCCAAAACGTCAGTCTCAATGTTCACGAACGAGCCGACGCGTTTGTCTTTAAAATTTGTGACGGCGCGCGTGTGAGGAATCATCGACACGGAAAAATTTTCCGAGTCGGCGTTCACGACCGTCAAACTTATTCCGTCGAGAGCAACGGAACCTTTCGGCGCGATTTGTTTAAGCAAAAAATTTTCGGCCGCCACGTCGATTAAAAGCGCGTTGCCTTCCGTGCGTATGCTCAAAATTTTTCCGACGCCGTCGATGTGCCCGCTGACAATGTGCCCGCCGAGCCTGTCGCCGACCTTCAAGGCGCGTTCGAGATTAAAATTTTTGTCGGCCAAAGAAGTTTTCCTGAACGTTTCGGGCATGACGTCCGCCGCAAAAAAATTTTCGCCGAAGTCGACGACCGTCAAGCAAATTCCGTTCACAGAAATGCTGTCGCCGATTTTCACGTCCTCCAAAACTTTTTCGCAAAAAATTTCGATTCGCCCGCCGCTCAAATTTTTCAGCCGCCCGACTTCTTCGATTATCCCCGTGAACATTTTTTCCTCCGCAAAAAAAACAGTGATTAGCGGTTAGTGTTCAGTGATTAACTTCCTGCTAATCACTAACCGCTAACCACTAACCGCTAAAAAACCCGTCCCGATTCACGCGCTAAAAATATCACGATTGCCTTGCGCTGTCAAACTTTTCAAACGCTCGCAGGCGGCGTAATTGAACTTGTAAAAATCTTCGCGGCTGAGCGTGTCCGACAAAAATTTTTCCCAGTAAGCGTCAAGGTTGCAAAAAATCGGTCGCGTCGAATAAATTTCGCAAAGATTTTCTTCCGTCAAATGTTTGCAGACGCCGTCGCCGCGGTCGAGCTCCTTTTTATAAAAAATCGACAGCCGAATATTTTTGCAGCACGCGCCGCACTTGTCGCACTCAAAGCCCAAAGAGAATCAGTCCGCCTTTCTGCTCAAAGCCCGTGTCCCACAACTTTTCCAAATCAAACCAACGTCCGACGCCGTACGAGACAGCTTTGACGAAAAATTTTCCGTCGCGCTCCTCGCAGCCGTTTAAAATGAACCAATGCCAAACGTAAGCTTGAAAGGCCGGCTCCTTGTGTTTCAAATTTAAACACGGAATCGGAAAGCCCGCGTCAATCTGTCGACAAATTATTTCCCGCGTGTCGAAAAAATTTTCTTCGCCCGACCAAGCCGACAGTTTTAAATTTGCGTCGCGCTCTTTTAAAAATCTTCCGAAGCCGTCCAAATAAATTTCCAACTTGTCGACGCCCGACCAGCGCGGATAAAGATACCGCTCCATAATTTTTCCGAAGCGCAAATAATCTTCCCGCGAAATATTTTCCAAGTCGAACGGATACAGCCCGCGCAAGCCGAAATATTTTTCAAAATAAATCGCGCAGTCGCAGGCAGTGACGGCCGCGCACCCGCCCGCGTTCATTGCGAAATCTGTCAGCCGCGAATACCATTTCTGTTGCCCGCCCAGCGACGAGCCGATATAAAAATGCGGCAGCTCTTTTTTTTTGTCCAAGTTCAATCCTCCGTGACGTAACCGCCGAGCAAAAAATCTTCGCCGATTTTTTCCGCCGTGAAATTTTTCAGCTTGACCGCGTCCGATAATTTTTTAAAGCCCGCGCCCGCCACGGCCGACAAAGAATTTTTCCCGCCGAGGATTTTGGGCGCGACGAACGCAAAAATTTTGTCGACGAGTTTTTCTTTGAGCATGGAAAAATGAATCGTGCCGCCGCCCTCGACCAAGACGGAAGTTATTTCGCGGCGGGCAAGTTCGCTCATCAAAAATTTTAAATCGACGCGCTCGCCGTCGCCCGCGAAAATTATTTCGACGCCAAAATTTTTCAGCGCGGAAATTTTTTCGGGCGGAGCGTTCGTGGTCGTCGCGATAATCGTCCGCGAAAATTTTTCCGTCACGACTTTTGAGTTGAGCGGCGTTTTTAAATTGCTGTCGACGATGACGCGCACGGGATTTTTTCCTTCGACCAGCCGCGTCGTCAAACTCGGATTGTCCGCAAGAACTGTGCCGACGCCGACCAAAATTGCGTCGTTCAAGTCGCGCAGACGATGAGAAAATTTTCTGGACTCGACGCACGAAATCCATTGCGATTCACCGCCGACCGTCGCAATTTTTCCGTCAAGCGAGCAGGCGAACTTCAGCGTGACGAACGGCAAATTTTTCGTGACCCACTTGATAAAAATTTCGTTGAGCTTGCGAGCTTCCTCCTCCAAAAGTCCGACTTCGACTTCGACGCCCGCCGCTTTTAAAATTTCAAAGCCGCGCCCCGCCACTTTCGGATTCGGATCACTCATCGCCGCGAAAACTTTTTTTATCCCCGCGTCGACGATTGCATTTGCGCAAGGCGGCGTCCGACCGAAATGCGAGCACGGCTCCAGCGTCACGTAAAGGGTTGCGCCTCGTGAAAGTTCGCCCGCCATTTTCAGCGCGTGAATTTCTGCGTGAGGAGTGCCGGCTTGCCTGTGCCAACCTTCCGCGATAATTTTTCCGTCGCGAACGACGACCGCCCCGACCAACGGATTTGGCGACGTGCGACCTTCGGCGTTGCGCGCTATCCTCAAAGCTTCCCGCATAAAAA
>CAMJQS010000185.1 GCA_946408105.1 uncultured Selenomonadales bacterium | reverse complement strand
CGCCCGCCGCGCTGATTCGTTGGGGCACGAAGCCCGCGCAAGAAGTTTTCGTGACAAACCTTAGAGAACTCTCCGCATTGCTTAACCCGAAAACGATTAAAGGCACAAGCGCGGCGAGCAATTCTGATGACGTTCAAAGTTCAGGCGCGTCAGCTATTCCGTCGCTTTTAAAGCGACCGCCCGCAATTTTCGTCGTCGGCGAGGTCGTCAATCTTCGCGAGCAATTAAAATGGTTCGAGACGAAAATTTTATTCGGGAAAAAAATTTTGGTTACGCGTGCGCGGCCTCAAGCATCGAAACTTTCACGCGCACTGAAAAATTTGGGCGCGGCTGTCGTCGAGTGCCCGACAATAAAAATCGCCGAGCCGTCAGACAATTTCCGACAACTTGACGCGGCGATAAAAATTTTGCGCGACTTCGACTGGATAATCTTCACGAGCGCGAACGGCGTCGAAAAATTTTTTGCGCGGCTGAAAGTTCACGGACTCGACGCGCGGGCTTTGAAAAAAGTTGCGGCAATCGGTTCGGCCACGGCGGAAAAACTTTTGAGCTTCGGAATCATCGCGGACGTCGTGCCGAAAAATTTTGTCGCGGAGAGTTTGGCGGACGCTTTGAAAAATTTCGTCGGCGGGAAAAAAATTTTACTTGCGCGGGCGGAGGAGGCGCGCGACGTTTTGCCCGAAGCTTTGAAAAATTTCGGCGCGAAGGTCGTCGCGGCTCCCGCTTACAAAACTTTGCCCGAAGTGTCAACGGCGATTGATTTTGATTCGATTGACCTGGTGACGTTCACGAGCTCTTCGACGGTGAAAAATTTTGTCGCGGCTCACGGCGTCGACGCGCTGAAAAAAATCCCGTGCGCCGCAATCGGAACGATAACCGCTCAAACTTTAAAAAATTTTGACGTGACGCCCGCGGCAGTTGCCGAAGAATTTACAATCGACGGTTTGGTCGAGGCGATTAAAAAATTTTATGGACGATAAAAAATTTAACGACGACGAACTTTACTCTGTCGAAGATTCGGACGACGAACTTTACGCGGAAAAAGTTTCGCTTGAAAAATTTCCGCCCGAAAAAACTTCGCGCCCGAAAACTTTTCACAGCAAAAATTTCGTCGACAGCGAAACGCAGGCGGCCGAGAACAAAAAAAAATCTTTGCCGCACGAGCCCGAACTTAAAACAAAAATTTCGCACGCGGAGACCGGCGGCGGCGTAATTTCGGCGGTTATGCTCGTCTACAGCCTGGCCGAAGGAGACAAGCCGCTTTTCTTTCTGTCGACCGCGCTGCTGATTTTTTTGTTGCGCCCGATAATCGGAGCCTTGGCGGGAAAAAATAATCGCGCTGTCCAAAATGCTTTGCACAGTTTCAGCATCGTGCTTTTCATCGGCTCGCTGATAATGCTGTTCCTGTGAAATTGAACTTTTCTTTTGCAAGTGATATAATTTGCGCGTTTTCAAATTTTGGAAGAGGTGAGAGAGTGCAAGAGTTGGATTTTGGTCACGGGAAAATTGTTCCCGTCAATCTCGAACACGAGATGAAATTTTCTTACATAGATTACGCAATGTCGGTTATCGTGGCGCGCGCCCTGCCCGACGTTCGCGACGGCTTAAAGCCCGTCCACCGCAGAATTCTTTACGCAATGCAAGAAGCCGGCATGACGAGCGGCAAGCCTTACAAAAAATCTGCGCGCATCGTCGGTGAAGTCTTGGGTAAATATCATCCGCACGGCGACACGTCAGTTTACGACGCGATTGTCCGCATGGCGCAAGATTTTTCCATGCGCTATCAGCTGGCCGACGGTCACGGCAACTTCGGCTCCGTGGACGGCGACCCCGCCGCCGCAATGCGCTACACCGAAGTCCGCATGTCAAAAATTTCCGAGCTGATGTTGCAGGACATCGACAAGGAAACTGTCGACTTCGTTCCCAACTACGACGAATCGCTCAAGGAGCCGAGTGTCCTTCCCGCAAAATTTCCTCAGCTCCTCGTCAACGGCACGTCGGGTATCGCGGTTGCTATGGCGACGAACATTCCGCCGCACAATATCGGCGAAGTCATCGACGCGACACTTTATCTGATTGACGAGCCGGACGCTTCGACTTCCGACTTGATGAAAATCGTTAAAGGCCCCGACTTCCCGACGGCCGGCTTGATTATCGGCAAGGAAGGAATTCGCGACGCTTACCGTTTCGGGCGCGGCTCAATAAAAATGCGGGCGCGAACTTCGATTGAACAACTTCAAAACGGCAAGAGCCGAATCGTCGTGACGGAGCTGCCCTATCAAGTCAACAAGGCGCGACTGATTGAAAAAATCGCCGACCTCGTGCGCGACAAGACGATTGAAGGCATAACCGACCTGCGCGATGAGAGCGACCGCGAAGGCATGAGAATTTCAATCGACCTGCGCCGCGACATCACTCCGCAAATCGTTTTGAATCAACTGTTCAAACACACGCAAATGCAAGACAGCTTCGGCGTCAACATGATTGCGCTCGTCAACGGCAGCCCGCGACTTCTCAACCTTAAAGAAGTCCTTCAACACTACATCAAACACCAAGAAGAAGTCATCACGCGGCGCACTAAATTTGATTTGGAAAAGGCGAAGGCTCGCGCGCACATTTTGCAGGGCTTGACGACCGCCGTTAAAAATCTCGATGTCGTGATTAAAATCGTCCGCCAAAGTTCCGCGGCTGCCGACGCAAAGTCCATGCTGTCGAAATTATTTCAGTTCAGTGACGCGCAGGCTCAAGCGATTTTGGATTTGCGCTTGCAAAAACTCACGGGGCTTGAGCGCGACAAACTCGACGAAGAATATCAAAGTGTCCTCGCCGCGATTAAAAAGTTTTACGAGATTCTCGGCGACGAACAAAAAATTT
>CAMJQS010000184.1 GCA_946408105.1 uncultured Selenomonadales bacterium | reverse complement strand
CGCCCGCAGAGCCGCGACCCGACGAAGGCAAAACGCTTGACGGACAAGACGGAGAAATCATAGAAATTTTTGACGAGGAATGACGATGAAAAAATTTTTGGGCGTCGTATGCGCCGCGCTGTTCGTCACGTCGACGGCGGAGGCAGTTTACGAGGCAAGCTCTGACACGGGCACGGAAGTTTTTGACTACATAGAAAATCGGCGGCGCGAAGCTCGCGAAAAAAAATTGACCGAAGAGCAGGAAAAATTACTTGAGGACATCGAAGAGGCCAAGGCGCAACTTCCGCACGAGCCGAAGGAAGGCGACCCCGTCCCCGCCGTGTTCGAGGGCGACGATTTGGTTTACTATTCGGGCAGCGGCGAATTTATCGCGACGGGCAAAGTCGATATCATTCAGCTTGACGGCTACCGCTTCCAGAGCGACGAGGCAAAAGGCAACGTCAAGCAACAATTCGTTCGCGTCGACGACAAAGCCCACGTCCTGCAGCTGACGGAGGGCGCGCCGCGCGTCACGCTCGACGGCTACAAAACTTATTACAACTACGGAACGAAAACCGGCACAATGGAATCGGCCAACGGCAAAATGGGCGAATATTATTTGACGGGCAAACGCTTTGAATTTTATCCCGACCACATTGTCGTTTACGACGGCACGCAGACAAAATGCGGCGCGAAATCTCCCGACTATCACTTGAGCGCGGAACGCATGGAAATTTGGCCGGAACAAGTCATGCGCATGTACAACGTAAAATTTTGGATTAAAAATAAAATCGTCGCCACGAAAGAATACGAAGAACGCGCGCTCGGCGAAACGGGCAAAAATTATTTCCCGCGCGTCGGCTACAATTCCGACCACGGCGTTTACATTCGCGACAATTTTAAAATTCCGCTGGCAAAGCACTGGGATTTTTTAATCGGCGCGCACATCGAGACCAAAAAAGGAATTCGCAGCAACGCCGAAATTTTTTACACGAACCGCGAACTTAAAGGCTGCGTCAAATACGGTTTCTACGACGACAGCGACGCCCGCTGGATTCAAAAGGAGCCGTCGCTTGACATTTGGTACGAAAAACACATTGACAACACGCCGCTCGGTTTCCGCATCGAAGGCGAGTACGGTCATTGGAGGCAAAACGCAATTTCCAGCACGCACCAAGAGTACGAACTGAATTTGTATCACGACCCGATTCCTATTGGAAAATTTCATCTCTTCCTGCACACGGGCTACAAAATTACAAAAGACGACGTTAAAAATGTTCGGAACCACGGAGACACGACCGTCAAAGGCTTCAACTATCACGCTTTGCTTGCACGAGAATTTAACGACAGGCTTGCGGCTTTCGTCGGCTACTCTTACGACAAAAACACTTCTCTAAATTCCGTCTTCGACTTCGACAAGGACGATTACGCCAGGAAAGTTCAGGCGGGCGTAAGTTATTGGATTACGCCTAAAGACCGCGTTGTTGTCGGCGTCGATTGGAATGCCGACCAGCACACCGTCAAAGACGTGGATTATTATTGGTATCATGATTTGCATTGTTCGCAAGCTGTTCTTCGTTGGCGCGGCAAGCGTAAAAAATTGGAAGTTCATTGGGAGTTTGTACCGTGGTAAATTTTATTTTTCTCTTTATCTTTGCGCTGGTTTTATTTTTTACGGGAAGTTGGCTTTTGCCGATAACCGACCCGACCGAATCCGTTTACGCGCTAACCGCCAAAGAAATGCTCGCGGCGGGCGATTGGCTGTCGCCGAGAATCTACGGAGATTTTTGGTTCGACAAGCCGATTATGTTTTACTGGGAACTTTTAATCGCGTATAAAATTTTCGGCGTCGGAGAATTTGCGTCAAGATTTTTTCCTGCAGTCTTCGCCACGCTCGGAATGTTCCTGACTTATTTTTTTGGCGCGAAACTTTACGATAAAAAAATCGGGTTCGCCGCCGCGATAATTTTGGCGACTTCGCTGGAGTATTGGTATCTGTCGCACGCCGTGATAACCGACATGACGCTGCTCGTTATGTTTTCAATCACGCTGATGACTTTTTATCTGGGCTACCGCGAAAAAAATCCTCGACTGTATTTAATTTCGTTCGCGGCTTCGGGCGTGGCGGTCTTGACGAAAGGGCCGATTGGATTTTTTTTGCCGGGTCTCATAATCTTAATTTTTTTGGCGTGGCAGAAAGATTTGTCGCACTTGAAAGAACTTTTCCGCGCGAAAAATTTTTTGCTCTTCGCGGCGATAGTTTCGATTTGGTATTTGCCGATGACTTTCATTCACGGCTCGGAGTTCATTGAAAATTTTTTGGGCGTGCATAATCTTTTGCGGGCGACGGTCTCGGAATATTCCAAGACGGACGTTTGGTATTATTACTCGCTCATTTCGCTGATAGGATTTTTCCCGTGGTCAGTCCTGCTGATTATCGGCGCGATAAAAAATTTGCGGAGCCTGCCGACGCTCGACGTGCCCGAAAAATTTTTGGCGGTGTGGGCTTTAACGGTCGTAATTTTTTTCCAACTCTGCGCGACAAAATATGTGACGTACACCTTGCCCGCGATGATTCCCGCAGCAATCTTAATCGCAAAATATTTCGTCAGCCGCTGGAGAATTTTTATCGGAACGGCGGCCGCCGCGCTGATAATTTATCCGCTGTTCATGTTTTCGATTGCGTTGCCGCTCGCCGAAGACAATTCGGCCAAGCACGATGCCGAAGTACTTTTGCCGCTAATCGATGATGAAACTTGCGTCGTAAGTCACGGCGAAAGATATGCCGCTTCGTTAGTTTTCTACACCGGCGCGAAAATTTATCGGCTGGAGACGGAATATAACTTCAACCAAATTAAACCGCAAAAAATGACTTGGAAAAGCAAAAACGTTATGCCGTTCATGACGTT
>CAMJQS010000183.1 GCA_946408105.1 uncultured Selenomonadales bacterium | reverse complement strand
GTTCAGCGGGCTGCTTATTCGGATGTCTTTTGCCATAAAAAACCACACCCTCCTAGATTTTAAAACCCTAAAAAAAAAATTTGTGTGAAACCGATTAGATTATACTTTCAGAAAGTTCAAGCGTCAATGTCAAAAAAATTTTTTTCTTGGAGCACTCTCCGCAAAAAAAAAAAATTCCCTCCGATGTCGGAAGGAAAAAATTTTTTTAAAGCGCGGTGATAACCCAAAGATAATTTCGCGTCGTAAGCTCGTTGACTTTTTGAATTTGTTCGGGCGTGAGCTTTTTAAAAATGTTGAGCGCGGGCGTCCTCGTGAAGAGCGGAACCTTTCGCGCAACAAGTCCGTGCGTCTTTAAAAATTCCAAAGCTTCCTGTTCGTCCTGCAAAGACTCGTCGGAAATTTTGTCGCCGAAAACTTTTTCGTACATGGCCTTCGTCTCGTTGTAGAGCGTCGCGGAATTTCCTTCGCCGTAAAGAGCCGCCGCCACGTCCGTGAAATATTTTTTCTGGCAGAAGTCGGAAGTTATCATACAGCCGCCGTGCTTTTTGAGGACGTCGCGAATATTTTCATACATTTGCGCGCGCACGTCGTCCGTCAGATAAATCATCACGCCCTGCTCGATAATGCAAACTTCGCCCTTCAACTTGTCGGCGGCGTTCATCATGCCTTGCTTGTCCTGCAACCAAAACGAAAGGTACTCGACATTTTTTATCGCCTTCTTGCTGCCGATTTCTTCCAGGCACCAGTCGCCGAGGAGGCAAACGCTTTGCAGTTCGCCGACAATGACGCTGCGTCCGTCGTCGCCCAAAATCATCGCGCGGGGCGAAAGACTGCACGCCAAATCGAAAACGTTTTTGTAATTTTTTCCGCGAACGTATTCAATCGCGGCGGCGTAGTTCAGCTCTTGATAAAGCGCGTTGGTCTTTTCGATTCGCTCGAAGTCGTTAAGATTGCCCGCGTTGAAGAAGACGGGACGATTAATCAACTTCAAAAATTTTTGAGCTTCGGGGATGCCGGCCGCCGCCAGCCACTGCAACTTCACTTGCGCGGAATACTCGACCATTTCAAATTCCGCTGCGCGCGCCGTCGTCGTCAACATCAGCGCGAACATTATCACGGCCAAAAATTTTTTCATGGGACAAAACCTCCTTACTGATTTTAACCTTCGACGCGCCCGATAAAAAACCTTTACACAAAAATTTTTTGTTGATAAAATGCAAAACAAATTTATCGGCAAGAAGGAACCTTTCATGAACGGAAAGCTTTGCAAAATTTTTTTTATGATTCTCGTCGCGTGCGTTGCGGCTCTGCCGAATGAAACTTTTGCCGCGGCGGAAAAATTTGAGGCGGTCGGCGTTTACGTTGTCGGCAACGGCGAAGACGAATCGCCAAAAATTGCAAAGGAGCGCGCCAAAAAAGAAGCCGTGCGCGTTGCTTTGGAGAAGGCCGGCGTTTACGTCGAAAGTTTCAGCGAGATGAAAAATTTTCGGCTGACCAAAGACGAAATAAAAATTATAGCCGGCGAAATCGTTGCGGTGGAGAGCGAATCTTACAGCGTGGAAATTTTGCCCAACGAAGTCATTCGATACACGGCTGTCATTCAAGCGGTCGTCGACACCGATATTATCGAGACAAAAATTAAACAGCTTGAAAAGAGCGGCGAAAATTTTTCTTCCGAAGCCGAACGCCTGCGCAAAGAAAACGAACGCTTGAAAGATGATTACGAAAAACTCAACGAAGAAAATCTTTCCGACAACTCGGACGCGGCGCAAAAATTTTTGGCGGAAGGCAACGACGCTTTGAAGGCGGGCGATTATCAAAAGGCGATTGAACGTTTCGGAAAAGCCGTTGAGCTTAAAGCGGATTACACGGACGCCTGGTATTCGCGCGCCAAAGCTTACGAGGCGGCGGGGCAATATAAATCGGCGTTGAACGATTACACGCGGCTCATCGAGCTGACGAATCAATCGGCGGACGCTTTTTATCTTCGCGGCACGATTTACGAAAAGCTCGGCGACTTCGACAACGCGCTGAAAGATTTTAATCGAGCCTTGGAAAAATCGCCAAAGGAAAAACGAATCATGCGCGCCCGCGAAAAATTGCTGGCCGCGGGAAAAAAATAATTTTTCGAGGAGGTTGATGTTGTGTTTAAAATTTTAAATTGCGCGGTGCTTTTCGTGCTGATGATTTTTTCGGCAAACTTTGCAAGCGCGGCACCGCAGACGATTGAAGCGACGGGCGTTTACGTCATGGACACGGAACGCGACGAAACTTTTGCCGTGGCGGAAGACAGAGCACGCAAAGAAGCTTTGCGCATGGCGGTCGAACAGTCGGGCTTGTATTTGCAGAGCGTTTCAAAGGCCGTAAACAACAAGCTCAACAAAGACGAGCTGCAAGTTTTGGCGGCGGCGGTCTTGAAAGTTCAGAGCGAAAACGTTTCCAAAAAAGTCGACGGCAACAATATCGAGTTCACCGTTTCAATCACCGCTGAAGTCGACGCCGACGCCGTGAATCTTGATGAACTCGTCGCCAAGAAAAAAAATTGGGAAAACCGCGTCGAAGAAAATCAACGACAGCAGGAAGAATACGAGCAACTCAAAGCGGAGAACGAATGCTTGAAAGCAGACTTCGCGAAGGCCACAACCGACAGCGAGCGCAAAAAAATTAAGGCCGCCTCCTTGCAAAACGATAAACTCTTCCAAGCCAATCAGTACCTTGATAAAAGTATCGAAATGCTCAACGCGGGCGAATGGCTAAGTTCCCTCGACGAATCTAAAAAAGCTTTGAACACCGACCCGACCAACGCCGACGTTTTGGCAAACAGAGCGCGCGCGCATGTAAGTGCAAACCAACTTGAGACCGCCAAAGACGAAATCACAAAAGCTATCGAACTCAACCCGAA
>CAMJQS010000182.1 GCA_946408105.1 uncultured Selenomonadales bacterium | reverse complement strand
AACAAGCTCACCGACGGCAGCTACGGCAACTTCAATTCTCTGCGCGATTATCTGATTCAAGGCAACGACGAATTCTTTATCCTCAAAGACTTCAACGCCTACATCGATGCGCACGCCGAAATTTATGCACGCTACGAAGACCGCATGGGTTGGCTCCGTTCGGCGGCAATGAACATCGCAAACTCCGGCAGATTTTCTTCGGACAGAACGATTGACGAATACGCGGCAGAAATTTGGAACATCAAACCCTGCAAGATTCAATAAAAAATTTTTGATTAGCGGGAAGGGGGTCGGCTCATGAAGACTTCCAACATCAGCGACTATGCTCTTTATCTTTTTCACCAGGGCACGAACTATCGGGCGTATGAAATGTTGGGCGCGCACTTCGTCGAACGCGACGGCAAAAAGGGCGTCCGATTCGCGGTGTGGGCACCTCATGCAAAATCCGTCAGCGTCGTCGGCGACTTCAATAATTGGGACAACCGCGTCAATCGCATGATTCGTTTGGAAGACGGCGAGACTTGGGAAACTTTCATCGAAGGACTCAAGGCGGGCGACCTCTACAAATACGCAATTCTTCCGCCGAACGGCCCGCACATCATGAAGGACGACCCCTACGGCTTTTGGGCGGAAAAACGCCCCAACACCGCGTCGAAAATTTACAACCTTGAAGGCTACGACTGGCAGGACGACGAGTGGCAAGAACTTAAAAAAAGAAAATCGTCCTATTCGCACCCCATGCTGATTTACGAAGTTCACGCGGGCTCCTGGCAGCGCAACGGCCGCGATTATTTAAGCTATCGCGAACTGGCCGACAAGCTGATAAAATACGTCGTGGAAATGAACTACACGCACATCGAGTTCATGCCGCTGACCGAACACCCGCTGGATAATTCTTGGGGCTATCAGACGACGGGCTATTACGCAGTGACGAGCCGCTACGGCGAACCGAACGATTTCCGCTACCTCGTCGAGACTGCTCACAAGCACGGAATCGGCGTAATAATGGATTGGGTGCCCGGCCACTTCTGCAAAGACTCTCACGGTTTGCGCGAATTCGACGGCGTTAATCTCTACGAATCCGACAACACGCAGCGTTCCGAAAACCGCGGCTGGGGTACGATTAATTTCGATTACGGGCGCACGGAAGTCCAAAGCTTTTTAATTTCAAACGCGCTCTTTTGGCTCGAAGAATTCCACATCGACGGTTTAAGGATTGACGGCGTGGCAAATATGTTGTATCTTAACTTCGGGCGCGAAGAGGGCGAATGGACTCCGAACCGTTACGGCGACACGGGAAATCTTGAGGCCGTGGAATTTTTAAAGAAACTCAACGAAACCGTCTTCAAGTACAACCCGCAAGCGTTGATGATGGCGGAAGAGTCGACCTCGTGGCCGCTCATCTCCAAGCCCGTCTACATGGGCGGCATGGGCTTCAACTACAAGTGGAACATGGGCTGGATGAACGACATGCTTTTCTACGTCAGCCTTGATCCGATTTATCGTAAATGGAACCACGACAAAGTTACTTTCTCTTTTATGTACGCCTTCGCGGAAAATTTTATCCTGCCGCTTTCACACGATGAAGTTGTTCACGGCAAACGGTCGCTGATTGAAAAAATGCCCGGCGAATACGCGCAAAAGTTTGCGGGCTTGCGTTGTTTCTTCGGCTATTGGATGGCGCACCCCGGCAAAAAACTTTTGTTCATGGGCGGCGAGTTCGCTCAATTTATCGAGTGGAACGAAAACGACAGCTTGGATTGGCACCTCGTCGAACAGTACGACAAGCATAAACAAATGCAAAAATATTCGCGGGCGTTGAACAAATTTTATCGCGAAAACAAATCCCTTTGGCAAGTCGACTTCGATTGGAACGGTTTTCAGTGGATTGACTGCAACGACAACGACAACAGCACCGTTTCTTTCATTCGCAAGGCGGAGGACAGCCGCGACTGTCTGATTGTAATTTCCAACTTCACGCCGAACACGCTTGAAGGCTACCGAATCGGCGTGCCCGACAAAGGCAGCTACGTCGAAGTTTTTAATTCGGACGCGGAAGAATTCGGCGGCAGCGGAATAAAAAATTCGGGCGGGCTGATGACCGAAGACGTTCCCTATCACAATCGAAGTCATTCAATAACTTTGACAGTCCCGCCGCTCGCTACGATTTTCCTCAAGCACGACGTGATTGTTTAGTACACCGGCAACGAAAACATTTCCCCAACAACAAGATAAACAGGAGGGAGTTTATATTATGAAAGTTCTCTATGTGGCGTCGGAAGCAGTCCCATTCATTAAAACCGGCGGTCTCGCCGATGTGGCAGGTTCACTCCCGAAAGCTCTCAAGGAGCAGGGCGTAGATGTTCGCGTTATCCTTCCGAAGTTCAGCAAAATCGGCGAGAAGTATCGCGAAGGCATGGAGCACGTTTTCGACGGGACGATTCCCGTTTCTTGGCGCACGAAATACGTCGGCATCGACAAATACGAGCTTGACGGCGTGACTTATTATTTCGTGGACAACGAGGAATATTTTGCGCGTGACGGTCTTTACGGCTACGACGACGACGCGGAAAGATATTCGTTCTTCAGCCGCGCGGTATTGAATTGCTTGCCGGCGATAGACTTCTGGCCCGACGTCATCAACGCCAACGACTGGCACGCGGGATTGGTTCCCGTTCTCTTGAAGCTCGAACACCAGGGCGACGAACGCTACGAAAAAATCAAGACGCTGTACACGATTCACAACCTTAAGTATCAGGGCGTCTTCACGAAAGACATCATGGGCGACGTGTTGGGTCTCGACTGGAAATATTTCAACAACGGCGACCTGGAATTTTATGACGCGGTAAACTTCATGAAAGGCGGCATCATCTACGCCGATTACGTCTCGACCGTCAGCAAAACCT
>CAMJQS010000181.1 GCA_946408105.1 uncultured Selenomonadales bacterium | reverse complement strand
AAAATTCTGTCGAACTCGACCTCGTGGCCGCCGGGCGTCATTATGTTTTCAAAAATTGCAAGCCTCAACGTTCAAACCTCCGCAAATTTTTTTCAATCGTCGCGTCCAGCTCATCAAGCAGAGCAAACCGCCGCCGATATTGCGCGCGCTTGTGTGAAGGAATTTCTTCAAAAGTTTTGCGCGTCTCGACGAGCGGCAACTCAAAAAATCTTTTGTCGTCAGTGGGAGAGCCGCCCGCCTCCGTCCAAAAATCGCTGAAGGAAGTTTTTAATTTTCTGTCGCGGCGAAGATGATTGTTCGCGTAGTAGCCCTCGTTCGTGACGGCGAAAATTTTTTTCAAGCCCAAAGTCCTGGCGACCGATTGCGCGGCGTAGAGAATCAAATTTTTCGTGCGGTAGGCGTGACATTTTTTTGTAATGCGTTTAACCAAATCTTTTGCGTCGTCGACGTTGGGGCCTTGCATCGCGCCGATGAACATTGAAAAATTTTTTTCGGCGTCGCGCGCAATCCAAAATAAAATTTGATAGACAGGCACCTCGTCGGGCAAGTCGAACATGACTGCCGCGAGACCTTCCTTGCGTTGACCCGGCTCCGCGCACAAAACCAATTTCATTTCGCCGAGCGGTTCGTCCAAATTCATTTTCCACAGCTCAATTTTTTTGTCGCCGTAAAGTGTCAGCATAAAATTTTCGTTGAAGCGCGCCGACAAAAATTCCATGTGCTCTTCGATTAATCGCGCGCGCTCCTCGAACGTCGACCGATGATAAAAAAATGAGCGCGTCGCCTGCTCGTAAACGAACGGATAACCTTCCGCGATTTTTTTCATAAGCTCCGACCGCTCGAAAAATTTTTCCAGGCGGCTCATGCGCTGCGGGTGAAGACAACAGCGCGCCACGAACACTGCGAATCGATGTGCCTCGCGCGGATTGTTCAAGTCGTAAATTTTTTTTCCAAGCTCGATAAAGTTGCTCATAAATTTTTCTCCCGCCAAATTTAATCGCGCCGATTATAACATAAACAAAATTAAAATTGCATTGCCCTTGCCGATTTGATAAAATGCCTCAAGCGTTGAGTGTTCGGAAATTCAATTAGGAATGCGAAATGCGCAATGCGCAATTACAATCAAAATCATTACGCATTACGCCTTACGCATTGTTAAAAAGGGAGGAATTCTATTTGAGAATTGACCAAAGAGGAGACAACAAACTGAAAATTATTCCGCTGGGCGGACTCGGCGAAATCGGAAAGAACATGACGATTATCCGCTACGGCGACGAAATGATTATGATTGACGCGGGGCTGATGTTCCCCGAAAACGATATGCTCGGCATTGATTTGGTTATCCCCGACATTTCTTACGTCCTGGAAAATAAAAATTGTTTGAAGGCGATAATCCTCACGCACGGACACGAAGACCATATCGGAGCGTTGCCTTACATTTTGAAAAAATTAACCGTGCCCGTTTACGGCACAAAGCTCACGCTCGGAATTTTATCGGGGCGGCTCAAAGAGGACGGCGTTGAGTGCAAAAATCTTCGCGCCGTATCGAGCGGAGAAATTGTCATGATTGGCTGCTTCAGCGTCGGCTTTATTCGCGTGAATCATTCAATCCCCGATTCGGTCGGCCTGTCGATTAAAACGCCCGTCGGCATGATCGTTCACACGGGCGACTTCAAACTTGACTACACGCCGATTGACGGCAAGATGACTGACTTTCGACGCTTTGCAGACTTGGGAGCGCGCGGCGTCCTCTTACTCATGGCGGACTCGACGAACGCGGAAAAGGAAGGTCACACGCCCAGCGAACGGACTGTCGGCGCGGCGTTCAATCGTGTCTTTCAAAGTGCGCCCGGCAGAATCATCGTTGCAACTTTTTCCTCGAACGTCCACAGAATTCAGCAGGCCGTCGACATGGCAATCCGTTATCGTCGGCGCGTGGCGATTTTGGGTCGTTCAATGGTAAACGTCGTCGCCACATCTTTGGAGCTCGGCTATCTTCACGCGCCCGAAGGAACAATCATTGACATTGAAGACATCAGAAGTTATCCCGCGAATAAAATCGTAATCATAACGACGGGCAGCCAGGGCGAACCGATGAGCGCGCTCACTCGCATGGCAATGAGCGACCACCGACAAGTTGACGTTATCCCCGGCGATACCGTCATCATTTCTGCCACGCCCATTCCCGGCAACGAAAAACTCGTGGCAAAAACCGTCGACAATCTCTTGCGCCTCGGAGCAAACGTCGTCCACCGCCGCGAAGAAGGAATTCACGTTTCCGGGCACGCCGCCCGCGACGAGTTGCGCTTGATTCATAATCTTGTTAAGCCGAAATTTTTTATGCCCGTCCACGGCGAACTTCATCATCTTTTCGCGCACGCAAAGCTGGCCGAAGAAATGGGCATGAACCGCGAAAATATTTTGGTCGGCGAAAACGGAGCCGTCATTGAACTTTCCCGCGACAGCGGAAAAATTGCCGGCCACGTCAACGCGGGCGTGATTATGGTCGACGGGCTGGGCGTCGGCGACGTGGGCAATATCGTCCTGCGCGACCGCCGCCAACTTTCTCAAGACGGAATTTTAATCGTCGTCGTGACAATGAATCGCGCTTCGGGCAAAATCATTTCCGGCCCCGATATCGTCTCGCGCGGCTTCGTTTACGTCCGCGAATCCGAACAACTCATGGACGACGCAAGGAGCCGCGTCTTCCACACTCTCCGACGCTGCAGGGACGAACAAATTTCCGACTGGATGACGATTAAGCTCAACATTCGCGACGCGCTTGCGCAATTTCTTTTCGAGCAGACGCGCCGCCGCCCGATGATTCTTCCGATTATCGTCGAGGTTTAAATTTTTCCCGACAAAAAATCCTCCGCCCGTTCGAGTGGAGGATTTATTTTGCGCAAAAAAAAA
>CAMJQS010000180.1 GCA_946408105.1 uncultured Selenomonadales bacterium | reverse complement strand
CGGTTTATTTCGCGCTGGCCACGCCCGGCGATACGATTATGGGCATGAACTTGACTGACGGCGGGCATTTGTCGCACGGTTCGCCCGTAAACATGAGCGGAAAGTATTTTAAAATCGTTCCGTACGGAGTCAGCCGCGAAACCGAGACGATTGACTACGACGCGCTGGATAAAATCGCTCAAGAGTGCCGCCCGAAAATTATTGTGGCGGGCGCGTCGGCTTATTCGCGAATAATTGACTTTGAACGGCTCGCTGACACTTCAAAAAAAGTCGGCGCGTATCTTATGGTCGATATCGCGCACATTGCCGGCCTTGTCGCCGCAGGATTGCACCCAAGCCCGTTGCCTTTCGCGGACGTTGTGACTTCCACGACGCATAAAACGCTTAGAGGCCCTCGCGGCGGTTTGATTCTGTGCAAGGACGCGGAGTTCGGAAAAAAATTTAACAAGGCGATTTTCCCCGGCACGCAGGGCGGCCCGCTCATGCATGTCATCGCGGCAAAGGCCGTCGCGTTCGGCGAAGCTCTTCAGCCCGAATTTAAAACTTATGCCGCGCAAATCATCAAGAACGCAAAAATTTTGGCGGAAACGCTCACGGCGGACGGTTTCCGAATCGTCAGCGGTGGCACGGACAATCATTTAATGCTTGTCGACCTCACGAGCAAAAATATCACGGGCAAAGAGGCGCAAAATCTCCTCGACGAAGTAAATATCACTGCGAACAAAAATACAATTCCGTTTGAGCCGCGTTCGCCGTTCGTCACCAGCGGTTTGCGGCTCGGAAGTCCCGCTTTGACCACGCGCGGCTTTAAAGAAGATGACATGCGCGAAGTTGCAAACATAATCGCGCTCGTGTTGGATAATCCTTCCGACGACGACAAAAAAATTGAAGCGCGCGCAAGAGTCGCCGCTCTCTGCAAAAAATATCCGCTTTACTGAAATGAAACTCACAAATAAAAATATTGGCGCGTCTGTCGATGACATTCGCGCCTTTTTTGATTTTGGTGCGCCGAAAATTTTTATCCGCGCAAAAAAATTTAAAAGCCTCGTCGAAGTCGGCGGGGCTTTTGATTTATAAAGAAAGATTTTTTAATCGGGCGAATCGCAGCTCGTGAAGGGCAATCGGCGTCGAAATAAAATTGTTCGTGCCGTAAAGCTCGGAATATTTTTCGCGGCAGTGAAGGACGCGCTTAACGTAGTCGCGGGTTTCGGCGTAGGGAATTTTATCCGCGTCAGAAAAATTTTCGCTCCAATGATTTTCTTCAATCCACTTGTGAACGTTGCCGCGTCCCGCGTTGTACGCCGCCAAAGTCAAAACGTCGTTGCCTTTGAACTCGTCTTTGAGCTCGGCAAGGTACCACGTGCCGTATCGAATGTTCGTTTCGGGGTTGCGCAGATTTTTTATGTCGTCGGCAGCCGCTTCGGGTGCTTCGCCCAACTGATAAGCTATCCAGGCGGCCGTCTCCGGCATGATTTGCATTAAGCCGACCGCTCCGCTGTGAGAGTGCGCCTCCTCGGAAAAATTGCTCTCGACTTTCATCACGGCCACGGCCAAAAATTTGTCGACCTTCCAGCGCGACGAATAATTTTCAATCGTCGAACGATAAGGGAAAGGATACAAAAATTTTTTTTGAATCGTCGGCGTGCTGACGAAAAAATATAACGCGATCAACGCCGTGCACACTGCCAAAATTTTTTTTAGCATCAATTCACCTCCGCGACGTTTTTAATGAATTTTAAATGATTGACCTTTCGCTGTCAAACTTTTTGGGGCGCGAAAATTTTTTCGTCGGCGTTTCTTGATTGACGCACCGTTTTTTAGTACAATGACGCAAATTTTTTTTGGAAGGTTGCTGGGAAATGAAAAGGGAACTGATACATTTGGAAAACGTGGCAAAATCTTTCGGGAATTTGCGCGTGCTCGACGAAATCGATTTGACGATATACGAGAGCGAATTTATAACTTTGCTGGGGCCTTCGGGCTGCGGCAAGACGACCATGCTGCGAATCATCGGCGGCTTTGAAATGCCCGACACCGGCCGAATCATTTTCGACGGCAAAGACATAACGAAGCTCCCGCCGAACAGACGCCCCGTCAATACCGTTTTCCAAAAGTATTCTCTCTTCTCGCACATGAACGTTGAGGAAAATATTTCTTTCGGCCCGAAAATCGCGGGCAAGTCGGCCGATTACATTCGCGACAAAGTAAAGTACGCGCTCAAGCTCGTGAACCTCGACGGCTACGAAAAAAACGACGTAACAAAACTTAGCGGCGGCCAACAACAGAGAATTGCAATCGCCCGCGCCGTCGTCAACGAGCCGAAAGTTTTGCTCCTCGACGAACCGCTTAGCGCACTTGATTTAAAACTTAGGCGGAACATGCGCCGCGAACTCGTCCGCATAAACAAGGAGACGGGCATAACTTTTATTTTCGTGACGCACGACCAGGAAGAAGCTTTGTCGATGAGCGACCGCGTTGTCGTCATGAATCAAGGCTACATTCAACAGGTCGGCACGCCCGAAAATGTCTACAACGAACCGGAAAATGCATTCGTTGCGGATTTTATCGGCGACAGCAACATAATCGACGGCGTGATGGTTCGCGATAAAGTCGTTCGGATTTTCGGACGGGAATATCCTTGCGTCGACACCGGCTTCCCCGAAGAGTGTCCCGTTGATGTTCAGATTCGCCCCGAAGATATTAAACTTGCCGCGCCGCGCGAAGGAGCTTTTAACGGCGTCGTGACTCGCGTGGTTTTTTGGGGCATGTCTTACGATATAAACGTCGAGGCGGACGGCTTCGAGTGGCTGATTCAATCGACGACGGGTCGAACGGTCGGTGAGGAGGTAAGCCTGCACGTCGCGCCCGAAAACATTCAAATCATGAGCAAACCGCAATCCGAAGACGAGGAGGT
>CAMJQS010000179.1 GCA_946408105.1 uncultured Selenomonadales bacterium | reverse complement strand
GATAAAAGATTGGCGCACGGGAAAAATTTTTGAGTTCCGAGAACTTTTGGAAGGAGGACGACGATGAAAATTTTCGACGAGGCTTTTCAACGCAAACTGATTTACATTTTTAAAATCGACGACGCCGCGCACAAAGGCCTGCTCAAAATCGGCGAGACTACGATTAAAAATCTTCCGCCGACGGAAAAAAATTTGGAGCTTGCCGCGCGCGAACGAATCGACAGCTACACGCGGACGGCCGGCATTGAATACAAACTTTTGCACGCCGAATTGGCCGTGACCGACGACGGAAAAATTTTTCGCGACTACGACGTGCACCGCCTGCTGAAAAAATTTCGACGCAAAATCAAAGGCACAACCGGCCGCGAATGGTTTAAAGTCGACCTCGACAAAGCGATTAAAGCGATTAAAGCCGTCAAGCGCGGACGACGCAGACTTGAGCCCGAAAAATTTTCCAAAATAATTTTTCGTCCCGAACAACTCGAAGCGATTGCTCAAACCGTTAAAGCTTTCAAGAAGGAAAAAGAATTTCTCTGGAATGCAAAAATGCGTTTCGGCAAAACTCTTTGCGCGCTCGAAGTCGCCCGCCGAATGAAATTTTCCAAAACGATTATCATCACGCACCGACCCGTCGTCAACGCCGGCTGGTATGAAGACTTCAAAAAAATTTTTCACGACACGGATTATGTTTACTTCGGCAAGGACGACGAACCCGACGCCGAAAAAAATTTCGTGTACTTCGTTTCGATTCAAGACTTGCGCGGCTCCGAAGTCGTCGGCGGCAACTTCGATAAGAACGAAAAAATTTTTGAAACCGATTGGGATTTTGTCATCGTCGACGAGGCGCACGAAGGAACTCAAACCGCGCTCGGCGACAGCGTGATTAAAAATATCGTCAAAGAAAATTCAAAGTTCCTCGCGTTGAGCGGCACGCCCTTTAACATCATCGAAAATTTTTCGGGCGAAAATGTTTTCACGTGGGATTACGTCATGGAGCAACGCGCGAAAAATTCTTGGGACGAAAAAAATTTCGGCGACCCGAATCCTTACGCCGATTTGCCCGCCATGAAAATTTTAACTTACGACCTCGGAAAAATTTTTAATTACCGCGACGACGACGACGAAAAATTTTTCAGCTTCCGCGAATTTTTTTTAACCGACGGAAAAAATTTTGCTCACGCCGCCGACGTAAAAAATTTTCTCGACCTGCTCACTTCCGCAGAAAATTATCCTTTCGCCCGCGAAGACTTCCGAAAAATTTTTAAGCACACGCTCTGGATTATTCCCGGCGTCAAGGAAGGAAAAATTTTGAGCGAACTTTTGCGCCGCCACAAAATTTTTCGCAACTTTAAAATCGTCAACGTCGCGGGCAACGGCGACACCGACGACGAACCTGCCGACGCGCTCCAAAAAGTTCGCGACGCAATCGACAACTGCGACCGCACGATAACGCTTTCTTGCGGCAAGCTCACGGCGGGCGTCACCGTCCCCGAATGGTCTGCCGTCTTCATGCTCGCGGGCAGCTCTTCCACTTCCGCCATGAATTATCTTCAAACGATTTTTCGCGTGCAAAGCCCCTGCAACGTCGGCGGCCGCGTCAAAGAAAATTGTTTTGTCTTCGACTTCGCGCCCGACCGAACTTTAAAAATGCTCGCCGAATCCGCTGCAATTTCTTCGCAGGCAGGAAAAACTCAAGAAGGCGACCGAAAAATTTTGAACGACCTGCTGAATTTTTGCCCCGTCATCGCCGTCGAAGGTTCGCGCATGAAAAATTTAAACTCCGACAATCTTCTGCAACAGCTCAAGCGCGCCTGGGTTGACCGCGCCGTCCGCAACGGCTTCGACGACAGCGGACTTTATACCGACGAACTTTTGAACCTCGACGAACTCGCTTTGGAAAATTTTAAAAGCTTGGGCGGGATTATGAGTGCCTCCGACGCGAAAAAAAAATCTTCCGACATCATCATCAACGACCAGGGCTTGACCGGCGAAGGCCGCAAAAAATTTCTCGACGACAAACCCGAACGCTCGCCCGAACAAAAAGAACTCGACCGCCGCCGACGCGAACGCCTCAACGCAATTAAAATTCTTCGCGGAATTTCTATCCGTATGCCGCTGCTCATCTACGGCGCGGACGTTCCCTTCGACGCCGACATTAAAATTGACGACTTCGCCGACCTAATCGACGACGACTCCTGGAAAGAATTCATGCCCAACGGCGTCACAAAAGAAATTTTTGCGACGCTCATCAGATACTACGACCGAGATATTTTTATCGCGGCGGGAAGAAAAATTCGCGCACTCGCCAAAGACGCCGACGACCTCAAGCCCGCCGAACGCGTTCAAAAAATCGCCGAACTTTTTGCAACCTTCCGCAATCCCGACAAGGAAACCGTCCTCACGCCGTGGAAAGTTGTGCAGCTTCACATCGATTCAGCCTTCGACGAAAATTTTTTCTCGACCGACAAAAAAATTCTCGAAATAAATTCCAAAACGGGCTTGTATCCTCTTTGCGTCGTTCAAAAAATTTTTCGCGCGCGCCTCGGCGGTTTTGTCGAAGACGACTTCAAGCCCGAACGCCTCCTGAAAATTTGGGACGCCATCGTCGCCGAAAATGTTTTCGTCATCTGCAAGACGCCCATGGCCGAAAAAATCACGCGACGCACGCTCGTCGGCTTCCGCGGCTCGCCCGTCAACGCCCGCTGCTTCGACGACCTTATAAATCTCCTAAAGACCAAGCCCGCTCACTTCCGCGCGCAAGTCAACGACAAAAATTTTTGGAGCAAAGGAGTTGGAGAAATGTTTTTCGATGCCGTCGTCGGCAACCCGCCCTATCAAAACGTAACGGCGAACACGAGCGACGAACCCGTTTATAATTATTTCATCGACGCGGCTTTTAAACTTGCCGATAAAGTTTCGCTGATTCACCCTGCGCGCTGT
>CAMJQS010000178.1 GCA_946408105.1 uncultured Selenomonadales bacterium | reverse complement strand
CGGGTCGCCCAAAAGCGCGTCCGTCAAGAAGGCGACGACCGCCACAATCATCGAATTCATTCAATCAAACTCCGTTTTCAGGTGTCAGGTGTCAGGTGTCAGGGATAAGGGATAAGGGATAAGGGAAAAAACCCTGCCCCCCGACCCCTTACTCCTGTCCCCTTATTTTCGGGCGCGTGAAAATTTTTCCTGCGAAGGAGGCTTTATCTTTGAAAAAAATAATCGTGAACGCCGACGACTTCGGACGCCACGAGCTGATTAATCGTGCGGTCGAGCGCGCGTTCAAGTTCGGCGTCTTAAAGTCGGCAACGCTCATGGCGGGCGGCATTGCCTTCGACGACGCGGTAAACGTCGCGAAAAAAAATTCGGGCTTGGGCGTCGGTATTCACTTCACGCTTGCCAACGGCAACCCTGTCCTCCCGCCCGAAGAAATTCCCTCGCTCGTTACGGCCGAAGGAATTTTTCACGGCGACTACGTAAAATTTTTGAAACGATATTTGAGCGGGAAAATTTCTTTGGCAGAGGTTCGCTCCGAACTTGCCGCGCAACTGGAAAAAATTTCTCGCGCGGGTTTGGCGTTGACGCACTTCGACAGCCACCAACACTTGCACCACGTGCCCGGCGTCATCGAAATCGTTTTGGAGTTGGCGGCGGCGAAAAAAATTTCTGCAATGCGTGTGGCGAACACGAAACTTTTTGACGGCGAACTCGACAGCCTTGGAAAACTTTTCGGGCGGCTGGGCTTGGGTTCGCTTGCGAAGTTCGCGGCTTACATGGCGCACAAAAAAAATTTCGCGACGCCCGAACATTTCGCGGGAATCGTCGCGGGAGAATCTGTCGGCGAAAATTTTTTGCTCAAGCTGATTGAAAACCTCCGCGAAGGCACGACCGAAGTCATGCTGCACCCCGGCACCGACAACAAAATTTTGCGCGGCTTCTGCAGTTGGGAGCACGACTTCGAGGAGGAACTGGCCGCCGTGACTAGCGAAAAAGTTTTGAGCTTGCTTGCCGAAAAAAATATTTCCGCGATAAATTTTTCCGACTTGAGGTGATTGAATGACGCGGGAAAGAATGTTGGAGATAATTCGATTTTGCTTCGTGGGCGGCGTGTCGTTTTTAATGGATTACGGCATACTCTTCGCGCTGACGGAATTCGCGGGCGTCTATTATCTTTACTCGTCGGCGATTTCGTTCAGCGTGACGGTCGTGTTCAACTATTGGCTGTGCGTGATTTACGTCTTCAAAGACGCGAAGAAACAATCAACACGGCGCGCGATAATTTTTTTCGGGACGGGCGTGGTCGGTCTTCTGCTCAATCAACTTTGCATGTGGTTTTTCGTGGCGATTGTCGGCCTGCATTACATGATTGCGAAAATCGGCGCAACGATCATCGTGACGATTTGGAATTACATAACCAAACGCAAAGCCGTCAGCGGTTAAAATTTTATTTTTATGTTAAGAATCTACTTTCTCTTTGCGCGTCCAAAGAGAAAGTAGCAAAGAGAAAAGACGCCTCGCGGGGGCGTTGCTCGTAATCGTTTCAGCGTTGAGCCTACCCGCAACCGAATGATGCCCGCTGAGAAGACATCACGTCTTCTGCGCGGGCGAGGCCGTCATCCATGACGGCCTCAAATTTTCGCGGCGCACACGTCGTACAGTCGACGCAAAAATTTTCCGAAGCCTTTAACCGTCGAGTCGAACTTGAAAGGTTCCGTTAAGCGATAAAAAATTTCGTGAATCGTCAGCTTGGTTTTGTTCCCGTCGAGCGAGGCGAAAATTTTTTTGTCGACGAGCCGCGCGGGATTCGATTCAAACATCGCGGGATTTATCAAAAAAACTTCGCGCCCGTCGAGCGTCTCAATTTGCTTGAGCCACGCCGCGAACGCCTCCGCATAAAAATTAAAGTTCACGACGTCGGGCGCGGTAACGTCCACGCCGTCCAAAAAGTCCACGAACCACGGATACTTGTAAGCCTTTGCGTCGCCCGAAACCAAATCGTTGAGCACCGGCTTAATCAAGTGGACGTAAGCAAAAATGAATCGCGCGAACTGCACGAAAATTTCTGCGGACGCGGGGAAGTCGCTCCAAGAAAATTTATTTTGTTCGTGGCGGCAAATGTATTTGAAAATTTTCGGCGCGTGAAGAGGTCGCGAAAAAAAATCAGCCGCCGCCAACGCCGCATAAAGTTCGACGACGTGAGCTGCGTTGCGTTGATTGGCGGAGCCGACGGAAAATTCTTCGACGGGCGTCATGACCGAATCGCCGACAAAATACGTCGCGTCGAAAAGATTTTCTTTCTCCGAATAATATTTCAGCGCGGCCTTTGTGTTCGGTAAAAAATTTTCGCTGCGAGCAAAAAGTTCGTCGAGCTTTTCTGTCGGCGTGAAGCTGAAGTACGGAAGAATCAGCGCGCAGCCGATTGAAATTCTGTCCGCGTAATCGGCAAGATTATTTTTCAGCAGACGAGCAACCGTGGGCAAGCCCGCCGCGCCCGTGCCGCCGAAGACCGAGCCCGCCAAAAAAATTTTCACGGCGTCGCCCTCGCCGATAATTTTTTCAATCTGCGTCGTAAGCTTCGAGCCGTCGTCAAATTTTTTCGCAAGGACAGCCGCACCGATTGACGGGTGCCCGCGAAAGCCTTCGTTGAGCGTGGTCGCGCGCTCTTTTTTTGTGTAAAGAATTTCGTAAAGTTTGCCGACGGGCGTGTTGCTGTGATGATAAAATTCTATCAAGTCGTCAAGATTTTTATCGTGGCCTGTCGGGTTCCAAGGAAACGGTCGAACGATTGAAATTTTATTTTTAAAAAGCGTCGTGTCGTTGCCGACGGAAAAATTTTGGAAGACGGCAAAATTATTCAGCGCGGTCGAGGTTCGCTCCAAATTTCCGTTGCCGACGTCGGGGTCAATCGCCGCGATGTAAAGTCTTTCGTTTTCGGGCAAAAG
>CAMJQS010000177.1 GCA_946408105.1 uncultured Selenomonadales bacterium | reverse complement strand
AACAAGCACCCCGAAGCCGAATTCGTTCAGCTGCAAATTAATTACGCGGACTGGGAAAATCCCGCCATTCAATCGCGCGGCTGCTACGAAGTCGCACGCAAGCACGGCAAGCCGATTGTCATCATGGAGCCGATTAAGGGCGGCATGTTGGCCAACCCGCCCGAACAGGTCGCCGCCGTCTTCAAAGCCGCCAACCCCGACACGTCGCTTGCGTCTTGGGCGATTCGTTTCGCCGCCAGCCTCGACGGAGTGATTGCGGTTCTTTCCGGCATGAGCACGCTCGACCAGATGAAAGACAACGTTTCCTACATGGAAAATTTCAAGCGGCTCGACGACAACGAACGCGCGACCGTCGAAGAGGCACGAAAAGTTTTGGCAAGCATTCCGATTATCCCCTGCACGACCTGCGATTATTGCGCGAAAGCGTGTCCGAATAATATCGGCATAAGCGGCTCGTTCACGGCGTACAATGTCCTGACGCTTTACAAAGACAAAAACTTTGCGGCGAATCAGTATAATTGGCTCGTCGCAATGCACGGCAAGAAAAATGCAAGCGAGTGCATTAAATGCGGCGCGTGCGAAAAAGTTTGTCCGCAGCACATCCCGATTAGAAAAAATCTTATCAAAGTCGCGGAGGCTTTCGGCAAGTAAAAAAAAACTTGCAAACGTTTTGAATTTTGTTTACAATATGGCGCGAAGTCACAAGAAAAATTTTGGAGGGCGTCGGTTGTAAAAATTTTTGACTCTTCGCACGGACGAAGAAAATTTAAACAGACAAAGCTTATTATCGGAAGAGTGGGCGACGCCCGCTCTTCTGTTGTTAAAGGGAAAATTTTTGGAGGTGGAAGCTTGAGCAAAATCGAAACGCAAGTGGAAAATTTTATGGCAGAAATTTTGGAGGACACGGATTACGAACTCGTCGACGTGGAATACGTCAAAGAAGGCCGCGATTGGTTTCTGCGCGTCTTCGCGGACAAGGCGGGCGGCATCGACCTTGACGACTGCCAAAAGTTGAGCGAGAAGTTGAGCGCGAAACTCGACGCGGCGGACATAATCGGCGGCGCGTACATTTTGGAAGTCTCGTCGCCCGGCATCGACCGCATTTTGAAAAAGGATAAAGATTTTGTTCGTGAGGCGGGCAAAATTGTCGACGTGACACTTTACGCGCCGCTCGACGGAAAAAAATTTTTTGTCGGGGAACTTGTCGGACGCGACGAAAAATTTTTGCACATCAAAGACGAAGCACCCTTGCCGCGCGAAAAAGTTGCGCTCGTGAGGTTGCACATAGATTTTTAAAAAAATTTTTTGGGAGGAAGAATTTACTTGGCAGGAAGAAGAAAGAAACAAGAATTGAGTTTGATTGACGCGCTGGCAGATTTGTGCGCCGAAAAAGATATTGCGCCCGAAGTTTTGTTTGCGGCGGTGGAGGACGCGCTGAAAGTTGCTTACAAAAAAAATTTCAATAAAGACGACGACACCTTTAAAGTTGAAATCGACCACGAAGACGGAAGCTATCACGTCTACTCGCTGAAGGTTGTCGTCGACGAAGTGGAAGACCCCAACACGGAAATTACCGAAGAGGACGCCGAAAAACTCAACGCAAAAATTGAAGACGGTTTGGCTTACATCGAAGTCACGCCGAAAGATTTTGGAAGAATCGCCGCGCAAGCCGCCAAACAATCTGTTATGCAAAAGTTGCGCGAGGCCGAACGCAATGTCATTTACGACGAGTTCACAAACCGCGAAAGCGATTTGGTTAAAGGAAAAATCGTCCGCGAAGAGGACGGCAACTTGATTGTGGAAGTCGGCAAGACGGAAGCAATTTTGGTTCCGAGTGAGCAGACCATAAACGACAACTACAAAGTCGGCGACATGGTTCGCGCGTACATAATCGACGTGAAAAAGGGCGGCAAAGGTCCTCAAGTTTATCTTTCGCGCACTCATCCGAATTTTTTGCGCCGCCTGTTTGAAATTGAAATTCCCGAAATCCAAGAAGGTTTGCTTGAGATAAAAGGCGTGGCTCGTGAGGCGGGCGCGCGTGCAAAAGTTGCCGTCAGCTCCAAAGACCCGAACGTTGCGGCGGTCGGCTCCTGCGTCGGTCAACGCGGCACGAGGATTCAGCAAGTCCTCGACGAACTCGGCGAAGAAAAGCTCGACGTGATAGAGTGGAGCCCCAAGGCCGGCGTCTTCATCGCCAACGCCTTAAGCCCCGCAAAAATTATCAGCGTCGCGATAAACGACGAGGGAAGAAATTGTCGCGTGGTCGTGCCCGACAATCAGTTGAGTTTGGCAATCGGCAAGGAAGGACAGAACGCCAGACTTGCCGCGCGGCTCACGGGCTGGAAGATTGATATAAAAAGTTTCAAGCAGGCGAAAAGCTCACCGCTGAGCGAAGACATGCACGAAGTCGATATCTCCGAGGCGATGGCAGTGGTCAAGCCGCGCCAAAAGAAAGGTAAGCGATAATGTCCAAGCCGATAGAAATGCGTCGGTGCGTCGTCTGCCGCCAAGTCCGTCACAAGTCAGAGTTGTTGCGCGTCGTCAAGTCGGCAGGAAATTTTTCCTTCGACGAAACGGGCAAAGCTCCCGGTCGCGGCGCATATGTTTGCAAGTCGTCAGAATGTGCGGCGTCGCTCAAGAAACGTCGCAACTTCGATAAAATTTTTAAAGTCAAATTGCCGAGCGAGATTTACGAAAAAATCTGCGCGGCTGTCGAGTAAAGGAGAAAATCCGCATGTGAACAAAAAATTTCCAACGGGGGTGAACCTATGTCAAAACCGACTAAGTATAGAATTTATGACATGGCGAAAGAATTTAATCAAGATGAGCAGGTCATCATCGACTTTCTGAACAAGCGCAGGATAAAAGTCAAAAACCGTTTCAGCGGCGTCGAGACGGAAGCGTATGAATTGGTCAAAGCAAATTTCGCGCGCAGAAAACCCGTCGAGCCCG
>CAMJQS010000176.1 GCA_946408105.1 uncultured Selenomonadales bacterium | reverse complement strand
CGGCGCGGGTAAGGACACGCTCAAAGGCAACAAGGGCAACGACAAACTTTACGGCCAAGCGGGAGCCGATAAAATTTACGGCGGCGCAGGAAATGATACGCTGTGGGGCGGCGCGGGCAACGATATTCTCTACGGCAATTCCGGCAAAGATGTTTTCGTCTACAAGCCCGGCGAAGGCACCGACAAAATCATGGACTATTGGTACGACGACGGCGACATGCTCAAAATTCTCAAGGCGGACGGCAAAGAAGGCGGCACCTTCAAAAGCGCGACCTTCGACGGCGACTCGACGCTCACGCTTGCGATTAACGGCGGCGGCTCCGTCATCTTCGAGGAAGTCAGCGCGGGCGACAAAATTAAAATCAACAGCAAGACTTATACGATTAAAGGCAGAGGCCTCAAATAAAATTTGCGCGAAAAAATTTTTTATCTCGTCGAAAATTTCGGCGGGATTTTTTTTTTACAAACTCAATAAGACGCGTTAAAATCTTTGGCGATTGGAGATGATGTCATGACAAAAATTATTTTCGTTTGCTTCGGGAATATTTGCCGCTCGCCCATGGCGGAATTCGTGATGAAAAATTTGGTGGCGCAGGCGGGCTTGGAGAAAAAATTTTTGATTGAGTCGGCGGGCTGTCATCCGTCGGTCGGGACGCCGATGTCGAACGGCACGGCTCATGAGCTGCGGAAAAATAAAATTCCTTTCACGCGGCGCACGTCGAAACTTTTTCTTGCCGACGATTACGGACGCTTCGATTATCTTGTCGGGCTCGACCGCGCAAACGTTCGGGACATGAAAGAAATTTGCGGCGGCGACCGTAACGGAAAAATTTTTTTGCTGATGGATTTTGCGGGCGAACACCGCGACGTTGACGACCCGTGGTACACCGACGATTACGCTGCAAGTTATCGGGATATTTTAATCGGCTGCGAGGCTTTGCTCGAATTTTACCGCAAGAATTTTTGAGAAAAAATTTTTTGCGTATCAAGCAGGAATTTTCGACATTCGCGGCGAACCACCCTTGCGGGGTTGCGGGTGGTTGGTTGAGCCTTTCCTGCCTGCCTTCCGGAGAATGATGATTGAAAAGAAGAAGCCCGGGGGAGTTGGGAGCAAAAAAAAAAAGGAGATGAGAGAAACGGGGTATCGGGAAGATTGGTTTGCGAACAATGAATCGAATCACGGCTGGTACACTTGTGCGAAGTGCGGGAAAAAAATTCGGAAGGCGGATGCCGACATCGACCATATCATTCCGCAGAAGTATGGCGGCAGTGACAAATTGTTTAACCTTCAGTGCTTGTGCAAGCATTGCAACAGGTCGAAGCAGGCGAGCTTGAAAGACACGGTGCCTGACCTTGCCAAGACGAATCATCAGCGCGCAGTTAAAGCCGTGAAAAAAAATTTGGAGTTCACGGGGAAGAAAATTTCGAGTGCTGTGAAAAAAATTGTCACGAGGAAAAAGAAGAAATAAAAAATGGACGAGACTTTTAAATTGATAAAGAAGATTGAGCGACTGGCCGAAGGAAAAAAAAATTTGCGGTTCATGGAAGTCTGCGGCACTCACACGGTTGCGATATTTCGTTCGGGGATAAGACAAATCTTGCCGTCGAACGTGGAGCTTGTGTCGGGGCCGGGCTGTCCCGTCTGCGTGACGAACGACGAATACATCGACAAGGCAATCGAATACTCGCGACGAGGATTTATTGTGGCGACGTTCGGTGACATGCTCAAGGTGCCGGGTTCGCATTCGAGTTTGTCGACGACGGCGGCCGAGGGTGCGGACGTTCGAATTGTTTACTCGCCGCTGGACTGTTTGAAACTCGCGAAAGAAAATCCGCGCAAGAAAATAATTTTTTTGGCGGTGGGATTCGAGACGACGGCTCCGACGCAAGCGGCGACGGTTTTGGCGGCGAAGGCTCAAGGGATAAAAAATTTTTTTATGCTGTCGGCACAAAAGTTGGTTCCGCCCGCGCTGAAATTTTTGGCGGGCGACGCGGCGACGAAGGTCGACGGCTTTTTGTTGCCGGGACACGTGGCGGTTGTCATCGGCGCGGACGCTTTTAATTTTTTGGCGGAAGATTTTAAAATTCCGAGTGCGGTCAGCGGCTTCGAGGCGGAAGAAATTTTAACGGCGATTGGAAGTTTGCTTGAGCAGGTCGACAGCGGACGAGCCGAGGTCGCCAACGATTATCGAGCGGTCGTCAAAGCTCAAGGGAACGTCGCGGCGAAAAAAATTCTTGCGGAAGTTTACGAGGTCACGGACGCCGAGTGGCGCGGCATTGGAAAAATTTTTTCGTCGGGTCTGAAGATGCGCGACGAGTTTGCGGCGTTCGACATCGAGCGCGTCGAGCCGATTGAACTTGAACGCGTGGAAAAAAAATCTGCGTGCAGGTGCGGAGAAGTTTTGCGCGGTGTCATCAATCCGACGGCGTGTCCTCTTTTCGGCCGGGCGTGCCAGCCGCTCCACGCGGTCGGGGCGTGCATGGTTTCGGTCGAAGGAGTTTGCGCGGCCTGGTTCAAATACGGAGGCGGAAAATTTAATTTTTAACGGAGAAAATTTATGAGCGAAAAAATTCTTATGGCGCACGGCGCGGGCGGGAAGTTGAGCGCGGAACTTTTGCACGAAATAATTTTGCCCGCCTTCGACAACGAAATTTTACACGAGCTTCACGACGGCGCGAAAATCGGGCGATTGGCAATGACGACTGACAGTTATGTTGTTCGCCCGATTTTTTTTCGCGGCGGGGACATCGGCAAGCTGTCGATTTGCGGGACGGTAAACGATTTGGCGGTCACGGGCGCGGTTCCGAAATTTATTTCCGTCGGCGTGATTTTGGAGGAAGGCTTCGACTTCGACGAGCTGAAAAAAATTGTTGCGTCGATGGCGGCGGCCGCGCGTGAGGCCGGAGTTAAAATCGTCACGGGCGACACAAAAGTTGTCGGGCGCGGGCAGGCGGACGGAATTTTTATCAACACGGCGGGCG
>CAMJQS010000175.1 GCA_946408105.1 uncultured Selenomonadales bacterium | reverse complement strand
TTCTCGGCGCGATTCGCATGATGTACACCGCCACGATTTTATTTTTGGTTACGGCTTATTTTATTCTTTAATCAAAAACTTTCGGAAGCAAGTCGGCAATGTCAATCGGCAACGTGACGTTGCATCCAACGGGCGCGCTTGAGTCGTAAAAAATTTTTAATCGCACGCCGCGCTTTTAATCAAAAACTTTCGGGAGCAAGTCGGCAATGTCAATCGTTATCGGCATGAAGTAAAGCCCGCCGCTCGAAGTCTTGATGAAGTCGATAACTTTTTTTGCGAAGTCGATATTCCAATCCATCGTCGGCTGAAAATCTTTCGGGAAAACGGCTTTGTCTTTGCGTTCCCAGTAGCCGCGGCTGCGATGACTTAAAACGGGCGACACGCCCCAATAAATTTCGTGACCGTCGAGAAGGTCGGCGTACATTTCCAAAAAGCGCATGTCGAAAAACGGTTGCGTAAAAAATCCTGCGGCTCCGGCTTGAGCTTTGCGCTCCACGCGATAAAGTTCGTCTTGAATGCCGCTGCGATATTGGTCGATGCCCGCATAAACTTTTACGTCGGGCAACTCTTCGCGGAACTTTCTAATCACGTCGATTGTCTCCGTCGGATAAACCGTGCGCGTCAAATCTTTGGGCGGGTCGCCCGCGATAATCAAAACTTCTTTTATGCCGAACTTGATAAAATCGTCGCGCATGGGCAACGGCTTTTTTAAATCGATGTCCATTGCTCTGACGTGCGGAATCGTCGGGAGCGCGGCTTGAGTGAACTCGGCGGCCTGCCACGGACGAAGCTTGAAGCTCATCAAGTCGGGAATGTTCACGCAGTTCACCTGCGGATATTTTTTTATAACGTCGACGTCCGCCCGAAGGCTCGCCTCGTCGCGCGGAATAATTTCAACGGCTATCCTGCCCATAAAAAATCTCCTCCATAAAAAATTTTTCGTGATATTATAACTTTCCTCCCGCCGTTTATCAAGCTTGACGTTGCTGCAGAATATTTGCAGCTGCGCGTTTTGAAAATATAATCGTGCCGAGAGGAGAAAACGTCATGAAAAAATTTTTGTTCGCGCTGATGATTTTGTTCGCCGTGAATTTTTCTGTTGCGAGCGCGGAGATTATCACTGTCGAAGGCAAAGGGCATTATTTTATCAATCGGAAAATCAAAGAAACTTTTGAGGACGCCTGCGAGCACGCTTACACCGAGGCTTTGAACAACGCCGCCGAACACGCCGGGGTTGCAATTAGAAATTCTTCGCGAATGAAAAATTTTGAGCTGGAAGAATACAACGTCGAGACTGCCGCCGGCGCGATTCTGGAAATTGTCGGCGAACCGGAATACTCAAACGGCGAGACCAACGCAAAGCACATGGAGATTATTTGCAAGATAGTGGCGCGCGTCGACACGGCTAAGGTTGAGGCTTTTCTCGGAAAAAAAGATTTGCTCGCCGAACGTGGAGCCAAAGACAAAAAGATTCGCGAACTGGAAGCGGAAATCACAAAACTTAAATCCGAAGGAAATCAAAGCGCGTTTGATACGACGCAGAATAAATTTCTAATCGCCAAATACGAGCGTGACTTGGACATTTACGACTTCGGCAAAAAAATAAATCTGCAGGACATGATGACCCCTGCAGAAAAATTGGCGGGCGTCGACGCGGGCAACGCGAGCGCATTTCGGGCGACGGTTTACGTCTACCGCCACGAAGACAAAATTCAAAATGTCGTCGACTACTGCAAAGAAATATTAGCCGCGAACACTTCCGCCGACATTTCGATTGAGGCTTGCGCGCAACTCGGCGACATTTACTACAACGAAATTTTCGACACGCCGACCGCCAAAAAATACGTCGACCAAGGCATCGCGCTCGTCAAGAAAAAATATTCGCGTTCACAGATTGAAAAGCTCGTCAACGGCACCAACGTCGAAGTCAGCAAAAGCGAACTAATCGGGCGGTCAAACACCATTCGCGAGCTGTATATCTTGAAGTCCGATATCGAAAACGTCAATCCCGAATTCGATTCGGTGAGCGTTATGGAAGAATTGGAACTAACCGAATACAGAATCTACAACATCAAGTATCGCACGAACCGGTAATCAATTTTTCCAATCGGCGGGCACGACAAGTTCCATAGTCACTTCACAATATAAAGTTCCGTCATTGCCAAAAGAAAACTTTGCTTCGCCGACCTGCCGCGCATTCTTTTCCGGCAGCTTGAAAATTTTGCTGTCGTGTATCAATTCGGTTTTTACGTAGTTAAGCGACGGCGTTGATTGAATGTGTATGACGCCGACATCTTCGGCAAGCAGTAGCAAGGCGTCCATGCGGGCGGCTTGGCGGGCGAAAGTTTTGGCGAAACTGTCGCGCTGATCCCAATTCGACGGAGCTTGTCCGTTGCCCATCACGCGAATAATTTTTGTTTCGTCCGCCGCAAAAGCCGTCGTCGACGCTGCGAAAAAAATAATCACGAACGCCGCGATAAATTTCCGAATCATTTCAATCACTCCTTAAACGTCTCAAGGTGAACAACTTCGTCGGCAAATTCTATCACGGGCAAGCGGTGCGTCGCAATGATTATCGTTTTGCGCGGCGAAATTTTTTTTATCAACGCCAAAACTTTTTGCTCCGTCGCCTCGTCCAAGCCGGCTGTCGGTTCGTCCAACAAAATTATCGGCGCGTCTTTGAGCAGGGCGCGAATCAAGCCCAATCGTTGCAGTTGCCCGCGGCTTAATTTTTGCGGCGAATTTATTTCGAGCGTCGACAAGTTCAGCGCGTCCAAAAAATTTTTCAGCCGTGTGTCGTCGAGCGTGTCGAACATTGTAAAATTTTTTTTCAGCGTCGCGTCGAACAGGTGCGGGGTTTGCGGCGCGTAAGAAATTTTTGACAGCCGCGAAAATTTTTCCATGCGCGCGGTCGGAAATTCGTTCCAAAAAATTTTTCCGTCCGTCGGCTGTAAAATTCCCGCCAAAAGTTTTAAGACCGTCGACTTGCCCGCGCC
>CAMJQS010000174.1 GCA_946408105.1 uncultured Selenomonadales bacterium | reverse complement strand
AAATGAACTTTCCAGTTGCATGTTCACGTTCCACGGTCCGCGAAAATTCGGCGGCTCGTTTTCCAAAAGGACGACGGAATTTTTTTGCACACGTGGCGGAAAGAATTTGTCGCTTCATTCTTCCACGTGGAAACGACAATCGGCGCGTTAGGATAAATCGAACGGTAGAGCTTGAACGTCTCGGCGGTATAATTGTTCGTGTACTCAATCGGCCCTTGAATGACGATGGCCGTGTCGTCGAAAGCGTAGCGCGGTTTAAAATCTTTGCGGCTGTCCCAAATCTGAAATTTAAAATTTTGGAACTGCGGATTTAAAAAAGTCGTCAGCCCGCGAGCAAACAGCTCTGCAAAATTATTCAGAGAAAAAGCTTCAAAGGTTCCGTTTTCTGTGCAGACTTGAATAAATTTTTGTATCATCAAACGAGCGTAAGTCGCCCAAACTTCGTCGTTGGTCATGACGAGTGCGGGAAGAGTCCATTTGCCGCCTTTTACTTTAAAGTCAAAAGTTGTTTGGATAAAAGGCACGGGCTTTTTTGTAAGTATGATTAAAGCTGTTCGTTCGTTGAAATTCGCTGAGGCCTCTGCCGTTTTTAAGACAGGCAATCCGAGAAATTCATTTTGAATGATCGTATCGTGAATTATCGCCCGAATCGGGATTTTCAGCCGTCGAAAAATGACAGCCGTATCCGCAAGGAAAATTTCATCGGGGATTAAGTAAACGTCGTCGAATTCTTCGGGAAGCTTTTCGAGCAGTGTCGTCATGCGCCGAATTTTTTCCGTGTCAAACATCTTTTGTTCTCACTGCACGATTTTTCCGAAGTCCGCGATTTTTCCGAGCAGATTGTCTGTCGACTTCAAAAGCGCGAGACGATTTTTTCTGACGGTTAAATCTTCGTCCATGACCATGACCGAATCGAAGAACGAATCAATCGGCGTGGAAAGTTTTTTCAAGACGTCCAACGCGCCGAGAAAATCTTTTTTGTCGATAAGTTCGTCTGCCGCAACTTTTATCGCCGCGAAGGCTCCGTGCAAAATTTTTTCCGCGTCGAGCGTGAACAGCTCCGAATTAATTTCAGTCGTCTCCGCTTTTTTCGCCAGGTTGCTCACGCGCACGAACGATTGAACATTTTTGGTTGCGTCGGGCGTTTTTAAAAATTGTTCGACGGCCGCCGCCTTCAACGTCACGGCAAAAATATCGTCCACGTCATCAATCACCGCGTCGATAACGTCGTAGCGTGTCGAGCCGCCCAAAACATTTTTGACGCGCAGGCGCATGAAGTCCGCAACTTCCTGCTGAATTTTTTCGCGGCCAACTTCGTCCGTGATGTTGAGCAAGTCCATAGAAAGTTCGACGATTTTTTTTATCGACAACGACCAACGCGCGCCGCTCAAAAGATTTACAATGCCCAAAGCTTGACGGCGCAGGGCGAACGGGTCTTGCGAGCCGGTCGGAACCAATCCTCTGCTGAACGTGGCGACGATGTTGTCAATCTTATCAGCCAGGCTCAAAATTTTTCCCGCAGTGGTTTTCGGTTGCGCGTCGCCTGCGAATCGCGGCATGTAGTGTTCGTCAATCGCCGCACAAACTTCTTCAACTTCGCCGTCGAGTTTTGCGTATTCGCGACCCATGACGCCCTGCAGCTCCGTGAACTCCGTGACCATGCCCGTGACCAAATCCGCCTTGGAAAGTTCAGCCGCGCGAACAGAATTTTTTGCATCGACGCCGAGCATCGCAGAAATTTTTTCAACGAGCTTAACGAGGCGTTCGGTCTTCTCGTAAACGGTGCCGAGCCCTTCTTGGAAGACGACGGTCTTTAATTTTTCGCGGTGCGCCTCCAAAGATTTTTTTCTGTCCTCGTTGAAGAAAAATTGCGCGTCCTCCAGTCGAGCCTTCAAAACTCTTTCGTTGCCGCGGCGCACGATGTCTTCTTGTCCGCCGTTGCGAATCGTGATGAACAGCGGCATTAATTTTCCGTCGGCGGTCTTCACGGGGAAATATCTTTGGTGGTCGCGCATGGGAGTGATGACGGCTTCGGCGGGCAGTTGCAAATATTTTTCCTCAAACGAGCCGGCCAGCGCGGCAGGATATTCGACGAGATACAAAACTTCTTCGAGCAGGTCGTCGGTAATTTCGGCGACGCCGCCCGCAGATTTTGCAACGGAATTAATTTGATTGACGATTAAATCGCGGCGTTTGTTTTGGTCGACGATGACAAAATTTTTTTCGCAGGCGTCGACGTAATCGCCCGCCGCAGGAATTTCAAAATCGCCCGCGCTCAAAAATCTGTGGCCGCGAGAAATTTTTCCGCTCTTAACGCCGGCGACTTCAAACGGAATAATTTCTTCACCGAAGAGCGCGACAATCCAGCGCAACGGCCGAATGAATTTGAAATCCAAATTGCCCCAGCGCATGTTGTTCGGGAAATTCAAATCGCAAATAATTTTCGGCAGGAGCGTCTTGAAAATTTCTGCGGAAGGTTTGCCCTGCTCACGAATCACGGCGTAAATGTAACCGTCGCGAACGATTAAATCTTCGGGGCGAATTTTATTTTTCTTTGCAAAACCAATCGCCGCCTTGGTCGGGTTGCCGTCCGCGTCGAAGGCGATTTTTGCAGAGGCTCCGCGCTTTTCCTCTTGCACGTCGGCTTGAGTGGCGGCAACGTCCTTGACGAGCAGAGCCAATCTTCGCGGCGTGCCCAAAGTTTTGACTTCGCCGAAATTTATTCGCGCTTCGGTCAAAGATTTTTCCGCCAAAGTTTTGAGCTGATTTAAAATGGCGGGCATGGCGTGCGCGGGAATTTCCTCCGTGCCGATTTCTAAAAGCAACGTCGCTTCGCTCCAGCTGTTAGCTGTTAGCTGATAGTTGTTAGGGTTTTCATTACGCATTACGCATTGCGCATTTCGCATTAAAGGGTAGCCGAGCTTTTCGCGCTGCTTGAGATAAACTTCGGCGCACATGCGAGCCAACTTCCTCACGCGCCCGATAAAAGCCGTGCGTTCACTCACGC
>CAMJQS010000173.1 GCA_946408105.1 uncultured Selenomonadales bacterium | reverse complement strand
TTTCCGTAGAGCAACAAATCCCAAACGTCGTAGGCGGCGACTGCGCCCGTGGCAATGCCTTCCGACGCCTGCAAAAGATTTCCGCCGCAGTAAGAAGGATTGATGTAAAAGCCCGACTCAAGCTCCGTCTCGAACGGAACGAAGCAAGCTTTCTTGGCGTAGGGCAGGCAGTCGAAACGCTCCAAAACGGCGGGGCTCGACGTGTGCATCGTCACCAAAACGTTCGACCAATTAATTTTGTTTTTGCGCTCGTACCAAAGCTCCATGGCGTCGGCGTCGCTCGTGTAGCCGTTCATGAACCACTGCGTGCCGTCGTTCCAAAAAATCGGATAGTTTATGCCCAAGTCGTGATTGTATTCCGTGCGCTCGAAGTGCAAATCTTTTTTGATGTGCCAGCGCGCTTCGGGCAAGAAGTTTATAAAGCTTTCTTCGCCGGTGTACATGGCGATTGTCGGAGAAAGTTCGGGCAAGCCGAGCGCGTGATAGGCAATGCCTGCCCACCAGCCCATAGAAATAATCGACAGGTCAGAGTGACGAAGAGCTTTGTATTTTTCAAGCGTGAAGCCGGGAATCAAAACCGTGCGGTCGAGAACAAATTTATCGGTGTCCAGACCGAGAGCCGCCGCCTCCGCGAGAATCGGTGCAAGGTCGACGTCGTGACCCGTGACGAGAACCAAATCAAAGTTGAGGTTGACGAGTTCGCGCTTGTCGATCGTGTTGAGCTTGTTAATCGGCATGGGCACCGACTCGACGACGCCGACGATATTGACGCTGCCTTTGGGCTTGTCCAGCGCGGCGAACGCGGCTCCGAGCAAACTTTTGCCCTTGGCCTTTTCTTGCGTGGCTATCGTGTCGTATTGAACCCAAATTACTACATTCATGAAAAAATCTCCTTTCAGTCGATTTTTAGGGTTCAGGATTCAGGATTCAGGGATAAAACCCTGACCCCCGACTCCTGCCCCCTGACCACTTTAATTCCTTTTGTCGTTCCAAACGGAAATGTTCGTCTGACGAGCGCGGGCGACGGCAAGATTATCTTTGGGCACGTCCTTTGTTATCGTGGAGCCCGCCGCAATGTACGCGCCTTCCTCCACAGTGACGGGCGCGACCAAATTTGTGTTGCAGCCGATAAAAGCGTTGTTGCCTATCGTCGTGCGGAATTTCTGTTTGCCGTCGTAGTTGCACGTGACGGTGCCGCAGCCGACGTTGACGCCGCTGCCCATGTCCGTGTCGCCGATGTATTGCAAATGCGGGAGCTTGGAGCCTTCGCCGACGTTCGAGTTTTTGACTTCCACGAAGTTTCCGATTTTTACATTCTCGCCTATCGTCGTGCCGGGTCGAATGTGAACGTACGGGCCGAGCGTCACGCCGTCACAAATTTCCGCCTCGTGGCAATAGCTGAATTGCGCCGTAACTTTGTTGCCGACCTTCATGTTTGTAAAGCGAATGTTCGGACCAATCGCACAGTCCTCGCCAATCGTCGTTTTGCCTTCGATGTACGTGTTCGGATAAATTATCGTGTCCTGTCCGATTTGTACGTCGTAATCGATAAAGGTCGTGTTCGGGTCAATTATCGTGACGCCCGAATCCATGAGCTCGTGATTTTTTTTCATGCGGAAAATTCTGTCGGCGGCGGCCAGTTGAACGCGTGAATTTATTCCAAGTGTCTCGTCGGCATATTCGGCGGTGAACGCTCCAATCTTCTCGTCCGCGTCTTTTAAAATCGTCAGCACGTCGGGCAAGTAGTATTCGCCTTGAGCGTTGTCGTTTTTGACTTTTTCCAGTGCGCCGAAAAGTTTTTTCACGTCGAAGCAATAGACGCCCGCGTTGACTTCGCGAATTTTTTTCTCAAGTTCGGTCGCGTCTTTTTCCTCGACAATTTTTTTAAAGCTGCCGTCGTCCTCGCGAATGATTCTTCCGTAACCTGTGGCGTCGGGCATTTTGGCGGTTAAGACGGTCGCCGCGCATTTTGAATTTTCGTGAGTAGCCGTGAAATTTTTTAAAAGCTTGTCGGTCAAAAGAGGTGTGTCGCCGCAAAGAATCAAAAGTGTTCCTTCCGACTTCTCAAAATTTTTCTTCGCCGAAAGAACCGCGTGCCCCGTGCCGAGCTGTTCCTCTTGCACGACGAATTCCACGCCCGAAATTGTTTCTCTGACGAGCTGCGCGCCCGAACCGATTACGACGACTTCACGAGCCGAGCCCGCTTTTTTTGCCGCGTCGATGACGTGGCGAATCATTTCTTTTCCGCCGACCTTGTGCAAAACTTTGGGCAACTTACTTCGCATTCGCGTGCCCTTACCTGCTGCCAATATCAACGTTTCCAATCTCATAAGCCGGCCTCCTTTTTAAGGGGTAAGGGATAAGGTGTCGGGGTTCAGGGGAAATTTTTAAGAACCGCCGAGCTTAGCCCTCAGTGAATTCATTAAAGCATTTAACATTCTGTTCAATTCATCACACAAATTCAAAGCGACCAACGCTTCATCTTCTGACAGATACTTTAATCGGACACAAATTTGCAGTTGTGTTTCCAATTCAGTTTGGGAGCCGCGAGCAACAGATAAAAAATTTATATATTCTTTCGTAGAATTTCGCCCGTGACCTTCAGCAATATTTGAAGGGATTGACACGACGGCGCGGCGCATTTGGTCGGACAAGGCATAAGTTTCTTCACGCGGCAGAAATTTTATCAAACGATAAACTTCTACCGTTAAATCCATAGCCTTTTGCCAAACGAGCAAGTCTTTGTAATTTTTTACCATGGAAATCACCTGTCTTGAATTTCCCTGCCCCCCGACTCCTGAACCCTGACACCTTTCTTCCGCATTGCCTTGAGCAAAGTTTCTTCCGCCTGCTCCATGTGACGTTCAGCGGCGTCGCGGGCGGCGTCGGGGTCTCCTGCGGCTATTGCTTCGACCATTGCCCGATGTTCTTCCAAAGTTTCCTTCAGGCGGCCGGGATAGGACATGGACAGCGTGCGGAAGCGGGCGAGCTGTTCTTTTAAGTTGTTGATTATCG
>CAMJQS010000172.1 GCA_946408105.1 uncultured Selenomonadales bacterium | reverse complement strand
GCCGCCCGCGTCGACATTCAATCACAAATTAAAACGCTCACCCGCGAAGACGAACGAAAAAAAATTCGCGACTTCCTTTCGCAGCTGCCGGTTCTGCAGGGTCGTTACGAAGGAACAATCGCGCTGTTCGAGAATCAATCGAAAATCATCACGCGCTACGAAGGCGACAGAATTTCGGGCGACGCGCTCAAAAAATATTTTATCTTTGTCGTCGACGGAAAACTTGTGCGCAACGCGGACACGGGCGACGGCTGGTACAATCCGCTTGACGTTATCAAAAAAAATTCTTTCGTCAATCCGACAAATCTTTTGGAAAAGCAACGGCTCACACTTTCCGCAGAAATTTTGACGGAGCAGGCGGAGCTTTTGCTTTTGCCGCACGACATTTTGATTGAGGCCGCGCAAAAAAATTCGGAGGTTGCTTTGTCGTTGATGAATTACGCGCTGGAGCAAATGGAACGCCGACAAGTTCTCTGGTTGCAGTCGTGAAAAATTTTTGAGGTGATTCTGTGTCCAAACTTGAAACGAAATTTGTAAATGAAGTTGCGGGAAAATTTTTCGTGCCCGCCTATCAGCGCGGCTATCGTTGGGGAGAATCGGAAGTGCGGCGGCTGCTTGACGACGTTTACAACTTGAGCAAGTACGACGAGCGACGCAGCTATTGTCTTCAGCCGATTGTCGTAAAAAATTTTGGCGACGAAAATTTTGAACTCATCGACGGTCAACAGCGTTTGACGACAATTTTTTTGATTTACAAATACATGTTCGAAGAGGGCGGCAGATTTTTTGGCGAGCCGAAATTTTCTTTGGACTACGAGACCCGCGAAGACTCGAAAAATTTTTTGGCGAACATCGACTTGAGCAAACGCGAAGACAACATCGATTTTTATTTTATCGCCGACGCTTACGAGACAATCAAAACTTGGTTCGCCGAAAACGGAGAGCTTTCCGTGACCATGCCGAAGATAAAAACGCTCTTCGCCGACAACGTAAAAATTATTTGGTACGAGGTCGACGAGACTGAAAACGCAACCGCAATGTTCACGCGCCTCAACATCGGGAAAATTCCTTTGACCGGCGCGGAGTTGGTTAAGGCGGGCTTCTTAAGCGGCGAACAAAAAACGAACGAGCGGCAAGACGAAATCGCCCTGCAGTGGGACAACATCGAAAAGGAACTTCACAACGATTCGCTCTGGTATTTTTTGACGAACAACTCGGCGGAAAAATATCAGACGCGCATCGATTTGATTTTGGATTTGATGGCGGGAAAAAAATTCGGCGACCGGGAAAAGTATTCCACTTTTTTTTATTTCGACGAGCTCAAGCGGCGCGGCGAAGATTTAAACGAGCTTTGGCAAAAAATTATTCGGAACTTTTTGCTGCTTAAAGACTGGCGCGAAAATCACGAGTTCTATCACAAAATCGGTTACCTCATCGCTTCGGGCTACAAAAATCTTTCCGACATTTACGCGGAGTTTCAGGGCAAGACCAAGAAAAAATTTTTGGCGCGCCTCGACGAACTCATCAAGGCGAGCATAAAGTTGGAGCCCGAAAAAAATTATTCGGATTGGAACTACAACGACGACGCCGAAAAAATTCGTCGGCTGCTGTTGCTGTTCAACGTCGAATCCGTGCGGCAAAACGGCGAGCAATCGCAATGGTTCCCGTTCGACAAATACAAATTCAGCGGCGCGGAAAAAACTTCTTGGAGCTTGGAACACATTCACGCGGTCAACTCTCAAGAGCGCGGCAACCAAGAGCAGTGGCGCGAATGGTTGAGACTTCACAGGGCGTCGCTGGAAAATTTTTCCGACGAAAATCTTCTTGCCGAAATCGACAAGTTGCTTGAGCTGAAAAATATCACGAGCGAAAAATTTCAGCCGCTGCAGAAAAAAATTCTCGACAAACTGTCGCCCGAAAACATCAGCGAAGAATCCGCCGACTCAATCGCCAACCTTGCCCTGCTCAAATGCAAAGACAATTCCGCGCTCGGCAATTCCGTTTTCGACGTGAAGCGCAACGAAATTATCAAGCTGGACATGGAGGGCGCGTTCATTCCTTTTTGCACGAAGATGGCTTTTCTCAAGTACTACACCAAGGCGCAAAAAAATAAAGTTCATTTTTGGTCGGCCGACGACCGACGCGCCTACCTCGAAGCGATTAACCGCGTGCTGAAAAATTTTTTGGCGAGACCGATTGAATTGTCGAACAAGGAGAATTGACATGCCCGAATCATTGCAAACTTTTATAAATATTTTTAAAGGCAACGTCAAAAAAATTGTCATCCCGAAAATTCAACGCGACTACGCGCAAGGCAGGAACACGGAAGAAATTCGGCGCGTGCGCTCAAAATTTTTGGACGCGCTTTATAAAGCCGTGACGACCGACGAGAAAATCAAATTGGATTTCGTTTACGGCGACCTGGACGACGACGGAACTTTGACGCCGCTCGACGGGCAGCAACGACTCACGACGCTTTTCCTTTTGCATTGGTACGCCGCAAAAAAAGAAAACGTTTCGCCCGAAGAAATTTCTTTCCTTAAAAATTTTTCTTACGACACGCGCCCCGATTCGCGAGAATTTTGCAAATTTTTGACGGACGCCGAAATTTCTTTTGACGAAGAAACTTTGTCCGAAGAGCTGGAAAATTTGGAGGGCTTCCCGCTCGGCTGGAAGAAAGACCCGACCGTCAGCTCCATGCTCGTCATGCTCGACGCCATCCACAAAAAATTTTGCAACGCGGAAAATCTTTGGGGCAAGCTCAAAAGCGGAGCGATTTCTTTTTACTTCCTGTCGATTAAAGATTTGGGCTTGAGCGACGAACTTTACATCACGATGAATTCGCGCGGCAAACCCTTGACGGACTTTGAACACTTCAAAGCGGAATTCAAAAGCAAACTCGACGAACTCGACCGCGAACTTTCCGACCGAATCATTTTGAAAATCGACACGGCCTGGACAGATTTGCTGTGGGCTTATCGCGACGAAAACAATTTGATTGACGACGGCTTCCTTGCGTATTTCGGCTT
>CAMJQS010000171.1 GCA_946408105.1 uncultured Selenomonadales bacterium | reverse complement strand
GCCGAACTGCCGCAAAAATTCGAGGCGGGCACGCAAAACGTCGGAGGCGCGGCCGGCTTGAGCGCGGCGATTGATTATTTGAACGGCGTCGGCTTCGAGACGATTGAACGCATTGAATGCGACTTGACGACTTACGCGATTGCCGAGCTGAAAAAAATTCCTTACGTCGAACTTTACGGCTGCGACGCGGAAAACAAAATCGGAATCATTCCGTTCAACGTGCGCGACGTGCACCCCCATGACGTGGCGACGATTTTGGACGCGGAAGGCGTTGCGATTCGTGCCGGTCATCATTGCGCGCAGCCGCTGATGAAATTTTTGGGACAGAACGCAACTTGCCGCGCGAGCTTTTATTTTTACAACACGCGCCAAGATGTCGAACGATTAATCGAAGCAATTCAAAAAGTCAGAAGTGTTATGCATCTTGCTTGACCCGCTTTAAAAGCGGGGGAACAGCGGACGCGCTTAAACGTTACGAAAATCTTTAGCAATTCACCGCGTTTTAAAGGAGTGAAATTTTTGCTTGAAAATATTTACACGGAACTAATCGCCGAGCACAGTCAATCAAAAGAAAATCGGCGGCGACTCGAACACGCAACGATTAAAGAACGCGGCCACAATCCCAGCTGCGGCGACGAAATTTTTTTGGAGTTGGAAGTTGTCGACGGCACGATTAAAGACGCGGCGTTCGGCGGGACGGGCTGCGCCATTTCTCAAGCGTCGACGGACATGATGATTGAACTTTTGCGCGGAAAAAAAATCGACGAGGCGCGCAGGCTTGCCGAACTTTTTATCAAGATGATTCAAGGCGAAGTGACCGACGACGCCGAACTTGAGGAGCTCGACGAGGCGGCCGCTTTGAAAAATATTTCGACGATGCCCGCCCGCGTAAAATGCGCGACGCTCGCTTGGCACACCTTCGACGCGGCGACAAAAAATTTCGGCGGTGATAAACTTGCTTGAAAAACTTCGGAAGGTCGAAGAACATTTCGCGGAGGTCGAAGCACGCTTGAGTGACCCGTCGGTTGTCGCGGACGTGGAAAAATTCACGGCACTCACTCGCGAACACGCCGCCCTGGAACCGCTCGTAAAAAAAATTCGCGCCTACGAAAAAATTTTGGCGCAGATAGAAGAAGACAAAAATTTGTTGGAGACTTCGGCGGACGATGAATTAAAAATTTTGGCGACGGAAGAACTTGCCGAGCTGAAAAAATCCAAGGCCGCCCTCGACGAAGAGCTGCCGATAATGCTCCTTCCCAAAGACCCGAACGATAATAAAAATGTCGTCATGGAAATTCGCAGCGGCGTCGGCGGAGAGGAGGCGGCACTTTTCGCGGGCGAACTCTTCAGAATGTACACGCGCTACGCCGAGCGGCAAGGCTGGAAAGTTGATATCGTCGACGCGAACGCCACGACGATTGGCGGCTTCAAAGAAATTGTTTTCACGGTCGAAGGCGCGGGCGCGGCCGGCAAATTAAAATACGAGAGCGGCACTCATCGCGTGCAAAGAGTTCCCGTCACGGAGAGCGGCGGCCGAATTCACACGAGCGCGGTAACCGTTGCCGTCATGCCCGAAGCCGAGGAAGTCGACGTCGTGATTAATCCTTCCGACTTGCGAATCGACACTTATTGCGCGAGCGGCGCGGGCGGCCAATACGTCAACCGAACAGAGACCGCGATAAGAATCACGCACCTGCCGACGGGAATTGTCGTTCAGTGCCAAGACGAAAAATCTCAACTTAAAAACAAAGAAAAGGCCATGCGCGTCTTGCGTGCCCGCGTGAAAGATTTGGCCGTTCGCGAACAGAACGCTTCAATCGCCGCGGACAGAAAAAGCCAAGTCGGTTCGGGCGACAGGAGCGAAAAAATTCGCACGTACAATTTTCCTCAAGGGCGCGTGACTGACCACAGAATCAAATTGACGCTTTACAAGATTGAAGAAATTTTGAACGGCGCGCTCGACGAATTTATTTCCGCGCTGATAACCGCCGACCAAACGAAAAAATTATCCGAATGATTTTCGGGCAAAAAAATTCTCCGCACTCGACGGAGGATTTTTTTTTACGTTATGAATTCGCGAATGAACTGCGCCGATTTTAATTTGCTGCCGAGGACGCCTTGAACGTAATCGACAAAAAAATTTTCCGCCGCGATAAGTTGCCGCGAGTTGAAAAAAATTTTTGTCTCGTCGCGCCAATCAAAACCGAGCATGAGCTCAAAAGTTTTTCGCAAAGCTTCGGGGTACGGGCGAACGTCTTGCGCGGCGTCGATACAATTCATGCAGACCGCGCCGCCGTCGAGAAGACTTATTGCCGCGTCGTCAAAAATTTCCGCGCCGCAATGAACGCACCGACTGAAATTTAATTGCACGCCGCTTGTCTCCATGAATTGGCAGGCACCGATGAGCGCGGCGATTTTCGGGTTGCGCGTGTTGAGCGCGGGCAAAGATTTTTTCAGCAGGTCGAACGTCTCAATTTCTTTTTGTCGCGGAAAAGTCATTCGATTGACGATTTCAAAAAGCAACGACGCGTAAGCCAGCCGCTCCAAATTTTTTGTCAGCGCGTCGTAAAAATTTAAAACGTCAGCTTCGCGAATCGTATCGACCTTCGAGCCGCGAGTCAGCGTCGCCGAAATGTGATTAAACATCAGCAACGCACCCGAAAGAGGAGAGCGCGAACGTCGGCAGCCGTAAGCGTTGGCCTCCAGCTTGCCGAATTCTTTTGTAAAGAGCGTGACCACTCTGTTGGCGTCGCCGAAGTCGTCCGTCTTCAAGACGACAGCCTCAACCGTGAACGTTTCCAAAATTTTTTCTCCGAATTATTTTTCTTTGTTGATTATGTCGCGCGCAATGTCCGCAACCTTAGGTTGTTCGCCGGCCGCTTTGAGCTTCTCCAAATCTGTCGGAATGATTCCCGCCGTCGAAATCGTTCCCGCCGTCAAAATAAATTGCAACGCGTCTTGCGGCAACATGTCCAGCTGAATCACGTCGGTTTTTTTCACAAAAAAATTCATGCCCGCCGTCATGTTCATGCTCCACGGCATGTAAACGCAAACGT
>CAMJQS010000170.1 GCA_946408105.1 uncultured Selenomonadales bacterium | reverse complement strand
TTTTCCTCAACAAAGCAGACATCGTAACCATACCAATCTTCACCTTCATCAAAGATAGCGTAGCCGTCGCCTATCTCGTCATGAATTTTTCGTGCCTCGTAACAGCTTCCGTTGACAAAAGATACTCCGCGACCATCTCCTTTATACCTTATCAACATTTTCCTCACCCCATTCTTTTGTTTTAAATTCAATCTTGCCGACATTTTCGCACTGGTACCAATGAATCTCTTTGATAATTTCGTTTTGACCGTCAGTTATAATGGCCGTGCCGCGACACTTGAACCAATCTTGAACTTTTGTCAAAGTGCCGTTCGAGAGCGGATTTTCTCTGATGAGTCGCTGAACGTCACGGATTTTTTCGCCCGCCGCAATGACTTTAACGCCCGTGACGGTCGAGCCTTTTTTTATGAACCAACCCGCTTTGCGTTGAAGCGGCTTTTCTGTCTGCACGAAAAAAGTTTTTGCCATCGCGCTCAAGTCTTGCGGCAAAATAAATTCTTCGCTGATTTTAATTTCGTCGTTCATATCAGAAGAGGAAGTTAAAAAGTTGCGTTAAAATTCCTTGGCGTTGTTTTGCGTTGAGGGGGCCTTTGCCGTCGAATTTTATAGAGGCGTCGGCAACTCTGCTGGAAGGAACGGTGTTATTCATCGTCACGTCGTCGCGGCGGATTGTCCCGCGCAAAGTGATTTTGTGTTCGTCGCGGTTTTGCCAAATGGATTGAGTGCCTTCGACAATCATGTTGTCGTTGGGCAAGACTTCGACGACGGTAACGGTTATTTGTCCCGCGAATCTGCTGGTGTCGGTCGCTGCGCCGTCCGCCTGGAAAGCATCGGAGCCGCTCGCGGAAAACGCCTTGATAAAATCAAAAATGCCCGTGCCCGCGCTCACGTTCAGCGAACCTGATTTGGAATTCGTGCGGGATTTCGTGGCGGTTTGCGTCGTCGTCTCGTTGATTACAATCGTCAAAATGTCGCCGACGTTGCGAGCTTTTTTATCGGCGTACAAACTCATTGCGCCGCCGTCGACCCAAAGAGATTTTGCTTCGACCGAGCCGCCGCCGAAGACGAACGCCGCAATCAAAGCCGCCGCGAAAAATTTTTTCATCATCTGCATTGTCACCTCCTTTTTTTTTAATTAGGAATTAGGAGTGAGGAGTTAGGAGTTAAAATCCTTAAAGCCGACAGCTACATAGTGACTTCCACCGTGTGAGCGTCGATAACTTTTGCCGTCAAAATTTTTTCCGACGCTTCATTCTTAACCTTAACGAGAGAGCCGACGCGCCCGCGTGTCATTACAATTCCTTTTGCCGAAGCTTTTATCCCGTGATAATTCAAAATGATGTTGACGCGCTGGCCGCTGTTGACGGCGACGGGCTGTTGAAAGTAAGACTTGGTGACGGGCTGACCCGCGCGAATAAATCTGTGCGGAACGAGCCCTTCGACCTCGGCAATGTCTTTGATGTATTCGTTGCGCCCGTCGATTGCAATTTCCGCCGTGTGAAAGTCCGCGGCCGTCACGGGGATTTCAATTCGCAAGTCGTGGTTGGCGACAAGCACAGAATCGAAAACTTTTATTCTTGCCGTGAAACTTATCGTGCGATGCGCGCGGCCGTTGACGTAGACCACGGCGCGAACGGGCGTCAAGCTGATGTAACTTAATTGCGCGGGAATGTGCGCTTTGATGTCGACGACGCCTTCGGGCAATTTCAAATCGGGCGCGTTCTGCATGAAAAAAATTTCGTGGCGACGAGTTTCCCCGCGATTGGCCAATTCCTGCTCCACTGCCTGCAACGCAATGGTTTCGATGTCCAAGCCGCTTATCGTAAATGCAAAAGTTCGCGGCGTCAAACTCATCATCAAGATTAACGCCGCGACGAAGAAAAATTTTTTCATGTTAAATTATCGTTTCAACTGGTTGGCAGTCTCAAGCATGGAGTCGCTCGTTGTGACTGCTTTTGCGTTCGATTCGTAGGCGCGCTGCGAAACAATCATGTTGACCATTTCCTCGACGATTTGCACGCCGGACATTTCCAAAGTGTTCTGTGCAAGGACGCCCGCGCCGTCGGAGCCCGGCTCACTTTCAATCGGCGCGCCCGACGCTGTCGTCTCCATGAAAAGATTTTTTCCGAAAGCGTAGAGGCCTTCGGGATTGACGAAGCGCACGAGAGTTATCTGACCGATTTCAGTTTGCTCGCCGCCCGCAGGTGTATCTGAAACGCGACCGTCGGAGCTGATGACCAAGCTGCTGAGCGGCGCATTTTCTTCAAGCGTTATGTTTGGAATTAATAAATAACCGTCGCTCGTCACCAGCCGACGCTCCGAATCCAATTTAAACGAACCGTCGCGCGTGTAAGCCGTTGTGCCGTCGGGCATTTGAATTTGGAAGAAGCCGTCGCCTTGGATGCCGACGTCGCTGGGATTGTCCGTCGTCTGCAGGGGGCCTTGCGTGAAGACTCTGTGCGTCGCCGCAACTTTGACGCCCAAACCGACTTGCAGGCCTTGAGGAAATTGCGTGCCGTTGCCCGAAGCTCCGCCCGCGTCGCGCAGTGTTTGATAAAGCAAGTCTTGAAATTCGGCGCGAACTTTTTTGTTGCCGTAGGTGTCGACGTTGGCGATATTGTGCGCGACGATATCCATATTTGTCTGTTGCGCCTTCATGCCGGAGGCCGCCGACCACAACGCTCTCATCATAATGAAACATCTCCTTTTATGTTCTAACGTCCTTGTCTGTTGCTGTCCACAATTATATATCGTCAAGATTTTATCTTGCGTTAAAAATTTTTGCAAGGGCTAAAAAAAATTCTTATTTGCCATAAGATTTTCAGTAAGGGTTGATATAATCGCCGCAACTTAAAAAGCGATTAGAATAGAACGAGGTGGAAGCAATGAAGTTAAGGCGAATGCTTTGGACGCTGATTCTTATTTCCGCCGTTTGTATTTCAAGTCTCTGTTCTGCGGCGGCGTTGAAGTACGGCGACCGAGGCAGCGAGGTCAAAGAAATTCAAGAATATCTTATCGCGCAATGTCTCTTGAACGAGGCGGCCGACGGAGTTTACGGCACGGCGAC
>CAMJQS010000169.1 GCA_946408105.1 uncultured Selenomonadales bacterium | reverse complement strand
CGCCGACGATTATAATTTGTTTCTTAGTCATATCTTTAGCCATAACAAAATCTCCCGATTCTTAGTAAACGTAATAGCTGCCCATGAAGACGAGCGTCATAACGCACATGGCCGCGCAAAGCAACATGCTGATAATGCTGATGGCGTTTTGCGAGCGCGGGCCTTTGGTGATGCCCCAAGTCATGCAGAAAGTTGTAATGCCGTTGCAGAAGTGGAAAATCGCTGCCCACATGCCGATAACGTAAAGAACTGCGATAATCGGATTTTGGAAGAAATTTTGCAGAAGTTCAAAGGAAATCGGAGTGCCCGTGACGCCTTTGACGTAGAAACGAAGATAGCCGACGTGCCAGATAAGGAAGACGACGAGGAACCAGGCAGTCCAGCGTTGCAGAGCAAAATTTCTGTTGCGCAGATAGGGATAGTTGCCGGGATTGTTTTTGGCTTGCAGGGCGATGTAAATACCATAAATGCCGTGGAACAGAAGCGGAACCGCGATGCCGCCGATTTCCAATCCCATAAAAATCGGTTTGGGGATGAGCTCCATCATTTCGAGCGCGGTGTTAAGACCTTGCGGACCGAGTATTGCCGTCGAGTTTGTGAACATGTGTTCGATAAGCACCATGCCCAAAACGACCAAGCCGCACAAAGAGTGCAACCGCCGCAAATAAAAAGTTGTGTGGAACATTGTGGCCTCCTTGTTTTTGAGGGGCAGGGGTCAGAGGTCGAGGGACAGGGCTTTTTCCCCTATCCCTGAAACCTGACCCCTGACACCTAGATTTGATTAATGTCGAAGTGGCGATAATCCTTTTGCCCGATTTCGTAGAAATTATTTCCCTCGCAGTCAATGACGACAATCGCGGGGAAGTCGACGACCTCCAAAGCCGCCACGGCTTCGGGGCCGAGTTCGGGATAAGCAAGCACTTTGTAACTTTTGACGGACTTTGCAATCAGAGCCGCCGCGCCGCCGACCGCCGCAAAATAAGTTGCGCCGTTTTTCTTCATGGATTCGACAACTTCTTTTGTGCGCGAACCTTTGCCGACCATGCCTTTAATGCCTTGGTCAAGCATCGTCGGGGTGTAAGCGTCCATTCTGCCCGAAGTCGTCGGGCCGCAAGAGCCAATCGGGTCGCCGGGTTTGGCGGGCGTGGGGCCCAAGTAGTAGACGATTTGATTAGTCCAGTCGACGGGCAATTTTTCGCCGCGCGCAAGAGCCTCCGTCATAACTTTATGGGCGGCGTCGCGTGCGCTGATAATCGTGCCGGTGATGAGGACGCTGTCGCCCGCTTTGAGTTTGCGCGACATCTCCTCGGTGAACGGCGTTGTTATTCTTATGCTTTCGGCCATTCTGTTAATCTCTCCTTTGCAAAAAATTTTTACGCTTGTGAATTTGCACCGCGAACTTTGGAGCCGTCACGAATGACGGCTCCGCCCGCGCTGAAGACGTGATGTCTTCACAGCGGGCAACATAACGCACGGGTTGCTTGAACGTTTAAATCATTTACGACTAACGCCCCCGCGAGGTGCCTTTTCTCTTTGTAACTTTCTCTTTGGGCGAGCAAAGAGAAAGTTTAAATAAACCGCAAAGAAAAAGCAGAAGAAAAACTTAAAGGACGCGGTGAGCGTGGCGCATTGCGTGACAGCAAATCGTGACGGCAACGGGCAAGCCCGCAATGTGTGTCGGTGCCCATTCAATGTTGACTGCCAGCGCGGAAGTCGTGCCGCCGAGCTGAGGCCCGATACCCGTCGAGTTAATCATGTCCAAAAGTTCCTGCTCAAGTTTGGCGTATTCGGGCATGGGGTTTCTCTCGTCGATTGAGCGCGTCAAAGCTTTTTTGGAAAGGAGCGCGGCTCTGTCCATCGTCCCGCCGATACCGACGCCCACGACCATGGGCGGGCACGGGTTCATGCTCGCGTGAAGGATAATTTCCATTACGGCTTTCTTGACGCCGCGAACGCCGTCGGCCGGCACGAGCATTTTAATTCCCGATTTGTTTTCCGAGCCGAAGCCTTTGGGCGCGATTGTGATGCTCAACTTGTCGCCCGGAACGATTTTTGTGTAGATGACGCCCGGCGTGTTGTTCTTGGTGTTCACGCGATTGAACAACGGCTCGCCGACGACAGATTTGCGCAGATAACCTTCCGTGTAACCTTTGGCAATGCCCGCGTTGACTGCCTCTTCCAAGTCGCCGCCGACAATGTGCAAGTCCTGCCCGACTTCCAAAAAGACAATCGTCATGCCCGTGTCCTGGCAATAGGGACGGTCTTCCGCTTTGGCAATTTCGGCGTTCTTGATGATTTGGTCGAGGACAATCCGGCCGACGGGCGATTTTTCTGTCTCGCGTCCGCGCTTAAGTGCACGGTAGACATCGTCGGGCAGATAATACGCCGCCTCCTTGCACATTTCGGCGACGTTCTCGGTGATGAGTTTAACGTCCAGCTCTCTCAAAGTAATCCCTCCTGAAATATAATTGCGGCCAAAAAATTTCTTTTGTCACTTGCTCTGGTTATTTGCCGCGCCGAAAAAAATTCCTGCAACTTCTTGATAAATTTTCGTTGTCTTCATGGGCAGAAAATTTTCTGTCGCCTGTGCAACTTGGTCGCTTTGAAAGCGGCGGGCAACGTGACGTTGCATCCAACGGGCGCGATTAAAAAATTTTTCAACCGTCCAGACCTTGGCGGCCGCTTTGAAAGCGGCGGAACAGCGGACGCGATTAAGCGTTGCAAAAATTTTTAATCGCTCGCCGCGCTTCGGCTTACGAAAATTTTTCTGCCGTCCGTGCAACTTGGCCGCTTTGAAAGCGGCGGGCAACGTGACGTTGCATCCAACGGGCGCGCTTAAAAAATTTTTCAACCGTCCAGACCTTGGCGGCCGCTTTGAAAGCGGCGGAACAGCGGACGCGATTAAGCGTTGCAAAAATTTTTAATCGCTCGCCGCGCTTCGGCTTACGAAAATTTTTCTGCCGTCCGTGCAACTTGGCCGCTTTGAAAGCGGCGGGCAACGTGACGTTGCATCCAACGGGCGCGATTAAAAAATTTTTCAACCGTCCAGACCTTGGCGGCCGCTTTGAAAGCGACGGAAG
>CAMJQS010000168.1 GCA_946408105.1 uncultured Selenomonadales bacterium | reverse complement strand
ACGATTTTAAGTTTGTGTTTGATTTTGGTTATCGCGCTGATTGTCAAAGGGATTCAAGAATCGGAGACGAACCACGCCCGCGAAGTTTTGAATTTTGAAACGGAGCAGGCACTTCAAAGCGCGGCGGAGAGCGGAATTGTCGAGGCGGCCGAAAAAATTCGTATCGCCGATGAAAATTCTGATAAAACTTCCGATTATTATTTGCCGTACACGGACACGCCCGAAGAAGGAATTAAAACATACAAAAAAAAGATTCCCGTCGACGGAAAAACTTTTTATCACGGCGAACAAGAAATTTCAATCGAGGTCGAAGTTTGGGGCGAGCGCGGAAAAATTTATCTTTTCCCCACGAACAGAACCGGCAACAAAGTTTATACGAGCGACGAACATTTTGGAATTTATTTTATGAGCCGAGCCACGATTGAAAAAGGTTTTTTCAACGAAAAAATTTATCGCCGCGCTTACGCTTATGTTTATTCGGAAAAAGACGGCGACACTTTCAAGGACGACACGAAAATAAAATTCATGGAGCTGCCGACGCAAAACGGCGATTATGTCATCAAATCAAATTGAAAAATTTATTCGTAGCGCAGAGCTTCAATCGGGTCGAGGCGGGCGGCTTTGCGGGCGGGCAACATGCCGAAAAAAATTCCGACGAAGAGCGCGAACCCGAAACTTGCCGCGATACTCAAGCTGCTGATGACGGTCGTGAAGCCGCCGAATTTTGAAATAAGTTGCGCGGCGACGACGCCGATTAAAATTCCGATAATGCCGCCGATAACGCTAATCATCGTTGACTCGATTAAAAACTGCAGCATGATGTTTGAATACGTTGCGCCGATAGCTTTGCGAATTCCGATTTCGCGCGTGCGCTCCGTGACGGACGCCAAAGTTATGTTCATGATGCCGACGCCGCCGACGATTAAAGAAATGCCCGCGATTGCTCCGAGCAAAAGAGTTATCATCGTCGCTGAAGAGTTCATCATTTCCATTAAGCTGGTGAGGTTGCGGACGTTGAAGTCGTCTTCCGCGCCGGAGCGAATTCTGTGGCGTTGGCGCAAAAGTTTTTCAATGTTGCTTTGAACCTCGTCCATTTTGTCCGCTTCGGAAACTTGAACGTTGATTGAGCGGACGTAAGTGACGCCGACCAATCTTTCCTGCGCCGTCGTCAAAGGAATTAAAACGATATCGTCTTGGTCTTGGCCGCCGCCGGATTGTCCTTTGCTTTTGAGGACGCCGATAATCGTGTAGGGCGCGTTGCCGATACGAATTTTTTTCCCGACGGGATTAACCGATTCAAAAAGATTTGCGGCGACAGTCGAACCGATGACCGCGACGCGATTGCGGACGTCGACATCGTGTTCGCTGAAGAAAAGCCCGCTGTTAAGTTCCAACGATTGAATGTCAACGTATTCGGGGATAACGCCGGTAACGGTCGTGTTCCAGTTCTCGTGGCCGTAGACGACTTGATAGCTGCCTTGCACGGTCGGCGAAACGTGGGAAACATTTTTAATTTTATTTTTAATCGCTTCGGCGTCGTCGTAAGTCAAAGTTATCACGGAGCCGGCCGCGCCTCTCATGCCGCCGCGATTCGCGCTGCCCGGCATAATGATTAACATGTTAGAGCCGAGCCTGGAGATGTTGTCCAGGATATTTTTTTTGACGCCCATGCCGACGCTCACCAGCGCGATAACACTCGTCACGCCGATTATCACGCCGAGCATCGTCAAAAAAGTTCGCAATTTGTTCGCGCCCAGACTCCTCCACGCCATTTTTAAAAGTTCGGTAAAAAGCATTTGAACCTCCAAAAATTTTTTGAGCCGCCTTAAAAAATCATAACTGATTCAATTTTTTGGGGGATTAATCATAACGGGAGATTTATTAAACATCAAAGTATGAATCCAATGGAAAAGAAATGTCGGAAAGGATGCGTCTTCGCCGAAATGTTTTTTGAAAGCGTCTTCCACTGCGCGATGAAGTTCGGGAGTAATGCCGTCTTTATAAACGCCGTTCCTAACGACCCAAAAAGTGTCAAAGATAAAGAACAAATTGCTTCGTACTAAATATTGCAGTTCGGGTTTGTCCTTAAAAAAATCTTCTTCAGCAAAAAATTCGTCGAGGTGGCGTGAAAGCCTGATATACGAAGAAATTAGTTTTGCAACACGTTCGGGCGGAACTTTTGAGTTGGTATCCGAGTCCGGTGAATTGCGATAGATGTAAAACACCACGGGCGTCTTGACGAAAACTTTTGCCTTCATAAGCCATTTTAAAGTCAAAAGTCTGGTGTCGTCAAAATTTTCAAAATGCAAATCGTTGTCTGTAAAAAATTCTCTTTTAAAAATGTTATGTTGAGCGTCAATGCCGATGTCGTTTATCCAGCAATGGAAACGAACATTCGGATCATTCGGCATAACCGTAACATTTTTAACTTGATAACGGTCATAATTAACAAGCGTCAAAGGTGTGCCTTCTTTAATGATACCGTCGGAAGCCGTGGTTAAATATTTGCACTCATGAACGACGTCGGCGTTAAAGTGTTCGGCAACTTCGTACAAGTGTTGAAGAGCATGCGGCAAATACATATCGTCGCTGTGCAGAATCATAAAATATTTTCCGGTTGCCTTGCGCAAAAGCCTGTTGGAACTAAATGTAAAACCCATATTTCGTTCATTGCGAAGGAGTTTAATTTTTCCTGCAGAAATTTCAGCGGCGTATCTCTCTGCAACAAAATCGGCCGAACCGTCGGTTGAATCGTTATCGCAAATGATGATTTCAAAATCCTGAAACGTTTGATTCAGTGCGCTGTCAATGCATTGTGCAATGTAATGTTTGCGATTGTACATGGGAACGAGTACAGAAATTTTTGGGGTGCTCATAAATTTTCCTCCTTAAACAATGTCGATGACTTCACTTGAGCCTTTGGAAATGTCCATGGTTATTTGCCCGTCCTTTACGAGGATTTGACGGTCGGCGGCCTGCGCGATGTCGGGTTCGTGCGTGACCAAAATTATCGTCGAGCCGGTTTTGTGCAGGTCGCGAAAAATTTCCATAATCTCGCCCGTCGACTTCGTGTCCAAATTTCCCGTCGG
>CAMJQS010000167.1 GCA_946408105.1 uncultured Selenomonadales bacterium | reverse complement strand
GAATAAGCCGTCATCAACATCAAGCCCGTCGCGTATTTGTATTCGGACAAATCTATTTCGCGCCCGTTGGCGGCCATCATGTCTTTAATCGAGTTGAGCAAGCCCAAACAAATCGGAAACATCATCGCGGCGGTTGCGGTGTTGCTCACCCAGCCCGAACAAAGAGCCGTAGCCAAACCGATTGCCAAAAAAATTCTTCGCGGGTTCGAGCCGACCCAACTGCGCGACAAGAGCCAATAAGCAAAGCGTTTGTCGAGCCCGTGCATCATCATCGCCTTTGCCAAAATGAATCCGCCCATGAACAAAAAAATCATCGGGTTTGAAAAGGCAGCGAACGCCGCGCCCGCCGGGATTGCGCCCGTGACGACAGCCAGCGTCGGGCCGAGCAAACTTGTAACGGGAATTGGAACGGGTTCGGTTATCCACCACAGCGCGACGAGCACCATTATCGCCAAAAGTTTGTGCGCTTCGAGAGTCAAGGCGTCTATCGGCGTCAACATAACTGCAACCGCGAGAATCGGAGCGACGACCAATCCGAATGTTCGCCGCCGTCGGTCAAAAGCTTGTTCGGTTTCTTTAATTTTTTTTGCTTCCAAATTTTTGTCTTGCATTGAAATCTGTCCTCCTCTTGTGCTAAAGTTTAGCAAGCGCAACGCAAATTTTCAACGCAAAGGAGAATTTTTATGACGATAACGGAAATTGGAAAGCAGTTGGAAGTAATCAAAAAAGACAGATTGGTCGGAGCGCATCATGACGATATTTTTTTCACGACGTACGCGGACATGGAAGCGTTGGAAAAAATAATCGCGCTGATAAATTTTTTGAGCGAGAAAAAACCTTCCGACAAAATAAAAGTCGCAGAAATTTTATCGGCGGCGAACATCGACGCAAAATAAAAAAACCTCGGAGCTTGAAAAAAGTTCCGAGATTTTTTTTAAGGAGTGACGACGAAATTTATTTCCATGAGCGCGGGACGAGACGCAGCGAACACAGAATCTTTCAGCGAACCCAAAATCCTGTTCAAGTTCAAAGTTTTTGAGCCGTCGAAAATTTTTGTCGCGCCGTCGACGTTCACGCTCCAAAGCTGCGTCCACGGCGGCAAGCGCAAACCGTTTTCCTTAGGCATGATTTTTATCCGCACGAAATTTAATTTTCCTTCCGCCAAAGATTTTTCGGGCGTCAAAGAAACTTTCACCAAAAAAATTTCCGGCTGCCTCTCGTCCTTGAGCAAATTAACGCGCACGTCGTTTTTTTCGCGCGGCGTCCACTCTTCGCCGTCGACAGAAAAAATTTCAATCGACGTATCGACTTCGGACAAATCGAGCGGGCAGGCTCCGAGCGGCGGCTCGTACTTCCAGCTGAACATGAACGACGCCGCCTCATTGAAATTGTCCGCGCCGAATTCTTTAACGCGGCCGTCCAAGCCGAGCGTGTTGTCCGAATAAAAATTTTCGACCTCGCCGAGTTTGAAGTTTGAAAAATCTGCGGGCGTCTCCGTCAAATTTTCCGACAGCAAAAGATAGCCCGTGTCGTTCGGCAAAGTTTGTTTCTCGTTGAACTTGCGCAAAAAATTTTTGACAACATCGTCGCGCCCCATGACCAAAAGATAAAACGGGCGGAAGCGATTCGGGTCGTCGAAGGAATTGTAATTGAACTTGGCGGCGTTCAAGCCCACGTCAAAAATTTCTCCGTTGAAAGAATTTCTGATTCCGACGACGGCAACCGCCAAATGATTCGCAAAAAATTTTTCGCGAAGTTTTTGAGCGACGTTCGACCAGTCGGCTTCACTCTCAAATAAATCCGTGACGATAATCGACAAGTGATTTGTGTCCGCGCGTTCGACGACGTTGGCGACGGCGGTTATCGGTTCGGTGTAAACGTCGGGCGAAGTGAGGCGGCGATAAGTCGTTCGGTCGAGCGGATGAATTTGCGCGCCGAAGGAAAAAAATTTTACCTCGCCCGCCGCGCCGCAAAGGTCGCTCAAAAGGTCGGGCAAGGTAAGATAAACATTGCCCGCCGCAAAAGTCGTGAAGCCTTTCATTGAAACTGTTGCGTCGAAGTAAATGTCGCTGTCGATTTTTTCTGAAGACAAAATTTCGGGCAACGTCCCCGGCAGAGGCGGCACGCTTTGAATTTTATTTCCGCAACCGCAAATTAAAATCGCCGCGAAGATGATTAGAAAAAATTTTTTCATGTCACATTGCTTTGACGGGAATGGGGCCGCGCGAAAGAGCAATCGTCCCCGTGCGCGCAATTTCTACAATCTCGTAATCGCTCAAGACTTCGCAAATGGCGTCGATTTTGTTTTGGCTGCCCGTCAATTCGATGACGACGTTTTCGCTGGTGATGTCGACGATTTGCGCGCGGAAAATGTCCACGACGCTGACGAGGTCGGCGCGGGTCTCTTTGCTGGCCTTAACTTTAATCATGACGAGTTCGCGCTCAATCGACGGCGACTTGCTGAGGTTGACGATTTTAATCACGTCGATAAGTTTGCTGAGCTGATTGACGACTTGGTCGAGTTCGTTTTCCGATTCGACGCTGACGACGATATTAATCCTCGTGACAGACGGCTCTTCGGTGTAGCCCGCGGAAATGCTTTCAATGTTAAAAGCGCGGCGACTGATTAGCCCCGACACGTGCGTTAAGACACCCGGCTTGTTTTCGACCAGGACGGCTAAAAAATATTTCTTCAAGACAAAATCCTCCCAAAATTTTTATTGAAAATTTGACGGCCGCCTTGTATAATGCGGGCAGTCAATCGTTGACGATTGTAAATAATTTTTAAAAGGAGGCACACCATGAAAAGGTTACTCACAGTATTTTTGGCACTCGTAATGTTGCTGGCGTGCGCGGGTTGCGGCGGCGGCGAAAAGAAAGCTGAAGAGCCGGCTCCCGCAAAGAGCGAGCAGAAGTCGGACGGCGCAGTCGGAGCACTTATGCCAATCGGTTTGGACGAAGAAGGATATAAACGCTGGACGGAAAACATCGCCAAAGTTGAAGGACAGCCCGCAGGATACGTCGCCCCGCAAAAGGTCGTTTTCTTCAACAACATGAACGAAATGATTATGGCGTTGAAGGGCAAGCAGATTGA
>CAMJQS010000166.1 GCA_946408105.1 uncultured Selenomonadales bacterium | reverse complement strand
CACACTGCGGAAGTTTCATTTCAATCACTCCATTTCATCTGACGCAAAAAATTTTTCGTCCGTTTGCAACGTTCAAAAAAAATTTTCGGCTCGGAGGACGCCCGCCGCTCACGAACAAAATTTCTTCGGGCGACGACGGGAAAAAAATTTCACACTGCGGAAGTTTCATTTCAATCACTCCTGACGGAAAAATTTTTCGCCGCGAAAAAAAATCCTGCCTTGTATGTTATAATCGTCGCGGGAGGGATTTTCTATGAAAGACGACGACTTCAAAACTTATTACGAGGAGCAACGCGAACTTTTGCGCGAAGCCTTCGCCGAAATCGGACAAAAGGCCGAACTTCTTTTGACGGTCGGGCAACTGCTCATGGAGAACGGAGCCGACACCGCCCAAATCGTCCGCGACATGAAACGCGTCGCCGCTTACATGGGCATTCCCGCCGAAAAATTTCATCTGCACATAATGTACACGACGCTCATGCTTAACATAAGCGACGAGCACCATTCGCACACGTCGTTCAGAAAATGCGTAAAGCACGCCGTGAACATGAAAATAATTTCCGCCGTGAGCCGTCTGACGTGGCGGGCTCTGCGCGACCATTACACGCTGGACGAATTCAAAGGCGAACTCGAAGCCGTCGGAAAACGTCCGCGCTATCCCGCTTGGATTTCCGTTTGCGCGGCGGGTTCGGGCTGCGGGGCTTTTTGTACGCTGTTCGGTTGCGACTTCAACGCGGCGATTTACACGGCGTGCGCGGCGATTATCGGCAAGATTGTTCAAATGCAATGCGCCGAACGATTCGGAATCAATCCTTACGTCTCAATGACTTTTGCGGCGTTCTCTGCCACGATTGTCGCTTACTTCACGCACCTTTTGCCCACGACGACGCCTTGGCATCCGCTCATTGCCGCCGCGTTATTTCTCGTGCCCGGCATCCCGATGATTAACGCACTGAGCGACATCCTCAACACATATTTGATAAGCGGCGCGGCTCGAATCATGCACACGCTGGTTATCGTCGGCGCAATGACTTTCGGAATCGTATTTGCAATCGGCATGGCGGACTTCGACTCGTTCACGAACTTGCACATGCTCCCCGACAGCAACTACGGTTTGTTCATGGTGGCGGCGGCAATCGGCGCGACGAGCTTTGCAATTTTTTTCAATCTGCCGCCCAGACTTTTATTCGCGGCGGCGTGCGGCGGAGCAATTTGTGTTTGCACGAGAAATTTTTTTATCTTTGAACTCGGAATGAGCTCGGCTGTCGGAACTTTGGCGGGCGCAACTTTTGTCAGCGTGATAGCAATGAAGGCGGTTCATTGGTTGCACACGCCGTCGCTGGTCTTGGTCGTGCCGGCCGTCATTCCGCTCGTGCCCGGCGTTTTGATTTATCGTTTCCTCTTTGCCGTGATAAACATTCGCCGCATAACTTTGGAAGAACTTTTGTCGGCAATTCAATCGGGCGTCGACGCGCTGCTGATAATTTTGGCAATCGCAATCGGCGCGGCGGCTCCAAACATTTTCGCAAGCCGTTCGCTTACTCGAATGAGCAAAGACAAGCAGGAAAAACTTTTGAACGAAATTTACGAGACGCGCGATTAAAAGGAGGCGAGTGTCATGGCAGACTTGAGGACGGAAAAAAGATTGAACGCGGTCGAAAACAAAGTCACGAGCATTGAAACAAAAGTCGATATGTTCATCGGCGAAATGCGTCAACAAAATCAAATGCGTGCGGAAGAAATTCGCGAGATTCGCGCGAGTATCGATGACATGGGCAAGCACGTCCGCAATTTAACCGTGGCAGCGATGGTCGGCATGGGCACGATGACGATTGCCGGCATTGCCATTGCCATTTCAATTTTCCTGAAATAATTTTTTGGAGGGAAGAAAAATGCACGAGGCGATAAAAAATTTGCGGAACAAAGAATACAACCCTTGCGGAGACTTGACGGGCAGAGAGCGCGAGCTCTGCGACGAGGCCGCGAAAAATTTTTTTAATCTGCCGTTCGCGGAAGTCATGCGGGCGGTTTCGATTAAAGCGATTGCCGAGCTTGAGCACGAAGAAAATTTCCGCAACGTCGACGCGCTGAAAAATTGGGCGGGTTACAATCTTAACGACGTGGAACGCCGCGCAAATTTGAACTTCGACACGTTCACGCCGCTGCAGGCGGGCTTGTGCAAATATTTTGTGCATTTGCTTTACGAAAATCGCTACAACATTCACTGCAACGCGCTGATAAATTATTGTCGCACGCTTGACGAAAAAAATTTTCCCGCCGCTTTAACGGACGAGCAACTTGAGCAGAAAATAAATTCAATCGCGCAGGAGGCAAATTATTTTTCGACGACCAACGATTTAATCGGCGGGCTGTGGAATTTTTTAAAGGCTTAGGCTTGCATTTTTAAAAAGTGGCTGTTATAATTGCAAGCGTTTTACGGGTTGTGGCTCAGTTTGGTAGAGCACCGTGTTCGGGACGCGGGGGTCGCAGGTTCAAATCCTGTCAACCCGACCATATCGGAAACTTCAGGCGGAGGCGCAAAGCTTCCGCCTTTAACGTTTAAAGGAGTTGTGTCATGAAAAAAATTTTTGTCGCCGCCGTGATAATTTTGCTCGCTGCGGGTTATGCCGTCGGAAATTATTTCGTCGACTTCGCCCTTGAGCGAGGAGAAGATCTGTCGCCGCCCAAAGCTTGCGCGAACATCGCCGACCCGACTTTGAAGCCGCCGCCCGCGCCGAATTTCCCGGCAGAAGATTGGTCGCTTGAAAGTTTCGACGGCCTTAAACTTTACGCGAAAAAATTTTCGCCCGCCGAAAAAAATAATCGCTGGGCAATTCTCGTTCACGGCTACGGGCGCGACGGAACTTACGCTTACGATTACGCCGAAGAATATCTTAAGCGCGGCTGGAATGTTTTGGTTCCCGATTTGCGCGCGGCCGGCTTGAGCGACGGAAAATTTATCACCATGGGCGCGCTGGAAAGTCGTGACGTTTTCGATTGGGCGAAAAAAATTTCCGACGAAAACCCCGACGCGAAAATTATTTTGCACGGCGTGAGCATGGGTGCCGCGACGGTTTTGATGACGGCCGCCCTTGAGCCGAAAAATCTTTGCG
>CAMJQS010000165.1 GCA_946408105.1 uncultured Selenomonadales bacterium | reverse complement strand
CGCGCGACAATTTTTTTCGCCGCGTCTTTGTGAAGGTCGTAAATTTTTTTCGCAATCTCTTGTCGCTTCTCAAGCAAAGGGTCTTCGCCCGCCAAAAGTTTTTCCAAATGACGTTCGACATCTTTCCAATTTTTTGCGACGTAAAGAGCCGCGAACATTTCCTCGTATTCGGGCAGCGGGATGGCGTTGGAGTATTCGCAGTAAATAATCGGTCTGCCCGTCAAGAAAAGTTGAATCAAAATCGACGAGTAGTCGGCCAGAAAAATATCGACGTTGCGGATCGTCTTGTCCATGTCGGCCAGCGTCGTGTGCAAAAAAATTTCGTTCGCCTTGAGCGTTTCCTCGAAGGCAAAAATTTTTTCGCGCGTCATAATTTTTTTCCGTACAAGTTCGTTGAAAAGGTCGGGGTGCGGACGAATGGCCAAAGAAATTTTTTCGCCGTAAATTTTTTTCAGCGCGACGAAATTTTCTTTGTAGTCCATGAAGTGGCTGCCGCCAATCCTGTTGCCGAAATTCCAGCGCGGCGTCCACAAAATATTTTTCGCGGCGGAAAATTCTTTTTCAAGTTTGTAATAAGGTTTGAGCGCGGGGAAGCCGAAAAATTCTGCGCGCTGATAATTCATTTCGGTGCCTTCGGGAAAATTTTTTATCATGTCGTCTTTGACCGTTTCGCCCGAAGCAAAATAAAAATAAACGTTGCGCCAAAAATTTTTGAAGTCGCCGAAAAGTCTGTCCGAAAAAACTTGAGCCAAAGTCACGCCGTAAGAAATTGCACAAACCTTTGCGAACTTTGCGATATCGTTCGTGCGGAAGCCGGGAAAATTTCTGCGGTCGTCGTAAGGGTTGGGCAGGAAAACGTAATCGGGTCGGAGCTTGCGCAAGTCCATCAAAGTGTAGCTGAAAATTTTTTCGTCGGGATATTTTTTTTTGAAATAATCCCACGCCCTGTCCAAATATTTGTAATCGCTGCCGGCGTAGACGATCAAAAAAGTTTCGATGTCGCCGCGCGCTTTCATCTCCTCGTACACGGGCAAAATTTTTTCTCCCGACACGAACGAATTCACCATGAAGGCGACGCGCATTTTCCGTTTCTCGTGCCGCAAAAAATTTTGGCGGAAAAGATAATACGTGGCGATGTCCGCGTCCGTGAAATTTTCTTCCGTGTAATGATTCAAGAAGACGGCTTGAACGTCGCCAATCATTTTCCTCGGCCACAAGTGCTGATTGAACGGAACGGCAAGCTCTGTCGGCTCGGCAAGCTGAATCATTCCCAAGACGGCAAGTTCGCGCTCGTCCAGTTTCGTCCGCTGATTGTACCAGAGTAATAATTTTTCGTTAAACTTTTTCGCGAAGAAACGCAGCGTCGGATTTTCCAATCGAATCGCCAGCAGCGCGAGAAATTCTCCGTACCAAGGCTGCGTCGTTGCATTTTTTAAATCGTCGACGGAAATTTTCAGCAGTCGAGCCGCCAAAGCTTTCTTCCTGAAAAAAATCACGGCTTCGGGATTTAACTTTCTGTAAAATTCGAGTTCCGCCCGAATTTTTGTTTCGTCACTCAACGTTCATCACCTCGGCGGAAAATTTCTGCGCGACGACGTTTATCCCCTGCCGCGTCCGTGATATAATGGCGAAAAATTTTCGGAGGACGAATTCATGAACAAAACGGATTGGCAAAATTTTTTTAAGACGCGTGTCGAACGCTGCAAAGTTTTGGTTATCGGCGATATAATGATGGACAGATATTATTACGGCGACGTGAGGAAGTTTGCAAGCGATGCGCCCGTGCCCGTTGCCAAAATCATCAAGCGCAAATCTTCGCTCGGCGCGGCCGCCAACATTGCAAACAACTTGGCGAACCTCGGCTGCAAAACTTCGGTGGCGGGCTTCGTCGGCGACGACCACAACTTTGAAATTCTTTCCGAACAACTTTACGAGAGCGGCATTGACCAGGACGGCTTGATTGCAACCGATTGGCCGACGACGACAAAAATCAGAATCATGAGCGGCCACGTTCAAATGTTCCGCATGGATTTTGAAGACCTCGCGCCGCGCACGGAAGACCAATTCGACGCGCTGAAAAGTTTCGTCAAACAAAGACTCAACGAGAGCCTCGACGCGATTGTCCTGGCCGATTACGAGAAGGGCGTTTGCACGGAAAGATTTTGCGGCTCGGTCATTCGCGCGGCTCACAATCACGGCGTGCCGGTCGTCGTCATGCCCTACGGTCAACAGTGGATTAAATACGCGCAAGCCGATTACATCACGCCCAACGTCGCGAAGATAAATCAAATTCTTTTGAGCCCGATAGCGACCGACGACGACGACGCTGCCGAACGCGCAGGCCGTTACATCATGCGCAAATTCAGAATCAAAAATGTTTTGGCGACGCGCTCGGATTCGGGCATGACGCTCGTGACGGAAGATGACGTTGCTCACTTGCGCACTCGCGCCCAAGAAGTTTTCGACAGCGCGGGCGCGGCGGACACGGTCGCTGCGGTTTTGGCAATGGCTTTGGCGGGCGGCTTAAAACCTGTCGACGGCGCGTACATTGCAAACCTTGCGGCGGGCATCGTCTTGAGGAAGTCGGGAACATACGCCATAACCCGACAAGACGTTTTGAAAGAGCTGGCCGGCTGATTTCCCTTTGTGAAAATTTTATGACGCGAAGTCTTTTACAATTAAAACTTTTATAGTAAAATGGCGGCGAACCTTCGGGAAAAATTTTCCTTAACGGATTGAATAAATTTTATGGAGGCATGGAATGTGTTTGAACTAGATGACAACACTTTAGACCAGTTCGCCAAGATTAAAGTAATCGGCGTGGGCGGCGGCGGCAACAACGCTGTCAATCGCATGATTTCTTTGGGCTTGGAGGGTGTGGAATTTATTGCCGTCAACACCGACGCGCAAGCACTTTTGAACGCGCTGGCTCCAAAGAGAATGCAAATCGGCGAAAAACTTACGCGCGGCTTGGGCGCGGGTGCCCGTCCCGAAATCGGACAAAAGGCGGCAATGGAAAGTCGCGAAGACATTATCAACGCTCTTCGTGGCTCGGACATGGTTTTTATCACGGCGGGCATGGGCGGCGGCACGGGCACGGGCGCGGCTCCGGTCGTGGC
>CAMJQS010000164.1 GCA_946408105.1 uncultured Selenomonadales bacterium | reverse complement strand
TTGATTAACAATCCGACTTACTACGGGATTTGCTCGGACATAAAAACGATAACCGAAGTTGCTCACGCGCACGGCATGAAACTTTTGGCGGACGAGGCGCACGGCACGCATTTTTATTTCAGCGAAAAACTTCCGCCGTCGGCAATGTCGGTCGGCGCGGATATGGCGGCGGTCTCCATGCACAAATCGGGCGGCTCGCTTACGCAAAGTTCGTTGCTCTTGACGGGAAAAAATATCAGCGCGGGCTACGTCCACCAAATTATAAATCTCACGCAGTCGACGAGCGGTTCTTATCTTCTCATGTCGAGCTTGGATATTTCTCGGAGGAATTTGGCACTTCGCGGCGCGGAAATTTTTGACGGAGTGATTGAGCTGGTCGAGTACGCCCGTGACGAAATAAATTTTCTCGGCGGCTGGTACGCTTACGGAAAAGAATTGATTGACGGCGATTCCGTTTTTGATTTCGACGTAACAAAGCTTTCCGTCTTCACGAGGGCGGTCGGCTTGGCGGGCGTGGAGGTCTACGACATTTTGCGCGACGAATACGATATTCAGCTGGAGTTCGGCGACATTGCAAACGTCTTGGCTTATGTGTCCGTCGGCGACCGAGTAAAAGATATTGAGCGGCTCGTCAGTGCGTTGGCGGACATCAAAAGAATTTATCGCAAAGATCCTTCGCGGCTGATGAAGGTCGAGTACATTGACCCGATTGTCGACGCCGCGCCCAAGGAAGCTTTCTACGCCGAAAAAAAATCTCTGCCGATTGCAGAGACCGTCGGCAAAACCGCTGCCGAATTTTTAATGTGTTATCCGCCCGGCATTCCGATTCTTGCTCCGGGCGAGAGAATCACTCAAGAAATTTTGGATTACATTCGCTACGCTAAGAGGAAAGGCTGCCAAATTACCGGGCCGGAAGATATGACGATTCAACGCTTGCAAGTCATGGCATGACAAATTCCCAATGAAAACCGCAAGAAGTTTCATAAAGACCATTTACGGCATTTGCAATGGCAGAATAACTTACGCCGAAAACTTCCGCTGCTTTGGTAAGACTTTCATAGACAACGCCTGTTTCGACACAACGGACGGGCTTGCTGACTTTCCGGCGCATTTTTTCCGGACGATGTTGAGGCGGTTTACCGTCAACGTATTCCCAATGAAAACCGCCCGAAGTTTTATTTTTTCCTGCTAATACGGCGGAAATATTGGGTCGTTTCAAGCCGTAATGTTCAGCGGCTGTTTTTATGCTGTCGAAAATTTTTCCCGTCTCGACGCAACGAATTTTTCTGCAACATTTTTCATAAGTAGAAGATTTCCAGCCCTGTCCAAGATGCGATTGACGAATTTTTTCGCAGTGTTCGGGGGTGTGTTTCCTGCCGGTCATGGCTTGACGCTGTTTTTCCTTTGATTCTTCCGTACGTTGCCGACCTTCGGGCATTTGACGGATTCTTTCAAGTTGCGCTTCTTCATCCTCGTCAGTGTAAATCCAATGATAGCCTCCGGCTGTTCGTCCTTTGCCTTTAAGTGGTATTACGATATTTGAATTCGGAACATTACACCATTTAGCGGCGGCTCGAATGCTTTCAAAAACTTCGCCCGTTTCAACACATTTGACTTGACGGCTTATATCGGGTCTTTTTACACCTGTTTTAAGTTTACGGAGCTTTTCGCGAGCCTCGTCGGAAATGCCGCACCCTTCCGTTTTGATGTTGTATTCGGGTTGCAATTCGTTCATACAGGCAGTTTCTTTTTTGTCGAGTTCATTAGGCGCGCATTCTTCGAGAATTTCAAACTTGAAAGCGTCGACGCCAAATCGTTCAAAATCCTCGCGCATTTGACGCGGAGGCTTGCGTCTGTGCTGATTGAATCGCCGTTTGATGTCGATACTTTGCCCGATATATCTTTTGTGATTAGCAATGCAGGTAATCATGTAGATGCCGATGATTTTCTTAGCCATTGCTCAAGCCCTCTAAGTTACACTATAAAATTTTTATATATTACGTGGTATAATCACAATTTATCTTAACGTAAAGGAATGATAAATCACAAGTATAAACAGTCGCCGCCTCTTTTCCGAGACCGAGTTCAATGTCGACAACGATGTCATGTTCCGTCAAAACTTTTTTCATGGCGTCCGCGTCAAATTTCGTGACAAGGCCTTTGTCGTAAACGGTGAGCCCGCCGAACTTGATAGAAATTTTTTCGGGAAGAATTTTCACGCCCGAATAGCCGATTGCGCAAATCGTTCGACCTGGGTTGGCGTCTTGCCCGAAGAAAGCCGTTTTCACCAGCGGAGAATTTGCGACGCTCATGCCGATTTTTTTTGCGTCCGCGAAACTTTCCGCACCCGTGACGTTGATTGTCAAAAATTTCGACGCGCCTTCGCCGTCGGCCGCAATTTTTTTCGCAAGCTCGACGCAAATATTTTTCAGCGTCGCAAAAAATTTTTCGTAGTCGTCGCCGCGCTCGACGATTTTTTTATTGCCCGCCGCGCCGTTCGCCAAGACGACAACAGAATCGTTCGTGCTCATATCGCCGTCGACCGTCATGCAGTTGAAAGAAACTTCCGTGGCGTCGCGCAGAGCCTCTTGCAAAAGTTTTTGGTCAATGTCGGCGTCGGTGGTGATGAAGCAGAGCATTGTGGCCATGTCGGGGCGAATCATTCCCGAACCTTTTGCGATTGCTCCGAAACGAACTTCAACGCCGCCGATTTCGACTTCAGTCGCGCAAGCTTTTGAGTAAGTGTCCGTCGTGATAATTGCGTTGCCCGCATTGACGGAGCCGTCGCGCGAAAGATTTTTCACGGCGTCGCGAATGCCCGCTTCCATTTTGTCCATGGGCAGGTTCGAGCCGATAAGACCCGTCGACGCGACGATAACATCATCCGCGCGGCAATTTAATTCTTTGGCGGCAACGGTTGCCGTCTTCTCTGCGTCACGAATGCCCTGTTCGCCCGTGCAGGCGTTGGCGCAGCCGGCGTTGGCAACTATGGCGTGAGCCGAGCCGGTGCCGACGACAATTTTGCTCAAGTGGACGGGAGCCGCCGCGACCAAATTTTTCGTGAAGACGCCCGCGACCGCCGCTTCCTTTTCCGTGTAGATGACAGCCACATCGAGGTTGCCATTTTTTTTGAT
>CAMJQS010000163.1 GCA_946408105.1 uncultured Selenomonadales bacterium | reverse complement strand
AACTTCAGAAGTCTCCACAAAAATTTCGCCTCCATATTTTATTCAGCTTATTATACCCGAAAAAAATTTTTTATCAAATATTTTTTGTGTCGACGCGGCGGACGGTTAAATCGTTGTGCCAATGAACGTAGCCGCCCGTCAAGCTCATGTAAACGTTCGGGCTGACGACGTTGAATTGAACGGCGCACGGCACGAAGTCACAAAGCTCCACCGCGCTCAACGTCTCGTCAATCGGCGAGGAGATGACGCACGCGATGTCGTAAAGTTCTTGGCGCAACTCAACTTTGAACTGCCAATCGATAACGTAAACTTCGCCGGCCTTCGCGTCGAAAATCGCCTTCGTGTCGTTGAATCGCGAGTCGGTATAAACCAAATCAATTCCCGTTGCGTTGCGAATGTGATAGCCCATGCCGAGAAAGGCGACGTCCTTTTGGAAGCGGACGACCATGCGCAAGATAACTTTTTGCCCGAAGACAACTTCGTTGATAAGTTCGCCGTCGAGGTTGAGCAGCTGAATATTTTCAAAGACGGCACGACCGTCGCCGCCCCGCTGATACGTTGCGTTCTTCAGAAAAATTTCCTTGCCGCGCTCCAAACTTTCCGCAGAAAAATTTTCGGCGTCGAAATTTTTTTTGTCGTCGCGCAGATTGTCGACGAGAGTATCGCGGCGGGAAGATTGTTCGTCGGTCAGTTCGCCGCGCGATTCAAGCAGCATGTTGCGATAAACTTCGACGACTTCTTTGGCGGGCGCGTCCATCAAAATTTTTCCCGACTTCATGAGGAACGCCCGCTCGCAAAGATTTTTCACGGCGAAGGTGTCGTGGCTTACGAAAATAACCGTGACGCCGCCTTGAATCATCGAACGCATTTTGTCCATGCACTTGCTTTGAAAAAATGCGTCGCCCACGCTCAAAGCCTCGTCGACAATCAAAATATCGGGCTCGACAAAAGCGTTGACGGCGAACGCCAACCGCGCGAACATTCCCGACGAATAAGTTTTCACGGGCTGATTGATGAACTCTCCGATGTCCGCGAAGGCAATTATATCGTCGACCTTTGCGTCCATGACGTCGCGGCTGTGCCCGATTAAAAGTCCGTTCATGTAAATATTTTCGACGCCGGTCATTTCGGGATTGAAGCCCGCGCCCAACTCAAGCAGAGAAGCAATGCGCCCGTTGACTTCGAGCGTGCCGGCCGTGGGCGTGAGGACGCCCGTAATAATTTTCAGCAACGTGGATTTTCCCGCGCCGTTTTTGCCGACGAGCCCGACGTTTTCTCCGCGCCGAATTTCAAAAGACAAATCGTTGAGCGCGTAAAAATCTCGGCTGTATTTTTTGTGGAACGGGTGGAAAGTTTCTTTGAGCCTGTCGATGTCCCGCTCGTAAATTTTATAAATTTTCGTGAGGTGCTCGGCTTTGATTGCGACTTCCAAAAGATTTTCTCCTTACAATTTGAATTGAGCAACTTCGCCCTGCATTTCGTTTGCAAGTTCGGAAAGAGTTTTGCCGGCCTCGGCGACTTCCTCCATGGCTGCGGATTGTTCCTGCGTCGCCGCGCTGGCAGAGTTTGCGTTTTCGCTCGAACGGTCTGCAATTTCTTTGACGTGTTCGACCGCCGAAAGAATTTCTTTGTTGCTCTTGTCGACGGCTGCGATGTCTTCCAAACTTCTGATGACGTTCGTGTTGAGCTTGGCCGCTTGCGTTTCGATGTCCGCGAAGGCCGCGCCCGTTTCCGCGACCGACTGCGTGCCTTCTTTGACGCTTTGATTGCCCTGCTCGATTGACTCGACGGCAGAAGATGTGTCGGCTTGAATCGTGGCGATGAGTTTGGAAATATTTTCCGTCGCGCTTGCAGATTGTTCGGCAAGCTTGCGAACTTCTTCGGCGACGACAGAAAAGCCGCGACCTTGTTCGCCCGCGCGCGCCGCCTCGATTGCCGCGTTGAGTGCCAAAAGATTTGTTTGCCCGGCGATGCCCGAAATGGTTTCGACAATCTGTCCGATTTCGTCCGAACGCTTGCCGAGTTCGCCGATAACTTTTGCCGAGTTGCTGACTTGCTCCGCGATATTTTTCATGACGGCGATTGCCGCGTCGACTTTCTCTTTGCCGACGGAAGCATTGTTCGCGCTGTCGAAGGCGATTTGCTCCATCTCCTTTGCCGTCTTGCGCAAGTCGTCCATGCGCTCGTGCATGTCTTGAATTTTTTCTTCCAGCGTGACGATCGTCCGTTCCTGTTCGGCGGTGCCGCTCGTCAAAACTTCCATGCTCCGCGCGACCGTGGTAATTGATTCGTTCGTCTGTTGCGTGCCGGCCGTAAGCTCTTCACTCGACGCGGCGACACGTTCCGAACACTGCGCAATTTTCGTCAAAAGATTTTTCAAACGGATTTTCATTTCGTTCACGTTGTCGGATAAAATTCCAATCTCGTCGTCCGATTTAATTTCCAAGTCCGCAATGCGCAGGTTGCCGCCCGAAACTTTTTTCACTGCGCCGACGACTTCATCAAGTTGCCCGACCATTTTGCCGATAAAAAAATTCGACGCGAGGATACAGACAATCATAATCACGACGACGGCCAACGCAATCGATAAAATTAAATTTTCTATCACGTCGTCCATCTCGTGGACGCTGACGCCGACGAAAAGCATTCCGATTGTTTTGCCCGCCGTGTCTTTGAGCGGCTGATAAGCGGCGTAATGATCCTCGCCCATGACGGACGCTTTGCCGACGAAAAATTTTCCTTGAGTTATAACGTTGTCGATGACGGCCTCGGAAGCTTTGGTGCCGATTTGACGATTGCCGGCCGCGTCTTTTACCGTCGTGGCAACGCGCGTGTCGCCGTTAAAGATTGTGACTTTGCCGTTGCAGATGTTGCTTAGGAAGTCGGCAATTTCGTTCACGCCGTCGATTTGTTGTCCGCCCTTGAAGAGGATTCCGTTTTGCAAATGCCAATCGCCCAAGTATCTTTGATTGACGATTTCGGAAAGCGATTGAACGTCGGCGGCGGCCTTCATCTGCAAAGCTTTGGCGAAGCCCTCCTCGGCGCGAAAATATCCGATAACACCCATGAGCACGCACGCGACAATCACAATCGCGTTGACTGCGAGGATAGCTTTTGTCTTGAGTCCCATTGACGAACACCT
>CAMJQS010000162.1 GCA_946408105.1 uncultured Selenomonadales bacterium | reverse complement strand
TTTACCAAAGATTTTGCTTATGTTTTATTTTTCGACTTTACCAACACGCTCTAGGCAAATTCAGCACTTGATTCGCGTGATATAATCAGAAAAAATTTTTTTTGGAGGGCGCGGCAATGGCAGAAAAAATCAGCTTGAGGAAGCGCAAAAAATTTCAAGCGCGGCAAACAATCTTGACCGCCGCAGCTCAACAGTTTGAAGTTCACGGCTTCGCGGCCACGTCAATCGCGGGCATCATGCAGGCGGCGGGCTTGGGCGTCGGAACTTTTTACAATTACTTCAGCTCGAAGGAAGAAGTTTTGCTGACGCTGGCGAAAAATTTGCGCGAGGAAGTCGAAGAAAAAATTTCGGCGGCCGATGAAGTCAATCGGTCGTCGCCCGAACTTTTGGAGCGGTGCTGCGTGTGCACTGCGAAGTTAATCGACGAGAACAGATTTATCTTGCCGCTGTTTTTGAGCGCGAGCGAACATTCCGACAAGCCCGAACAAATTCCGCAGAGTTTATCGCCGGGCTTCAGAGAATTGTTTGAGGAAATAATTTTGCGCGGGCAGAAGCGCGGAGAATTTCGCGACGACGTGCCGGCAAATATAATTTCGGAAATGATTCACTCGATTTATCAGACGACGGCTTTCAGCAAGCTGGAAATTTCTTTTCAAGAAAACATCTGCCTCAAAGTAAAAATTTTGTTGGACGGAATAAGGGAGAAAAAATTTTTATGATAAGCGTGACGAAGTTGCTTTTTGCCGATGAATATTTCGGCGACACTTTGCGCTACACGAAGAACGCGCACCGCATGACAAACGGCGCGGCGGAAGGCCTCGGCCCCGTCGTCGTGTGGAACTCAACGCGCACCTGCAATTTGAAATGCCGCCACTGCTACATGGATTCGGACGCGCAAAAATATTCGGGCGAGCTGACGACCGACGAGGCAAAAAAATTTATCGACGACCTTTCCGAATTCAAAGTGCCCGTGCTTTTATTTTCGGGCGGCGAACCTCTCCTGCGCGAAGATTTTTTCGAGCTTGCCGCTTACGCCGCGCAAAAAAAAGTTCGCCCGACTCTTTCCACGAACGGAACTTTAATCACTCGTGAAGTCGCGCAGGAAATTAAAAATATCGGCGTCGGTTACGTCGGCATTTCCCTTGACGGTTTGGCGGACGTCAACGACAAATTTCGCGGCGTCAAGGGCGCGTTCAATCTTGCCATGCGCGGCATAGAAAATTGCGTGGCCGTCGGTCAACGTGTCGGCCTGCGCTTCACGATTAATCATCACAACTTCGAGGAGCTGGAAAAAATTTTTGACTTCATCGAGGCGGAAAAAATTAATCGCGTTTGCTTTTATCATCTGGTTTATTCCGGCCGCGGCAGCCAAATGCTTGAAGAAGACGTAACGCCCGAAGAATCTCGGCAAGCAATGGACACGATTATCCGCCGCACGAAAGATTTTGCCGCGCGCGGTCTTCAAAAAGAAATTTTGACTGTCGACAATCACTGCGACGGCGTTTACATGTACCTGAAGGCTTTGGCCGAAGGCGACGACGCGACCGCCGCGCAAATAAAAAAATTTATCGCGATGAACGGCGGCAATCGTTCGGGCATTGCGTTCGGCGAAGTCGACCCGCTCGGCTACGTTCACCCCGACCAGTTCACTCAACACCACACCTTCGGCAACGTCCGCGAAAAAAAATTCGGCGACATTTGGACGGACTTGAGCAATCCGATTCTTGCCGGTTTGAAAAATCGCAAGCCGCTCTTGAAAGGCCGCTGCGCCCGCTGCAAATTTTTGGACAACTGCAACGGAAATTTTCGCACGCGCGCCGAAGCCGTCACGGGCGATTTTTGGGCGAGCGACCCTTCCTGCTACCTGACCGACACTGAAATAGCTTTTAGTAAATAGCATTGAACTGTTACTTACAAGTTACGTGACAGTTGCACCGGAACTTATCGCTGATTTAAAGGCAGAAATATGATTCAGAAAACTTTCGAGAACAAATATTCTTATCCGGCTTATTTAATTATTTAACATACCCTAGCAATTAATCTCCGCGCCGCCCAAAACTTCTTCGCCGTCATAAAAGACAATCGATTGGCCGGGCGTGATTGCTCGTTGCGGCTCAAAAAATTTTACGCGCAAAAAATTTTTTTCCTCCTCGACAGTGCACGCGGAAAATTTTGCGCCGTAACGAATCTTTGCAAAAAAATTTTTCGGCAAGCTCGGTTTATAAATCCAGTGAGCGTCGTGCGCCGTCAAAGTATCGGAAAAAAGTTTGTCGTTGCTGTCGACGACAATTTTTTTTTCTGCGACGTTGAGTTTCGTGACGTAAAGCGGGTGCGGCGCGGCGATGCCCAGACCTTTGCGCTGCCCGATTGTGTAATTTGCTACGCCGTGATGACTGCCCAAAATTTTTCCGTCGGAAGAAACGATTTCGCCCGCCTGAAGTGCTTGAGCGTCGGGCGCGCGGTTCGCGATAAAATTTTTGTAGTCGTCGTTCGGCACGAAACAAATTTCTTGGCTGTCGGGTTTTTGGGCGACGGGCAGATTAAATTTTTCGGCAAGTGCGCGAGTTTCTGCTTTTGAAAAATTTCCGAGCGGCAAAATAATTTTCGCTAGCTTTTCCGCCGTCAAATTGTAAAGGACGTACGATTGGTCTTTGGCAACGTCGACGGCCTTTTTTAATTTGAATCGCCCGTTCTCGAAAACAATTCGCGCGTAATGTCCCGTGGAAAAAAATTCCGCGCCGAAATTTTTTGCGACGTCGAACAGCGCGCCGAATTTTATTTCGCGGTTGCAACGGACGCAGGGATTTGGAGTTCGTCCGCGCAAATATTCTTCGACGAAATAATTTTCCACCTTGTCGCGAAAAATTTTTCTGAAGTCCGCGACGAGATGATTTATTCCCAAATGTTCGCAAACTTTTTTTGCGTCGGAAATATTTTTTTCGTCGTCGTCGAGGAGCATCGTCACGCCGAAAACTTCAAAGCCGCGTTCAATCAAAAGAGCCGCAGTCAATGAGCTGTCGACACCTCCGCTCATCGCCACGGCAATTTTTTTCTTCATGATATCTTCTCCAAAGATTTATTAAATTTCTAACAGCTAACAGCTAACAGCTATTAAAGCGGCGTTTGTCCCTGTTCAAGTCGGGGCTTGGGCGTCTCGTAAACGTCGGTGTGCAGGAATTCGCTTTTGATAACGTTGT
>CAMJQS010000161.1 GCA_946408105.1 uncultured Selenomonadales bacterium | reverse complement strand
AATTTTTATGCGAGGAAAATTTTTTGCCGCGCTGACTTTGGCGGCGACGCTCTTGCTCACGGGCTGTGGCGGCGGAGGCGACCAACCCGCTCAAAAAACCGACGACAAAGCTGCCAAAGAAGTCACGCTCAAAATCGGCGCGACGCCCGTGCCTCACGCGGAAATTTTGGAGCAAATCAAACCCGACCTCAAAGAAAAAGGAATCACGCTTGAGGTTATCGAGTTCAACGATTACGTCCAGCCCAACATCGCGCTCAACGACAAAGAACTTGACGCGAACTTTTTCCAGCACGAGCCGTATCTGAACGACTTCATCAAAGAACACAAAGACGTTAAGCTCAAAAACGCGGGCGGCGTTCACATCGAGCCGATGGGCATTTACTCCAAGAAAATTAAAAAGTTGGATGAGCTCACGGGCGGCGCGACCGTTTCAATCCCCAACGACCCGACCAACGGCGGACGCGCTCTGCTCCTCTTGCAGAAGGCCGGCTTGCTCAAGCTCAAGGACGGCGTGAAAGAAATGGCAACCGTTCAGGACATCGTGGAGAACCCGAAAGATTTAAGGATTAAGGAAGTCGAAGCCGCGCAGCTCCCGCGCACGTTGGAGGACGTCGACATTTCGATTATCAACACGAACTTTGCAATGAACGCCGACTTAAACCCCATGCGCGACGCTCTCTTCATCGAGGACAAAACTTCGCCCTACGTCAACATCATTGCCGTGCGTGACGGCGACGAGAACCGCGAGGAAATTAAAACGCTGCTCAACACAATCAAGACCGACAAAATTAAAAAGTTCCTCGAAGAAAAATACAAGGGCGCAATCGTCCCCGCGTTTTAAAAGCAATTAGGAATTAGAAATTAGGAATTAGGAATGAGGAATTAATTTGTCTTCGTTCCTAATTTTTTTTGGAGGAAAAATTATGGACGAAAAAATTTTGGGAGAAATTCCGCTTAACACGTGGCGTTGGCTCGGTGTGAACAAAATTAAAACTTCCGCGCCCGTCGAAGAAAAATTTTTTGACGTGCCCGACGGCGAAACGAAAATTTTTTCCGACGTGAACTTGAGCGAAGAAAACGTTGCGCGCAAAATAAAAATTTCTGTCGGCGCAGGCGCGAAGATCGAATTTATTTCTGCCGACCTCGGGCGCGGCGATTTTTCTTCCAACGTGGAAATCGATTTGCAAGGCGACGATTCGTCAGCAAATTTCGACGCGGTTTATTTCGGCGACGGCCAACGCAAATTGGAATTTAATTACGTGATTCGTCAGCGCGGCAAAAGGACGCAGGCGACAATGAACGTGCGCGGAGCTTTGAGCGACCGCTCCAATAAAATTTTTCGCGGGACGCTCGACTTTCAACGCGGCGCAAAAGGTTCGACCGGCCGCGAGCTCGAAGAAGTCATAATTCTTTCGCCCGGCACGCGCAATCGTTCCGTGCCGCTCATGCTTGCCGCCGAAGATGAAGTCGACGGACATCACGCCGTGAGCGTCGGGCGGCTCGACGAAGAAAAAATTTTTTATCTGATGAGTCGCGGCTTGGACAAATCGGAGGCCGAACGTTTAATCGTCGAGGCGGCGTTCAATCCCGTGACGGAAAAAATTTCGGACGAAAATCTTCGCGCGCAACTTTTGGAAAATCTTCGTCGTCGGCTCGAATAAATTTTCTTAAAAATTATTTTTTAATTAAAGCTATTGCCTTTGCCGTCGTGCGTGTTATACTCAACTCATCAATCTAAGGAGTTGACTTTTCATGGCAGCATTTGTTTTTGACCTTCAACGTTTCGCAAGCAGTCCTCCGGGCGGCAGTCCTCCCGACGGCGGCGGCGGCTCAAGCGGCGGCTCAAGTTCTTCATCGGTGACGTGGAGCGGCGCGACAAAAATTACTTCAGCGGGCACTTACTCCAAAAAAACTTATTCGTCCACGACCGACGCCGAATGCGCCGTGCTCGTCTCGCTTGCTTCGGGCACCGTCAATCTCGTCAGTCCGACCGTGACCAAGAGCGGCGGCCCCACCAACGCCGGCGACAATTATAATTTCTACGGAATCAATTCGGGCATAATGGCAATGGGCGGCGGCGTCGTTTCAATCGTCGGCGGCACCGTGACAACCACGGGCGTAGGCGCAAATGCCGTCTTCAGCTACGGCGGCAACGGCGGCACAAACGGCGCGGCAGGCGACGGCACAACTGTTTACATTGAAAACGTAACGATTGAAACTTCGGCAAGCGGTTCGGGCGGAATCATGACCACGGGCGGCGGCGTTACCGTTGCAAAAAATTTGACAATCACGACGCAAGGACAATCCTCCGCGCCGATAAGAACCGACCGCGGCGGCGGCAACGTAACCGTCACGGGCGGCTCTTACACTTCAAACGGCCTCGGATCGCCCGCAATTTATTCCACGGCCGAAGTCGTCGTCAACAACGCCACGCTCACTTCCAACCTTTCAGAAGGCGTTTGCATTGAAGGTCAAAACTCTGTCACGTTAAGCAACTGCACGCTCACTGCCAACAACACTAAAACAAACGGCAACGCTCAATTCCTCGACGCGATTATTTTATATCAAAGTCAATCGGGCGACGCCGCCGACGGCACGTCAACTTTTTCCATGACGGGCGGCTCACTCGTCAACAAGAGCGGTCATCTTTTCCACGTGACAAACACCACCGCCGTTATAAATTTGGAAGGCGTAACGATTAACGACACGGGCGACGGCGTTTTGCTCAGCGTGTGCGACGACGGCTGGAGCGGCGCGTCCAACGTCGCAACTCTCAACGCCGACTCGCAAACCATGACGGGCAATATCCTCGTCGGAAGCGATTCAACTTTAACGCTCAACCTCACCGATTCTTCCACGTTCACGGGAAATATCAGCGGCTCCATCTCCAACGCAAGCGGCACTTCCATTTCCACTTCCGTCGGCACCGTCAACGTTGCGCTCGACTCTACAAGCAAATGGTATTTGACGGGCGACACTTACGTTACATCTTTCAGCGGAACCGCCTCCAATGTCATCACGGGCAATTACACTCTTTACGTCAACAACGTTGCCCTCGACGGCACGACCAAAGAAGAATCTTCCTCCTCGTCGACCGCTTTAAATATTACAAACTCCACCGACTACACTTTGGTCACGGGCTCCGAATTGAACGATACGATTCAAAACAGCGGCAATAAAGTTACAATCGACGGCGCGGCCGGCAACGA
>CAMJQS010000160.1 GCA_946408105.1 uncultured Selenomonadales bacterium | reverse complement strand
TGCTTGCGCTGGGAAAAATTTTCGGGCATTTGTATTATCTGCTTGTCAAAAAACAGCGGGAGCGGGCGGTCGCACAAATGATGCCCGCGCTGAACATTTCGGAGGCTCAAGCTCGAAAACTCGTAAGAAAATCTTTCATAAATTTGGCGCGAAACATGCTGGACATTTTGTACATGCCCAACCTCAACGAAAAAAATTTGTCGCAGTTCATAGAGATTGACCACCTGGAACGAATGCGCGCGGCCTTGGCGGAAGGTCACGGCGTCGTGGTTTTGACGGGGCACGTCGGCACGTGGGAATGGTTGAGCGCGGCGTTTTCGTTGAACGGAATGCCCGTGACGGCGATTGCAAAACTTCAGCCGAACGCGGAATACTCACGGGCACTGGACGATTTGCGGGCGACGATTCACGTTGAAATTTTTAATCGCGGGACGAACGAACTTCGGGCGGCGGGTCGTGCACTCAAGGACGGAAAAATTTTGGGCTTCCTTGCCGACCAAGACGCCGGCCCCGGCGGAGCCTTCATAAAATTTTTGGGCAAGACTGCTTCGACGCCGATGGGGCCCGCCGTTTTCGCCAGACGATTCAACGCGCCCGTTCTGCCCGCGTTCATCTTGCGCAAGGAGGACGGCCGCCACCTCGTCAAAATCGGAGAGGTTATGCACTTCGAGGACACGGGCGATACCGACGCCGACCTCTTGCACTTCACCGAGAAAATGACTAAAATTTTGGAAGAAGTCATCCGCGAAAATCCGACGCAGTGGCTTTGGTTTCAAAAACGCTGGAACACGCCGCCCGAAATGCAAAAGACAAACAAGCATCACACGGTTAAGGCGCGAAGAAAAATTTCGGAGGAAACAACATGAGCACACGAGAAAAAATTTTGGCAGGAATAGGAATAATTTTTTTTGTGTGCCTGGTCGTCTGGGTAGTGCGGACGACACCCAAAGCCCCGCCGCCGATAGAAAAGTTTGAGCCGCCGACCGTCATGGAATACGAGGGCAACACGATAACCGAGGAGCGCGACGGAAAAATTATTTGGGAGCTGACGTGCGACAAAATGCGCGTCGACTCTTTGACGCAGGACATGGAACTGACGAACGTCCGCGGAAAATATTACGACGATGAAAAAGTTTGGAGCCTGACGGCGGCGCGCGGCATCTACGACCAGACGGAAAAAATAATTTACGTTGAAGGCGACGTCCTGATAAAAAATAACGTCGACGCTTCCGAACTTCGCAGCGAGGATTTGGCGTGGCTGTCCGATGAAGAATTGCTCGTTGCGCAGGGCGAAGTTGCCGTAACGAACGACGACGGCGCAAAACTTTTCAGCGACAAAATCGAATGGTTTTCTGCCGAAGAAAAAATTATCGCGACGGGCAATGTCAAAGTCCTCAACACCGACGGCGCGAAACTTTCTTCCGATAAAGTCGAATGGCTGTCCGCCGAAGACAAACTTATCGCGGAAGGCAACGTGAAAATTTCCAAAGACGACATGCGCGCCTTCGGCGACCTGGCCTATGCCGAAAACGATTTTAAAAAGTTCGGGATATTGGGCAATGCCAAAATTTTGAAGGGCGTTAAAGACGCCGAGGAGGCTTTTTAAATGATAAAAAAAATTTTCGCGGGCTTCGCGGCGGCAATGTTGATAAGTTCTGCGGCGTTGGCGGCCGAAAAAGACAACTTGCCCTCCGAAGTGAACGCCGACGCAATCGAATACGACATGAACACGGGCGTTGTCTCTGCGGAAGGAAACGTCCTTTTAAAACACGGCACGACCAAGGCGACGGGTCTTCACGCGATGTACAACGTTAACACTCAAGAGGCGAGCCTTATCGGCAACGTGATTGTCGTTGATGAGGACATGCGCATAACCTGCGACGCTTTGGCGAGCAATGGGCAAGGGCACATGGTCGCGGACGGAGAAGTTGTCGCAACCCAAACCGTTCCGCCGAATGAAAAATATCCCGTCGGCGACACGCGCACCTTCCGCGGCGACCACATTGACTTTTTCCCCGACGACAGAAAGCACGTTGTAATTCCTGCGGGCGGCATTGCCAAAAGTGAAGTCGAAGGAACTTTCACGGCGGATCATTTGGAAGGCTGGATAGACGACGAACGCTATATCGGCACGGGCAACGCGCATCTCGTCAGCGAAGTACGCAAATTGGAGGCCGGCGGCGATAAAGTCGACTACGACGGCAAGCAGGAAGGCAAAGCGGTCGTCAGCGGAAATGCCTGGGCGATTCAAGACAACAACACGATTCGCGGCAATCACTTGACGGTTTATCTTGCCGACGACGGAAATTTGAAAGCCGAACCGCGCGTTCAAATGCCCGAAGGCTTCAACGAAAAATTTGAGCAACAATCCGCGCCCGCCGCCGAAAAAAAATCTTCCGACGAAACCGTTGTAATTAATCCCGACGAGGCGACGAATAATGAATCTTGAGGCGCGCAATTTGGTCAAAGCCTTCAAAGGACGCACGGTCGTCAACAAAGTTTCAATCAAAGTGGAGACGGGCGAAATCGTCGGACTGCTCGGCCCGAACGGCGCGGGCAAGACGACTTCCTTTTATATGATGGTCGGGCTGGAGCGTCCCGATTCGGGCGAAGTTTTTATAAACGACGTGGACATTTCAAAGTTCCCGATGTACAAGCGCGCGGAGCTGGGGATAAGTTATCTCACGCAGGAAGCGTCGATTTTCCGCAAGCTGACCGTCGCGGAAAATATCATGGCGATTCTCGAAACATTGCACTTGAACAAAGAGGAGCGCAGAAAAAAATTAAACGAACTTTTGCGCGAGTTCAGCATACGCCACGTGGAAAAACGCAAAGGCACCGAACTTTCGGGCGGCGAACGGCGGCGCGTGGAAATCGCCCGCTGTCTTGCCTTGGAGCCGAAATTTATTTTGCTCGACGAACCTTTTGCCGGTGTTGACCCGTTGGCCGTTGCCGACATTCAAGAAATCATAACTTACTTAAAAAAGCGCGGCATGGGAATTTTAATCACCGACCACAACGTCCGCGAAACTTTGCACATCGTCGACCGCGCCTACATTTTGAACGAGGGAAAAATTTTATTGGAAGGTTCCGCCGACGAAATTGCCAACAGCGACATTGCCAAAAAATTTTATCTCGGCAGCAACTTCACGCTTTAAATCGGGGGTTTTTGAATGCGCCTTAGGATACTGGACAAATATATTTTTCGGGAA
>CAMJQS010000159.1 GCA_946408105.1 uncultured Selenomonadales bacterium | reverse complement strand
CGCGTGGCTGAAAAAATTGGACGCGCTGAAAATTTTTGAGTGGGAGAAAAATTATCCGTCTGACATTCTCGACGGCGAACAGTGGGAATTAACTTTCAAGGACGGCGAAAAAATTTATCGCGGGAGCGGCTCGAATGCTTATCCCGACGTTTGGGAAAAATTTTTGGATTGGCTCGATGAATTGATTCCGCAGCTGGAGTTCGTCAATCGCGGGCGGCTCGAAAAAATCACGATGAATTATTCTCGCGACGAAAAATTTTTTGAGACGTTGACACTCGACCGCCACGAAAAAATTTTGACGCTCGACAAAAAAAATTCCAGCCACGTTTACAATTTGGGCGAAGAGGCGGAAAAACTTTTCGACGTCTGCCAAAATTTTATAGACGCTCTTAAAGTTGAAATTGTCGACGTGAATTTCAGCACGCAAATAAATTTTGAACTGGTTCGCCACGACGGCTCGACAGAAAATTTCGTAGCTCCTTACAGCGAAAATTTTTTGCCGGGGCTGACGAATCTTTTGGAAGAGATTCACTCTTGCGCGGACGATTTGACGGCAGAAATTTTTTCGCCCGCGTCAACTGAAATTGCTCCGCGCCAAGGCAAATACATTTTCTGCAAAGTTCAATTCCAAGGCAGCTACAAACACTACACCTATCAAACCGACGACGAGACGCTTTCCGTGGGCGACGTGGTAGATGTTCCCGTCGGTCGCTACAACGACGTCAATCAAGCGCGGATTGTGGATATCGGCTACTTCGACGAGTACGAGGCTCCGTACCCGATTGACAGGATAAAAAAAATTATCGGCAAGCACGTTGCCGACGATTGGGAAAATTATTGATTTAGTTCATGATTGAACGAGGCGTTTTTATTTTTAGTTTGTATTCTACTTTTTTTGCGCGATAAAATGAATGACAAAAAATTTAACGACGACGAACTTTACGCGGTCGAAGATTCGGACGACGAACTTTACGCGGAAAAAGTTTCGCTTGAAAAAGTTCCGCCCGAAAAAACTTCTCGCCCGAAAACTTTTCACAGCAAAAATTTCGTCGACAGCGAGACGCAGGCGGCCGAGGACAAAAAAAAATCTTTGCCGCACGAACCCGAACTTAAAATAAAACTTTCGCACGCGGAGACCAGCGGCGTGGCAATTTCGGCGGTCATGCTCGTTTACAGCTTGACCGAACAAGACAAGCCGCTTTTCTTTCTGTCGACCGCGTTGCTGATTTTTTTGTTGCGCCCGATAATCGGAGCATTGTCGGGAAAAAACAATCGCGCCGTCCAAAATGCTCTGCACAGTTTCAGCATCGTACTTTTTATCGGCGCGCTGATAATGCTGTTCTTGTGAAATTGAACTTTTCCTTTGCAGATGATATAATTTTTGCGTTTTGAAATTTTGGAGGAAATTAATTTTTTGATTATATGAGGTGAACTTAATGAAAGCAACACAACTTTACATGCCGACATTGCGCGAATCGCCCGCCGAAGCTGAACTCGTCAGCCACAAACTGATGTATCGCGCGGGATTGATTCGCAAGGCGGCCGGCGGACTTTATTCTTATTTGCCGCTCGGTTGGCGCACGATAAAAAAAATCATGCAAATCATTCGCGAGGAAATGGACGCCAAAGGCGGTCAAGAAATTATGATGCCAATCGTTCAGCCCGCGGAGATGTGGAAAGAGTCGGGGCGTTGGGCGGTCTACGGCGACGAAATGATGCGCCTTAAAGATCGTCACGGCAGAGAGTTCGCGCTCGGCCCCACGCATGAAGAAATGATTACGACTTTGATTCGTGACGAGGTTCGCTCCTACAAACAGTTGCCCGTCATGCTCTATCAAATTCAAAATAAATATCGTGATGAAATTCGTCCGCGCTTCGGCTTGATGAGGAGCCGCGAATTTATCATGAAGGATTTGTATTCCTTCGACCGCGACGTTGACGGCATGAATATTTCCTACGACAAAATGTACGACGCTTACAGCAGAATTTTCACGCGCTGCGGTCTGAAGTTCCGCGCGGTCGAGGCGGACAACGGAGCAATCGGCGGCGGCCACTCCCACGAGTTCACTGTCCTTGCTCCAAGCGGCGAATCGTCCATTGCCTACTGCGAAAATTGCAACTTCGCGGCTTCAGACGAGAAGGCCGAACTCAAAATCATTCAAGCAGAGCCCGAAGAACTTCGCCCGCTGGAAAAAGTTTCGACGCCCGATTGTCACACGATTGAACTTGTAAAAAATTTTTTGAACGTGCCGATAGAAAAGACGATTAAAGCCGTTGCCTTCATGGACGACGACGAGCGATTGATTTTAACTTTCGTGCGCGGCGACCACGAAGTCAACGAGATAAAAGTTTTGAACGCTGTCGACGGCGCGAATCATCTTTACATGGCGGGCGACAAATTGATTGAGGCGGCGGGCGGCTGCGCGGGTTTCATGAGCCCGATTGGCTTAAACGACAAGGCAATTATCGTCGTCGACCAAAGCGTTATGCTCATGTCGAACGCCGTGGCCGGTGCCAACGAAGTCGACGCACATTTTATAAACGTCACGCCGCGCAGAGACTTCGACGCGGAAAAAATTATCGTCTCGGACATTCGCATGGTTCAAGTCGGCGACCCGTGTCCTCACTGCGGAAAACCTTTGAGCATGACGCGCGGAATTGAAGTCGGACAAATTTTCACGCTCGGCAAAAAATATTCCGAAGCTCTCCACGCGACTTTCCTCGACGAAGACGGCTCGACGAAAACTTTTGAAATGGGTTGCTACGGTATCGGCGTCGGGCGGACGATGGCGGCGGCTATCGAACAGAACAACGACGCGGACGGAATCATTTGGCCGAAGTCGATTGCGCCGTTTGAAGTGGTCGTGGTGCCCGTCAACGCAAAAGACGACAGACAACTTGACTTCGCGAAAAAAATTTATGCCGACCTTATCTCGGCGGGCGTGGACGTTTTGCTCGACGACAGGAAGGAACGCGCGGGCGTCAAGTTCAAAGACTGCGACTTGATTGGCTATCCTTTGCGCGTGACGGTCAGCCCGAAAACTTTGGACAGCGGCAACGTCGAAATAAAAATTCGTCGGACGGGAGAATTTTTGAACTTCGCGCGCGGCGAATGTGTCGAAAAAATTTTGGAGCTGTTGAAGACGTTATGAAAACTGCATTGACAATCGCCGGCTCTGATTCTTCGGGCGGCGCGGGCATTCAGGCCGACTTGAAAACTTTTTTGGCGAACGGCG
>CAMJQS010000158.1 GCA_946408105.1 uncultured Selenomonadales bacterium | reverse complement strand
ATGTCAGGACATTCAAAGTGGGCGACGATTAAACGCAAGAAAGGAGCCAACGACGCGATTCGCGGAGCGATGACGACAAAAATCAGCCGCGAAATTACAATCGCCGTGAAGATGGGCGGCGCAGACCCCACAGGCAACATGCGATTGAAACTCGCGCTGTCGAAGGCAAAGGCAAACAACGTCACCAAAGAAAATATCAATCGCGCGATTCAAAAAGGCTTGGGCACTTCCGACACTTCGAACTACGAAGAAATAACTTACGAAGGCTACGGCCCCGGCGGCGCGGCGTTGATGCTCGACATCTTAACCGACAACCGTAACCGCACGGCCGCCAACATCCGCCACATTTTTTCCAAACACGGCGGCAACCTCGGCGAAAACGGCTGCGTCGCGTGGATGTTCAAAAAGAAAGCAGTCTTCACCGTCGACAAAGAAACTTTCGACGACGAGGACGCGCTCATGGAAATTGCAATGGACGCGGGCGCGGAAGACTTCGAAGCCGACGACGAATCTTTTGAGATAACCGCCGCCCCCGAAGACTTCGACGCGATTGAATCTGTCCTCGCCGAAAAAGGAATTGAGACTGCCTCCGCCGAGATAACTCAAGTGCCCGACACGACCGTTGCCCTTGCCGACAAGGACGCAGAGAAAATGCAAAAACTTCTTGACGCCCTCGACGAAGACGACGACGTTCAAAACGTTTACGGCAATTACGAATTCTGAAATGGAACGAAAATATTTTTCTGCGCCGAGGTTAAATGAATTAACGCCCGCCAATTTTGCCTACTATGAATTGAAACCTTTGGCAGTCCAAACGACTTATCCCGGCTTGGCGTTCGATTTCAATTTCGGTTTGCGTTTGAAAATTCCCGCGGGCAACTGGCACGTGAAAATTCTTGACCACGACAGCGAAATTGTTTGCTTCGACGAAAAAATTTCAGACACGCTCCTTGTCTCCAAAGAAAAATTTTTCGTGCGCTGGGAATTTTTCTTGCGGCTCGACGGGCAAGAAGTTTTTCATCATCTCTACAACCCCGCCGATTGGAACGTTCATTTTTATCTTGAAAATTCTGGCATGGGCGATAAAATTTCTGCCTTCCCGTACGTTGAAGAGTTTCGCAAGAAGTGGAACTGCCGCGTGTCCTGCACGATTGAACCTTACATGCAGGAGCTCGTAAATCTTTATTTGCCGCAAGTCGATTGCTGTCCTTTGCCCGCCGACTCTTACGCCACATACTTTTTTGCTGCTGCTTTCAATCCGCAGTTTTGTCCCGAAGAAATTCGCAAACTTTCCATGGAAAAACTTGGACAGCAAATTTTCGGACTGCAACGCGCAGAAAAAATTATTTTTCGTCCGACCAAGTCGAGACAAATTAAAGAGCCTTACGTCTGCATTGCCGCGCAAGCCTCCGCGACATTTAAAACGTGGCTCAACCCCGGCGGTTGGTTTACTGTCGTTGATTATCTTAAGCGGCTCGGTTATCGCGTGCTGTGCATTGATAAAAATCGCGAACAGACCGACCACGGCTTTACGGTTAAAATTCCTGACGGCGCGGAAGATTTTACGGGCGACATTCCGCTCAGCGAGCGCGTAAATCTTTTGGCTTACGCAGAATTTTTTATCGGTATGCCGAGCGGCTTGGCGTGGCTGGCGCAGGCGGCCGATTGCCCCGTTGTTTTAATCAGCGGCATTACTCCCGCGTGGTTTGAATTTTCCACGCCGTATCGAGTTATCAATAGGCTCGTTTGCTTCGGTTGCCACAATGACATAAATCTTCGGTGGGGCGACTTTGAAAATTGTCCGCGCCACAAAGGAACCGACCGCGCTTATGAATGTTCAAAAAAAATTTCGGCGCGGCAAGTCATTCAAACGATTAATCAGCTGCTCGACGACAAACGCTCGCGGCGGCTCAAAAATTCAAATTTTATTTGACGGTGATTAAATGTTGGCACTGGGAATCGACCCCGGCTCTGCCATTTGCGGCTGGGGTTTGGTAGACGGCCTCGACGCGAAAAATTTCGGAGTGATTACCACTTCGCCCAAAGCTCGAATGCAAGACAGACTTTTAAAAATTTATAACGAACTGGACGCGCTGATAAAAAATTTTCAACCCGACGTCATGGGCATAGAAAAATTATTTTTCGGCAAGAACGCCACGACTGCCATCCCCGTCGCCCAAGCTCGCGGCGTCGTTCTCTTGTGTGCGGCGCAAAATAATTTGGACGTGCTGGAAATTTCGCCCAACGAGGTCAAGCAGTCAATCACGGGCTACGGCGCGGCCGGCAAGGAGCAAGTCATTTACATGGTGACGAAACTTTTAAAACTTTCCGAGCCGCCCAAGCCCGACGACGCGGCCGACGCTTTGGCAATCGCGCTGGCCGCCTGCTACGAGGCAAACTCTTTGGCGCGAAGAAATTTTTTGGAGACTTGAAATGATTGCTTACTTAAGCGGCACGGTAAAATTTCTTTCCGACGACGCCCAAGCCCGACGACGCGGCGGACGCTTTGGCAATCGCGCCGGCCGCTTGCTACGAGGCAAACTCTTTGGCGCGAAGAAATTTTTTGGAGACTTGAAATGATTGCTTACTTAAGCGGCACGGTAAAATTTCTTTTCGACGACGCCTGCATTGTTGACGTTCACGGCGTCGGTTATAAAGTTTTCGTCGACGCGCAGACCCGACAAACTTTAAGCGTGGGGGCGGCGGCGGAATTTTTTATTCACACGGCGTTGCGCGAAGACGCTATTAATCTTTACGGCATGAAAAATCTTTCGACGTTCGAGCTGTTTGAATTGCTCTTGACGGTCAGCGGGTTTGGCGCGAAGAGTGCGTTGGCTCTCGTCTCGAAAATTTCTGCGGAAGATTTTTCTCGTGCGGTGGCCGCGCAAGATTTAAAAACTTTGATGAGTTTGCCGGGCGTCGGGAAAAAATCTGCGGAAAGAATTTTGCTTGAGCTCAAAGATAAAATTCAATCGTCGCCCGAAAAATTTTCTGCACAAGATTCGACGGCACAGCTCGACGCGGCGGAGGCACTGGAGGCTTTGGGTTACACGCAAGCGGAAATTTCAGCGGCGTTCGCGGCGGCTCCGAAAAATTCTTCGACCGAGCAGCTGATAAAGTTCGCTTTAAAAAAATTGGCAGGCAGGTGAAAAATTTTGTTAAAGACATTGGCGTTGGCGCGCCCGAAAAAAAGATTGTTCCTGGGTTTGCTTTTGGCGTCGGAATTTTTCGTCGCGGCGGCTCTTTACGGCTTTTGGC
>CAMJQS010000157.1 GCA_946408105.1 uncultured Selenomonadales bacterium | reverse complement strand
CTTGAACTTGTTTAACGTGCAAGAAAACATTGCGACGGCGGAAGAAATTCAACGCCTGAAAAATTTTCGGCAGGGCACTTCAATCGGAATAGAACGAAACACTGCCGCTTATAAATTCCAGCCCGAAGTTTTGGATTATCCCGACAACGTTTGGCTTCACGGCTGTTGGGAACACGAAAAATATTTTGCAGACATCGCCGACATCCTCCGCCGCGAATTTACTTTGAAAAATCCTTTGAGCGAATCGGCTCGACGTTGGCAGAAAAAAATTCTTTCTGCCGAGTGTTCGGTCTCGATGCATTTTCGCCACGGAGATTTTATGGAGCATAAACAAGATATTTTTGCGCTGGTGCCGCTCGAATATTATTACGAGTGCTTGAATCGGCTCAAGCAACAGGAAAAAAATTTAACGGTGTTTGTTTTCTCCAACAATCTGAACTGGTGCAAAGAAAATCTTCATTTTGATGTGCCGACAGAATTTGTCGAAGGCGACGGCCTGCAAGACGTTGAAGAACTTTACTTGATGAGCCTCTGCAAGCACAACATAATTGCAAACAGCACGTTCAGTTGGTGGGCTGCGTGGCTCAATCAAAATCCCGACAAAAAAGTTTTCGTCCCGATTCCCTCTTCCATTGTCGGCACGAAAAAAACTTACCGCCACTTTTCTGCAGAGCGCAACGAAAATTCTTCGCTCCAAACAGACAAGTGGATAAGGGTTCCCTTCGACTTGAACAGGCAGCTCGACATAAGACCGCGCCCGCAATTTTCTTTCCTGCTCGTCGTGAACAATGACATGGATACGTTGGTTGAAAGCTTGAGCGGTCTGCTTGAGCAAAATGTATTTTTTGAATTGATTATCGTCGACAACGCCTCAAGCGACGGCAGCGGAAAAATTCTTCAACAAGCGGCCAAAACTTTTGACAACATCACGCTCATCAGGCTTTACGAAAAAGTTCAAAACGGAGCCGCGTGGAACATCGCATTGAACGCGTCGCAAGGTCGGTTTGTCATGTTCTTCAAAGACAACGACCGCCTGCTTCCCGAAACGTTGGCTCCCGTGTATTTGATTGGCGAACAAGTCGGCTCCGACGTTTTGAATTCGGTTGCGTATCTCAAAGCGGACGAGCGCGGCAACATTGACATTGCCGGCAAAAAATTTTTCTTGAAGAAGATGCCGCAATTTAAACATATGGACGGCATGAACGACGTTTTCCTCAAGAAGTTGGACAAGCTTAGGCTGTTAAAACTTTTGGCGGACGACGAAAATTTTTTCCCGCTTGCCACGAGAGTTTTCAGGCGAAAATTTCTTGAGGAAAATAAAATCCGCTTCAACGAAAAAATCGGCGACGACGCGGAAAAATTTTTTGCCCTTGACGCAATGTTTCAAACCGATAAAATTATTTTTATATCGCCGACATTTTACATTGCTCCGTGAAAAAATTTTTTGGCGGGAGGGAATTTAATTGGTAGTTGTTTACATAATGGGCGGCACCGGCAATCAATTTTTTCAATACGCTGCAGGACGAAGACTGGCGCACAAGTGGAACACGGAGCTTAAACTTGATTTGAGTTTTTACGAGCAAGATAAACTTCGACCGTATACCTTGAACTTGTTTAACGTGCAAGAAAACATTGCGACGGCGGAAGAAATTCAACGCTTGAAAAAGTTGGAGGAAACTTTTGATACATTCATGCCCGAAATTTTGAATTGCCCCGATAATGTTTGGCTTAAAGGTTATTGGTCACATGAAGAATATTTTGCAGACATCGCCGACATCCTCCGCCGCGAATTTACTTTGAAAAATCCTTTGAGCGAATCTGCCCGACGTTGGAAGGAAAAAATTCTTTCTTGCGAGTGTTCGGTGTCCATGCATTTTCGCCACGGAGATTTTATTTACAGCCCGATAAATGTATCTCTGGAAAAATATTTTGCCGTGCCGCCGCCCGATTACTATTACAATTGCGTAGAGATTTTGAAGCGGGAAAATAAAAATCTGACGGTCTTTATTTTCTCGGACAATCTGAAGTGGTGCAAAGAAAATCTTCATTTTGATGTGCCGACAGAATTTGTCGAAGGCGACGGCCTGCAAGACGTTGAAGAACTTTACTTGATGAGCCTCTGCAAGCACAACATAATTCCAAAAAGCACGTTCAGTTGGTGGGCTGCGTGGCTCAATCAGTATCCCGACAAAAAAGTTTATACCCCCCCCTCTCAGCAAAATCTGTTGTCGGCATGAACTCGGCGGCGTCTTCGCTCGACACGGACAAGTGGATAGAAATTCCTTTTAAAAATAATTTCCAAGCGGCCGTGAAGTTGCGCCCGTGGTTTTCTCTCTTAATGGTCGTGAACAATGACGCGGCGACGTTGGCCGAAAGTTTGAACAGCATCTTTGCTCAAAACTACAGACACTTTGAATTGATTGTCGTCGACAACGCCTCAAGCGACGGCAGCGGAAAATTTCTTCAACAAGCCGCCAAAACTTTTGACAACATCACGCTCATAAAACTTCACGGCAAAATTTCAAACGGAGCCGCGTGGAATATCGCGCTGAACGCGGCACAAGGTTATGACGTCATCTTTCTCAAAGGCAACGACCGCCTGCTTGCCAACGCGCTGTCTTCCGTTTATCTGACAAACGAACATATTGTCGCCGACGTCGTAAATTCTGTGGCGTACCTTAAGGCGGACGAGCTCGGCGATATTGACCTTACCGGCAAAAAATTTTTCTTGAAGAGGATGCCCGCGTTTCAAAACATGAACGGCATTTTTCGTGAGAAGTTGGATAAGCTGACTCTGTTAAGAATTTTATCGAACAGCGAAACTTTTTTCCCGCTTGCCGCGAAAGTTTTTAAGCGAAAATTTCTTGAGGAAAATAAAATCCGCTTCAACGAAAAAATCGGCGACGACGCGGAAAAACTTTTTGCTCTCGACGCAATGTTTCAAACAGATAAAATTATTTTTATATCGCCGACATTTTACATTGCTCCGTGAAAAAAATTTTTTGGAGGAGGTGACGACCCGTGAGCGATTTCGTTCATTTGCACGTTCACAGCGAATACAGCCTCCTCGACGGCGCGGCTCGAATCAACGACTTGTGCGACGCGGCAAAAAATTTCGGCATGAAGTCTTTGGCGATAACCGACCACGGCACCATGTACGGCGTCATCGATTTTTATAAGGCGGCAAAGAAACGCGGCGTCAAACCGATTATCGGCTGCGAAGTTTACGTCGCGCCCGGTTCGCGCTTCGCCCGCGAAGAAGTCGACGGCGTGAAATATTTTCATTTGATTTTGC
>CAMJQS010000156.1 GCA_946408105.1 uncultured Selenomonadales bacterium | reverse complement strand
CCGCAACTGGCGCAACAAATGCAAATGCCACAGCAAATGCCGCAAGCTCCGCCGCCACAAATGCCGCCGATGAATCAGCCGCCGCAACCGCAAGAAAACCCGGTGGCAGTTCTGTCTGCGATGAACGGAATCATGCCCGCGCAAATGTAAAAAATTTTTTTTGGAGTGATTCAAATGCAGACAATGGCTAAAATTCTCGTACTTAATTACGTCAACAACCGCCGTGCTGACAATGAACCGCTAAAACTTACCGATGTCTATATAGTTTGGTTTTGCAAATCATTAAACACTTGGAAAGCGTTATTGGGTACGAATATTCCAGACGGCATGTATTACGAGGTTACTCATGACAGTGAAAAAAAGAAAACTTATTTCGACGCTTATAAACGTTGGGAACAAGTTATTGTAGATGATACAGAATAATGGACGCAGAAAAGTAATCTTCACCGCCTCAAATGCAAATGCCCGCGCAAATGTAAAAATTTTTTGGAGTGATTCAAATGTTGGATTACGCTTTTACTTGGCTCACAAATTCAGAGGAGGAAGAAAATATGTTCGGTCAAATGAGATTGGAACAGTTCCCGGAACTTGTAAACAAAACTCAAAAAGCAGTTTCGGCGTGGGACGGCGTGAACTGGAAGGAACTTGTCGGCGCGAGCTACAAGCCGATTGTTTACCTCGGTTCGCAACCCGTCAATGGAATTTTACATTGGTTCGTCGCCGAGCAAACTATCCCGTACAAGTTCGAGATTCGCCACGTGATTAAAATGGCGATTCTTGAAAAGGACGGCGAATACACCTTCGACGACAAAACCGTCTTTAAAATCATCTGAAAAATTTTCGGCAGAGGCCGTCCGCGAGGGCGGCTTTTCTGTTTGGAGGAAAAGTTATGGCAGAGAAAAAAACCGGCAAGGAAGAGTTCGAGGCGGCGGTCTACGCTTTGGGTCTGAAGTTAATCGAAGACTTCAAGGCGGGAAATTGTCGTGACAGCGACAAAACCCTTCAATCGATAATCGAACTTTTTAAAGTGTCCGCACCGAAAAATTAAATCGTGCCGCCGACGACACGGGCGTTAAAGGAGAGACAAAAATGTTTGAATTCGATTTGCAACGTTTCGACGAAGAGAGCACCGAAGAGCCGACGCAAAGTCAGCCCGAACCTTCGACCGAAGAAGAAAAGCCGATACCCGAAGAATTGAGCGGCTTGCCCGAAGACATCGCGCGCGAAACTCTTGCCGAGTGGGAAAAGTCTCAACCTAAGCCCGAAGAGCCGCCGCAACCGCAAGAGGAGCCGCCAAAGCCGCAGACGGAAGAGAGCGTGCCCTACGCCCGCTTCAAAGAAAAAGTCGACGAGGCCAACCAACTCAAGGCGCAACTCGCCGAATATCAGCGGCAAGCTCAACAACAGCAACCGCCGCAACCGCAACCGCAATTCCGGCCGCCGCAATTTCAAATTACGCCCGAAGACGCGGTTAAAATCAACGAGGCGATAACCGCCGAAGCAATGCAACTTTCGGGCATGAGCCAAGACGACGTGGCAAGTTTGGAATACGCCGACGAAGACGACCCGCGAATCGCTCAATGGCGGCAAGCCAAAAGCATTGCGCAAAACAATGTCTACAGCGCAATTCGGCAGGCGCAAGTCAATCAACAACAGCAGGCGCGACAATTCTACGACAGCCACATCGCGGCAACTCAAACTTACAACGAGTTCGTGCAAAAAGAATTCGCGGAGCCCGACTTCAAAGAAATTCAAAACTTTGCGAAGAACGAATTTTTTGAACAGTTGAGCCCGAACGAAAAACAAATCGTCGCCGGCTCCTATCTTCGCGTCGAACGCCAAACCGCTTCGCCCGCCGAAATGCTTGTCGTGAAAAATTTTTACGAGCGGGCAAAGACGGCTTATCGCACGCGCGGCGCAAAAAAATCCGCTCCGCGTCAACCGCAACCGACGCCGCAACTCCCGCGCGCCGACCAACTCAAAGGCTCTTCGGGTGCAAGCGACGGACGCTTAAGCCCGCACGACATTGAAAAGTTGCTGGAGGGCGACTTCACTAAACTCGACAAAAAACAGCAAAGATTTTTACTCGGATACAGCACATGAAAGGAATGATAACAAATGGCATATCAACCGACTTTCGGGAACACGACAATTCCGAATGAATTAATTCTTAAAGCTTGGGCTAAATCCACTTGGGATTTCGGCAAGAAAGAAAGCTATTTCAATAAGTTTATGGGGAACAGTCACGAAAACATAATTCAGATTCAAGAAGATTTAAGTCGCGGTAAAGGCACGAGCATTGAAGTTTCGTTGCTCATGCCGTTGAACGGCGCGGGCGTCATCGAAGACAAAAAGCTCGAAGACAACGAAGAAAAAATGAATTATCGTTCGTGCACGGTTTATCTCAGCCGCGTGCGAAATGCTGTCAGGCTCGCTGGCAAATTTGAGGAGCAGAAGACGCAGGAAAAAATGCGCTCCGACATGCGCAAAGTTCTTTCGGCGTGGCTCGCCCGCTACTTCGACTTGAGCATTTTCGCAGTGCTCACGGGCACGAATCCGCCCTTCTACGCAACGGGCGTCGATTTGCCCTACACGATTGAGCCGCCGACCGCCGACAGAATTCTTTACGCGGGCTCTGCTACGAGTGAATCCGGAATCACTGTGGCGGACGTGTTCGACACGACGTTGATTGGCAAGGCACGCCGCATGGCGCAAGAGGACGAACTCACTGCGGTTAAACCGATTCGCATTAACGGGCGCGACACTTACGTTATGGTCATCGACCCGTATCAGGCGCGCGACCTTCGCCGTGACCCGAAATGGCTTGAGGCTCAAGAACACGCAAACATTCGCGGCGAAACTAACCCGATTTTCTCCGGCGCAATGGGAATTTACGAGGGCGTCGTAATTCACGAGTGCCTTAGAGTGCCGCGCACACAGACCGGCTCCGGCTCGGCGACCGTCGGGCACGCGCTTTTCCTCGGCGCGCAGGCTTGCATTTTGGCTGAAGGTACCTCGCCCACTTGGACAGAGGATACTTTCGATTATGGAAACCAATTTGGCGTTTCGATTGACCGCATGTTCGGTTTGAAAAAATCGCAGTTCAAATACGACAACACGAACTTGACCGACTTCGGCGTCATCAACGTTTTGACTTCTTCGGCGGACGATTAAAATGTTAAGCGTCGAAACGTTGGCAAGAAGAATCAGGACGCGCCTGCACGACAGCGATTGCATAACCTACGAGGACGAAGAAATTTTGGACTGCATAAATTGCGGGATAAGATTTATTCGGCGGCTGAT
>CAMJQS010000155.1 GCA_946408105.1 uncultured Selenomonadales bacterium | reverse complement strand
GCAGGAATTTTATTTATCGCGCTGCTGATAATAAGCGGCGTCGTTTTAATGTATCGCGGCAACGATGCGGTGGTGCTCGCCACGCTCAAGAAGGACGGAATTTTGACGGCGGAGCAAATAAAGTTGTCGTTCGATTCGGTCGGCGGACGATTGATTAACGAGGCGGTGCGCGAAGGCCGGGAAGTCAAAGCCGGGCAAGTCGTCATGGAACTCGACCCGACGGACACGAACTTGGCGATTGAAAAACTCAAAGCGCAAATCGCTCAGCTCGACGCGCAGATAAATTCGACTTCGGGCAACATGAGCACAAGTCTTTTCAAAGCCGACAACGACGAGCAACAATCTTTCCGCCAAATCGACAGCCAACGCGGCGCGGTCTCGGCGGCACGCGCGACACTCTCCAACGCCGAACTCGACTTTAAACGCAAGACGGAACTTTTCAAGGAAGGCGCGATTGCAAAAGCTCAACTCGACGACGCGACGATGGCTTTAAATGTTGCGCGGGCGAACGTCGATACGCAACAGCAACTGCTCGACAGACTTTTGGCGGGCGCGGCGGACACGGGCGCGACGGATTCTTTGAGCTTGCCGACGATTCGGCAGGAACGAGCCGCGGCAGAAAATATTCAAAACGACATCGCCGCGCTCACTCAACAGAAAAAATTTTTGGAAGTCCAACTTAAAGAACTTGAGGTCGCAAAATCGCGCTTGACGTTGCACGCGCCCGAAGACGGAAAAATTTTATCAATCCTCCAAAAACAAGGCGAAATGATTTCTCCGAACGTGCCCGTGATTTTGTTGGAGTCGAAAAGAATTTATTACGACATTTATCTTTCGGAAGAGCAGGCAGTCAATTTGCGCGAAGGCGACGAAATAATTTGTCGGACGGTGGCGGACGATAAAAAAATTCGCGGAACGATTCGGCTTTTAACTCAGGCTCCCGGCTTCGCGGATTTAAAACAGTCGCGCGAAAAAGGCCAAGCAGATTTGTCGGCGTTCCAAGTGCGCGTTTACATTGACGAGCCCGAAAAAGTTTTGGCGGGACAAACGGTTACGGTAGAATTTTAGGTGACGGCATGGGCTTTATAAATTCTCTCAAAGACGAAATAAAATTTTTGTTCAGCGGCAAGGGTATGCCCTACGAAAAAGTTTGCTTGACCGTGGCGATGATTATCAGCGTGTTTTTGAGCGTCTTGCTCGCGGGAAATTTTGCAAAGGACGCGCCCGTTATCGTTATCGATTTGGACAACTCAAAATACAGCCGCGAACTCGTCGGGCAAATTAATTCTTCCGAGTACATGAAAGTTAAGGCGGTCATCAACGTCGCGACGAACCCCGAAGAACTTTTTTATCGCGACGAGGCCGACGCCGTGATTTATCTGCCGCAGGGCTTGGAGAAAAATTTTTACAACGGAGACGCCGCGCCCGTCGGAATTTTTTACGACAACTCGAACACCGCGCAAACCGCCGACATCAAAGTTGCAATGAACGAACTGCTTGCGATTAACAACGCGATGAGAAGCGGCACGAGCGGCGGCTTGACTCTCAACGACAGAAATTTATTCAATCCCGCGGGCTCCACGTCCAACACGCAGACGCAAGGATTTTTATTTTTCTTCGGCTCGATGTTTTTTGTCTTCGCGACAATCGGAATGGTTCCAAGGCTTCGTTTGACCAAACAGCTCGACAAAATTTTACTCGACGGAACGCCGTGGGATTTGCTCGGAAGAATTTTGCCGTATTCGGCGTGCATGGTCGTATCGTTTTTTTTCGGGCTGGCGATTTTGCGCGTCTGGGGCGATTTGGTTTTCAGCGGTCGCGTCGTCGACTTCCTGCTGATTCAAATTCTTTACGCGGTAATGCTCGGCATGTTGAGCGTTTTAATCGGGTGGACGGCCTCGAATCCCGGCATTGCCTCCAGCCGCATGATTTTATTTATTCCGGGCGGCTTCATCCTCGGCGGCGTGACTTCTCCGCTGTCGCATTTGTCGCCGTGGGTCGTAACGGCCTCGCACATCTTTCCCCTCACATGGTTGTACCACTTCACGAGAGACATAATCCAGCGCGGCGCAACTTTATCGCAAATCAGTTCGGAAATCGGCGCGTTCATGATTTACGTCGCGCTCGTCGCAATTCTTTTGAGCTTGAGATTTAACACGAAACGCAACGACTTAATCAAGTCGCGGCAAGAAGAAACTTTGCAGGGAATTCATTTGCCCGACGACAGCGCGGAAGTTTTGGTGAAAAATATTTTGGTGCCGACGGACGGTTCAGGGCAAGCCTTCAAAGCTCTCTTGCAGGCGATTGACATTGCCGAGGCGTGGGGCGCGCGGATAACTCTTTTAATGTGCGTCAAGATTGAAGAGGACATCGCCGCGTTCGAACAGGTCAGCTTGGGCGGATACATTCCCTCCGAACTCAACGCCGCCGCCTACGAATTTTTGAACGAGCTTCGGCAAGTCGTGCCGAACGAAATTGAAACTAAAATTCGCGTGGAAGTCGGCGAACCCGCAGAAGAAATTGTCAACGCGGCGAAGGATTACGATTTAATCGTCATGGGCAATCGCGGCTTCGGCGGCATGGACGCGGAAAGTTTCGGCTCCGTCGCAAAGTTCGTGCAGGAAAATTGCGGCAAGCCCGTAATTTTTGCAAAGGGCATGCCGGGCGATTGGGACGACGAAAATAATTTCCTCGGCGGAAAGTTTAAGTGATTAAGTTGCTTTGAAAAAGCTGCCGGCAATTAAAAATTTTTGGAGGTATTCAAATGGCGAATTCATATTTCCCGATGCTGCCGAAAGTCAACGAGGACGTCTCAAAAATTCTCAAAGACCAGGCGGGCATTTGGAAGGAAGCGGACATAAATTTTTTGCAGGGCTTGTCGAACAGTTTGGACTGCGGCGAATCCGTCAAAGACATGGGCTCGGTCGATTCAATCCCTGACATGTGGGCGCGGCCGTTGCTGTTCAAAATGGCTCTGTTCGATTTGGAGCCGACGAAACAATTTGTCACGGGCTTGCATGAAAAAGTTCGCGGAGAGTGGCGGGCGATTTTGGCAATGCTCGCGCTCAAAGATTTTAAACGGCTCGACCTCAAAGCCGAACAAGTCAACCTGCTCGAAGACAATTCGGACTTGGGAAAAATTTTGAAGTCGCTCGCGCCGCAAGAATCTTTGACGGGCAACGCGGACGCTTGGCTCACGGACGTTTACATAATTTTTTTCAACGGGCGGCCGCTGGCAATGACTTCGCCGACAACGCTCGTGACGGTTGCCGCCGATTACGAAAATATTTTTGACGGAAAAATTTTCACGCCGTGGAGCACGAA
>CAMJQS010000154.1 GCA_946408105.1 uncultured Selenomonadales bacterium | reverse complement strand
CCGCGTTGCGCGGAACGGAGCCGGCACCCGAATTTTTTTCCAGAGAAATAATTTTTAATCGTCCGCCGAAACTCTCCAAAAAATTTTCGGCAACGACGATTGAATTATCGGTGGAGCAGTCGTCCACGGCGATGACTTCAAAATCTTGCAGCGTCTGATTCAAAATTGATTCGAGGCACGCGCCCAAAAATTTTTCGGCGTTGAAGACGGGAACAATCACTGAAACTTTCATGCGGTCATCTCATTTCAATATACGGTCGCAAAAACAAATAAGAAATCAGCGCGGGCTGCGAACTTTCCGCCGCAGAAAATTCGCGCAAAAAAATTTCGTAGACTTCGCCGGGCGTCAAAGCCTGCAAAGAGCTTTGCATTTCTTCCAGCTGAACGTTCAAGAAAAAAATTATCACGCGCATTCGGAGGTCGGGGTTGCGTCTGAAAAATTCAAAGCGGCTCATGAATTCTTCCAAACAGTCCGCGCCGCGCAAAAGAGTTTTCGCGCGGAAGATTAAATCTTGTTCGGGCGATTTTTTTTCGCGCGTCACCGAGGCGGCGTTTAGGCGTTGAACGTAAAGCGGCGGCGGCACGAACAAAAAATTTTTCGCCAAACAAATCAGCTTGAAAGAAAAAATTCCGTCTTCGGCCGTCTTCATGTCGGGAAATTTTATTTCGTTGTCGAGCAAAAATTTTCGCCGCGAAAATTTCCAGCAGGGCGGCCACTTATATTGTCGCGTTATAAATTTTTCCACGCGCTCAAAAAAATTTTCCGTTTCGAGCGTCGGCTCCGTGTCGATTAAATTTTGTCGCCAGTCGCCGCAATTAAAATTTTGCGGGATGACGGGTTCGGCGTCGCAGGTGAAGCCGCGCTCCATGTAAGTTGCGTCGGCGTGAAATTTTTCCGCGAGAGTGTAAAAAGTTTCCAAGGCGTTGTCGACGAGCAAATCGTCGGCGTCGAGGAAGCAAACGTATCGACCGCGCGCAAAATCCAATCCGACATTTCGCGGAAGCGCACCGCCGCCCGTGTTCGTCGGCAAAGAAATAATTTTTAATCGCCCGCCGAATCTCTCCAAAAAATTTTCGGCAACGACGATTGAATTGTCTGTGGAGCAGTCGTCCACGACGATGACTTCAAAATCTTGCAACGTCTGATTTAAAATTGATTCGAGGCACGCGCCCAAAAATTTTTCGGCATTGAAGACGGGAACAATCACTGAAACTTTCATGCGGTCAGCTCATTTCGAATAAAGATTGACGAAAAGATTTGCAATCAGCGCGGCGCGTTTGCCTTTAAACATTTCGTGAATCACGTCGTAAAGTTCGTGGCGATTTAATTTTTTAAAAGCGTCGAGCACTCTGACGACGCTCTCCCTGATGAAAAAATTTACAAGCTCAAAACGATAATCGGGATTGCGCGCGAAAAATTCTATTCCGTCCATGAAGTCGTCGAGATAATCCAAACCGTCAACGAGCGGGTCGAACCAAAATTTTATTTTCTCTTCGGGCGTACGTTCCACTCTTCCCCAAGAATTTTTTACCGTGCGCCAAACGCAAAGAGGATTCGGCACGCGCAAAAATTTTTTCGCCAGGCAAACGATTTGAATCGTCCACAAAGTGTCTTCACAAATTTTCACGTGCGGAAATTTTATGTCGTTGGCAAGGAGAAAGTCGCGCCGCGAAAATTTTACCCAAGGAAACACGCAGTAACCTCCGCGCAAATATATTTTCATGCGTTCGGCAAGGTCTTCGCTCTCCATAAAAATTTTATCGCGCAAGCAACTCTTCTGAACCAACGAGACGTGCGTTAAATTTTGCGGATTGTCTTCGTCGCAGGTGAAGCCTTGCTCCGTGTGCACGACGTCCGCCGAAAATTTTTCTGCCGCGTCGTAAAGAGTTTTCAGCGCGTCGGGCATGAGCAAATCGTCGTCGTCCATGAAGAAAATATATTCGCCGCGAGAAAATTTTAAGCCTTCGTTGCGCGGCACGGCACCCGAGCCGGAATTTTTCGGCAGAGAAATAATTTTTAATCGCCCGCCGAATCTCTCCAAAAAATTTTCGGCAACGACGATTGAATTATCGGTGGAGCAGTCGTCCACGGCGATGACTTCAAAATCTTGCAGCGTCTGATTCAAAATTGATTCGAGGCACGCGCCCAAAAATTTTTCGGCGTTGAAGACGGGAACAATCACTGAAACTTTCATGCGGTCAGCTCATTTCAACAAAGTTAATTGACAGAAAAAGCCCTGCGGTGCTAAGATTAGTTCGTCAAAACAAAATCCAATAGTAGCAGACGCAGAGCCTATTCCTCGTTTCAAATTCTACACCGCGTGCGCCCTGCTGTCAAACGAAAGGCGGAAGCTTTATGGAAGTTTGCGGAATCGTTTACAGTCTCACGTGCAAGCTCAACGGCAAGCAATACGTCGGGCAGACGACGCACACAATCAAAGAGTGTTTCAATCAGCACGCGCGGAATAAAAATTCGTATATCGGCAAAGCCATCCGCGCTTACGGCGAAGACAAATTCGTTATCGCAATTCTCAAAGTTTGCGCGTCAAAAGAAGAGCTTGACCGTTGGGAAAAATTTTTCATCGTCCTGCTCAATACCAAAGCTCCTCGCGGCTACAATTTGACCGACGGCGGCGAAGGAATTGTCGGATATAGCTTCACGACCGAACATCGCGCAAAAATTTCTGCGGCGCGCAAAGGTAAAGCACTCTCGTTAAAGCACCGCGCAAAAATCGGAGCGAAAGTTAGAGGAGAAAATAACGGTTTCTTCGGCAAGCACCACACGGACGAAACGCGAGCAATAATGGCAGAGATTCACCGCATAGAAACGCCCTACAAAAATTTGCTGAACGAACTTAACAAACGAAACATGCTGTATGCAGACCTCGCGGTTTTTTTGGGCATTTCCCCAAGCACACTTTCTGAGAAAATGCACGGTAACCGTAATTTCACGGCACGCGACGCAGAAAAGTTAAAAAATTTTTTCGGACTGCCAATCGAATATCTTCTTCAGCGCGACGACGGGGCGGAGGCAACTTTGTCGAATTGCGGCGTTTCGCCATACAAAAATTTGACAGCCGAATTGGAATTGCGAAAAATGTCATATACCGCGTTGGCAAAACTCATGGGGTTGGGTCTCGCTTCCGTTTCCAACAAGATGCGCGGCAAAACTCGTTTCACGGAAAAAGACAAAAAAAAGCTCGCCGAAATTTTCGGCAAGCCTGTCGAATATTTGCTTCAACGTGACGATTAATTATTTGTTCGAGCCGACAAGCAACTTGCGGCAAATGTCCACGGGAATAATCGTGAAGCTCATGGCAAGAACG
>CAMJQS010000153.1 GCA_946408105.1 uncultured Selenomonadales bacterium | reverse complement strand
ATGACTTCGATTTCTTCGGGCGGAAAATTTTTTCTGAGCAAGTCAAGCAACGAATAATAGCCGGGGTCGCCGCTTACCATGACGACGACTTCATCGAGCAAAATTTTTTCGCGGATAAAATTAATCGGCGCGTCGAGGTCGCGGGTTATCGGACAAGTTATTTGATTGGCCGTGGCGAATTCGTTCAGCGCGCGTCGGCCGCCGACCAAAAATTTTGACGCACGAATTTTTTTCAGCGCGGCGGGCGTGATAAAATCTTCGTTGCCTGGCCCGATTCCCACGACGACAATTTTTTTCTGCAAGTCAATCACCTCTCAAAAATTTTTCCATGAGCGAAAAATTTTTCCTGCATTGTTTAATCGTCGGCTTTGGAATATAATTTGCGCGGAAAAAAATTTTTGGGGGTAATTTAATTGAACGTCGCAATTCTTGGGGCGGAGCCCGCCTCGCAAGCCGTCGCGCAAATCATCGAGAACGGCTATAATCCTTGGCTGAAAACCAAACTTGCCGAACCGCTCAACGTCGCCGGATACACAGTGGGGGGGGGTATTGGCTCTCCTGCACTCGGCGACAAGGTCGTTTTACATTTCGTGCAGTTCGCCGCGCTCTATCACAAAGGATTGATTCACAAAATTATTTTCCCGCGAGAAATTTTTAACGGTCAAACTCAAGTTCTGTCTCATCTGGAAATGCTCGGCGTTAAAATTGAAGACGTTTGCATGGCTCAACGCTTGAATTCCAAAATTTTCTCGACAAATTTTATTGAGCCGTATCTTTCCGCGAAGCATTTGCCCTATCTTGAATTTCACGTCGCAGACCACTGTAATTTGAATTGCAAAGCTTGCGAGCATTATTCGGGCTTGGTCAAGGAGCCGCACTTCCCGAACTTGAAAAAATTTACGCGGGACTTTGAACGCTTGCACGAGTTCATTGACGACATCGGCGTTATCAGGATTTTGGGCGGCGAACCTCTTTTGAATCCCGAATTGAACGAGTATATAAAACTCAGCCGCCGACTTTATCCGCAAGCGGAGATTCATGTTGTAACAAACGCGCTTCTCTTGCAGAAGATGCCCGAAGAATTTTTTGAGACGTTGCGCCAATGCCGAACTGTAATTGACATTTCGTTTTATCCGCCGCTGGAAAGTAAGATTGACGCAATAAAAAATTTTATCGAATCAAAGCGCGTTTCACTTTTTGTCAGCCCGCTGAACAAAACTTTCACGATGAAGCAAACGCTAAATCGCCACGACCGCCCGCGAGAAATTTTTCTGCAATGTTTTCAAGCTCATTGCCACAATCTTTACGAGGGAAAAATCGCGGCGTGTTTCCTGCCCTTCACGACGAAATATTTCAACGCTTACTACGAAAAAAATTTGCCGGAAGATGGCGCGCTTGACTTGTACGACCCGACCTTGACGACGGAAAAACTTAAAGCGCATTTGCTCAAACCTTTTGAACGCTGCAGATATTGCACGCCGCCCGTTGACGTCGAGTGGACGACGATAAAAAATCCCAGCCCGATAACCGATTGGGTTCACGACTGAAAAATTTTCTCCTCCGCCGGAGCGGGGGATTTTTTGTTGCATGAATGATTCGCTATCTGATAAAATAATTTGCAAGGAGGAATTGCCATGGGATTTTTTGACAGACTAAAAGCGAGTTTGAGCAAGACCCGCGAAAAATTTATTGACAAGATTGACGAAATCCTCCACGGCTCTACGAAGATTGACGACGAACTTTTGGACGAGCTGGAGGAAACTTTGATAACGTCCGACGTGGGTATGACGACGACGGAAAAATTAATCGCGGGGCTACGAAAGGGCGTGCGCAAAGCTGAAATAAATTCGCCCGCCGACGTGAAAAATTTTTTGTCGAATCAAATTCGCGAAATCCTCACGGAAGAAGAAGGCTCGGTCGTCGAAGTTGCTCCGCCGCGAGTGATTTTGATGATTGGCGTAAACGGCGCGGGCAAGACCACGACAATCGGCAAGCTTAGCGCGTATTACAGCGCGCAAGGAAAAAAAGTTATGATGGCGGCGGCCGACACCTTCCGCGCGGGCGCGATTGACCAACTGGAAATTTGGGCGCAGAGGACGGGCGCGGCTTTTATCAAACACTCCGAAGGCTCCAACCCGTCAAGCGTAGCACTCGACGCGGCTCGCTCGGCTGTGGCGCAGAAAATGGACGTGCTGTTAGTCGACACGGCCGGCCGCTTGCAAAACAAATTCAACTTGATGGAAGAGCTGAAAAAAATTAATCGCATCCTCGGCAAAGGAATTCACGGCGCGCCCCATGAAGTTTTGCTCGTGCTCGACGCGACGACGGGACAAAATGCATTGCGGCAGGCGGAATTGTTTTCGCAGGCGGCGGGCATAACCGGCATTGTCTTGACCAAACTCGACGGCACTGCCAAAGGCGGAATGATTATCGGCATAAAAGAGCAGCTCAACATTCCCGTGAAGTGGGTGGGCGTTGGCGAACGGCTCGACGATTTGCGACCGTTCAACGCAAAAGAATTTGCCGACGCGCTCTTCGGGCTGTAAAAATTTTTTCGGCTCGTCGCTTCGATTGAACGTAGAAAATTTTTTAGTTTTAGGATCTACTTTCTCTTTGCGCGTCCAAAGAGAAAGTAGCAAAGAGAAAAGACGCCTCGCGGGGGCGTTGCTCGTAATTGTTTTAAGCGTTACGACTTCCCGCAAGCAAATGTTGCCCGCTGAGAAGACATCACGTCTTCTGCGCGGGCGAGGCCGTCCATCCGGGACGGCCTCAAAGTTCGCGGCGTAAAAATTTTTTACGGCTCAAGCGCGACCGTTGGATGCAACGTCACGTTGCCGGCCTCAAGTTACGTCGTGTAAGCACAGACAAAAATTTTTTCGACGACAAATTTTATTGAGGTGATACTTTGAACGTATTGTTGACGAATGACGACGGGATAAAAGGCGCGGGGCTTTTGTCGTTGGCCGACGCGCTGAAAGTTCGCGGGCACGAGGTCACAATCGCCGCGCCGTTCACTCAGCAGAGCGGAATGTCTCATGCGCTCGGTCTTTTGCGCGAGATTGAATATAAACGCGTCGACGAACCCGACTGCGAGGCTTGGGCTTTCGACGGGACGCCGACCGACTGCGTGAAAATTTATTTGGAAGGCATGAGCGAAAAAAATTTCGACGCGGTTATCTCCGGCATAAACGACGGCGCGAATCTTGCCACGGACGTTTTGTATTCGGGGACAGTCGGCGCGGCCTTGGAAGGTTTTCTTCACGCGCTGCCCGCGTTGGCCGTGTCGTTGGATAAAAATTCGGAGCTGACTTTCGACGAGGCGGCGACCGC
>CAMJQS010000152.1 GCA_946408105.1 uncultured Selenomonadales bacterium | reverse complement strand
GGGCTAATGCCTTTCGGGGACAGATTGTTCACGGGAGAGAGAAAGGAGTTTTTAAAATGAAAACATTAAAGCAGTTGGAAAACGCGCGCTATAACGCCGAACGCCGCGCCAATGATTGGTATTACAAGTACGAAACCGAATTGGAGTGGCTCTGCGTTCGCGACGGCAAAGGCGCAATGGTACCTTTAAGCAGCGTCTACAGCGACGTGTACCAACATGACCGCTCCGTAGCCGACATTATCGAATTCGATAGCACCACTGTCTACGAAGAAGACATGGACGCCGACAAAGACGGCGTTTATAAAGTCTGCACCCGCCGCGCCGTTAAACGCCTTCGCCACATTGAGCAAAAAATCAACGAGTGGGAAGAAAAAATGCGTTGTCTGGATTACCTCGTTGATATTGTCAACGACGACGGGACGCCCTGCGTATATTGCGAAAACGAATATAAAGAACTCGTCGGCGACCTTGCCGCATTGGGCATTTCAATCTGAACTTAATCCGCCAAAGTTAAAACCGCCTCGGTTATCGGGGCGGTTTTTTTATTTGAGCGGTCTCCCGCGTTGTTTTCCAGTGTGATTATATCAGCTTTTAGAAAGTGCGCAAGAGTGCAAGAGGGTGACATTTTTAAAAAATTTTTCGTGAAGCCGGTATAAGTGGCGCAGAGTGATTCTCATGCGTCGCGCTGTCTCCTTGAAAGATAAACATTCGACATATCGAAGAACAAGCAAAGTTTGGAGTATGGGCTCGTTGACTTCGCAGAGGATTTTGTCTGCCAGTTCCGACTTCGCCAAAAGTATTGTCTCGTTAAGGGAAGTAAGTTTGCGCTCGTCCTCGACAATCATCAGCGCAATTTTTTCGACGCGGGATTTCGCCTCGGACGAATGCGGCAAGCCGTCAAGAATCGGGACTAAATTTTCCGCGCTCATCCTCAATTCTTGCAAATGCCGTTCAAGGTCACGAATCTTTTTGTTCAGTTCGCGTGCGCCGTTCAATTCCTTTTCTGTCATAGCTCGCCGCCCCCTTCTTTAAATTCTTGAGTGCTTAACGCGGTCATGTTCTTCCGCTTGCTTTGCGTCGTTCCAACTAGTCAAGTCTCCAGTCAAATATCCTGTTATTCTTCTAATACGTTCAAAAGGTATACCATATGCGTTATAATCAACGTCAACAGTTCCGTCGTCGCGCATTTTTACATGAATGGAAACAATATCCTCGTCGACACGTGCTTTGAGGTAATCGACGTAGTTTTGAAGTTCTTCGGTCGAGGCGTCGAAGTCTGTGGTAATTTTTATTCCGTCAATCAGCATTAGATTTCCTCCGCATTGAAGTTATTTTTTAATTAAGTTATTGACAGGCATTTTGCCCAATGATAAATTTCCTTTAAAAGATTTGAGAGGGTGTTTGATATGGCAACGTCAAGCTTTTTCCGAAATGTCAATATAACGACGGCAAAGCAAGCGCAACGTTTGGTCAGTGCTCTCGAACAGGCGGAAAAGAAACGCGGTGAAGAAATTACCATGAGCCGCTCTGTTCACGAGGTAAAGCGCGAGCAAGCAAAAGAAGTTTTCGCCAAAATCAAATGGAGCTGACACATGGAAGGATTTCAGAAAATCAATCTACTTGACGTTTTAAAAGACACCGACGCGAATTTTGTAAAAAGCAGTCTCCAAAATTTTTCTTGTCCACTCAACGCTGATGTTGAAGATTTTATCCGGAACAAAGCGATAGAATTTTCACGTCAGCGTTTAGCGTCTGTATGGCTTGTACTGGCTTCCTATCGCAATGAATGGGTCACTGTAGGCTATTTCGCTCTGGCGCAAAAATACACTCACATTGAAACAAAAGATTTAAGCAACAGATTGAAAAAACGCCTCGGAAAATTTGTAACCTTTGACAGAGCAATCGGTAAATCAGTACTCGCCGCGCCACTTATCGGGCAACTGGGTAAAAACTTTACAAATGGGTACAACAAACTGATAACAGGAGACGAGCTTTTAAAAATTGCTTGTGATAAAGTTGCCGAAGGGCAAAGAATATTTGGCGGGCGCGTTACCTATCTTGAATGTGAAGATGTTCCTGAACTAATCAGATTTTACAAGAAGAACGGATTTGTGCAATTTGGGCAACGAGCCCCTGCAGGGGACGAACAAGATAAAATGAAAAATCTGATACAACTTTTAAAATATCTTGACGAATAATTATTTTTCCGCGTCGAGTTCGGCAACAAATTCATCAAGCCACGCTTGCGCGTCAATTTTTCTTTTATATTCCTTGAGGCAATAACGTTGCGTATCAATAAAGCACACGACTGCAAAACATTTCGGTTTATTTTTTTCGAGTATTGAAAAAGAATCTATTTTAGTTTGGTCGACATACCAGCCGTCGCATGTCTTGATAAATTTCATTTCGAATTTACTCCCTTCTCAATGTCAAAACTTAAGTCTTGAACAAAATCAAGCAAAGCGTCAATCTTAGCAGTACGTGTTTGCTCATCACCTGAATAATGGCATTTAATGTCTATAAGGCCGTCTTCAATCTTTTCAAGAATGTGCACAACGGCTTCAGTAGACATAGCCGTAAAAATTGTTACCTGCTCTTTGTCAGTCATTTGAGTTCCTCCAGTTCAATCGAGACACGAGGCTTGCCGATTTTTTTCATCGCGCTGACTTGGATAATCTGCCCGTCGTCGGCGTAGCAAATGCCGGTCAGCGAATCCATTACGGCTTTCAAAAAGTTATCAACGTCGCCCCATTGCCCCGTGGTTATGCCTTTGCGATTCTTGTAAAACTCGGCGGAAAGTTTAATCGCGCCCGTGAGCGGCTCGCGCCCTGCCATTGCCTTTAACGCGAAATAACCGAGCTCGTCTTTGAACTCGGTGTATCCCGCAGGATTGTAGCGACGCTTGCCGCTCGTCATTACCCTCTTGAACGGCACGGGCTTTATCGGCGCGTCGATTCTAATCACGATAATTTTTCCTTGAGGCGGTTGAGGCGTGTGCGTGAAGTGCAATCGGGCGAAGATGAGCGACTGCTTTTAACTCCTCGAAAGTCTTGCCCATTTTGATTAAACCGCGGTAGGTTCCGTAGTCCAAATTGCACTCTCGTCGGCTTCGCGCACCCAATCACCAAAAGTTCTGTCGACGTGAGCGGCGGGCGGCAGCTCCGTTTTTTTCTTACGCTGATACCTGCCTGCGCATTGTGGGGAACAAAATTTTTTATCGGGGCGAAAGGCGAAAAATATTTCTCCGCAACAAGGACAAGTTTTTTTATACATTAGTCTGCACCGTGAAAGTGTCGGGGAAAGTTTGCATTTGCAAGCCGTCAATTAACTCGCCCG
>CAMJQS010000151.1 GCA_946408105.1 uncultured Selenomonadales bacterium | reverse complement strand
TCGAAGACGGGACGCACGCCGAAGACGATTTTCACGACGAACGACGCGCTGATTGTCGCCGTGACTGCCGCGATTAAAATTTCTTGCGAAAATTTTTTGCGCAACTCTTCAATGCAAAAAATAACGCCCGCCAACGGCGCAGAAAAAATCGCCGCAAGACCTGCGCCCGCGCCCGCCGTCAACAAAAAATTTCCTTCGACGGTTTCGTGCCGAGGATTTTTTGCGTAAATTATTTTCGTGAAAAAATTTCCGACCGCCGCGCCGAATTGCACGCTGATTCCCGCGCGTCCGAGTGAAAGACCCGCGCCGATTGCCAAAACCGTTGCGAAAAATTTTATCGCCAAAAGTCTGAACGGTTTAATCATCTGCGCGCGCCCCTGCAAAATTTTTTTTATTTGGGGAATGCCGCTGCCCGCAACTTGCTCGTCGAAGTTCACGGCCTTGGATAAAATCGCCGCGAAAAAAATCATCACGCCGACCGCCAAAAAAAATCTTCCGAAGCTGTCGACGTAAGAAAAAATTATCGGGCGATAAATGTCTGCCGCGTCCAATAAAAATCTCAACGTCGCGACGACCGCGCCCGTAAAAATTCCGACGAGTGCTCCCTCAAAAAATAATCTGACTCGCAGGAGCCGCCGATTGCTCAACAAAATTTTCACGTCCTTAGAACGGAGGACGACGCATGCCGCCCATGCCGCCGCCTTGAGTCGGTTTTTTCTGCGCGGCCTCGTAGGTCGTGGAAACGTCGTCGCCGGGATTCAAATTGCCGCCCGTGACTTCGACGAACTCTTCGCCGTAAAGCCCGACGGTTATGTAAACTTTTTCGGCAACGTCTTTGCCTTTCGCGTCCTTGGTGATTCGTTCGACGTAAGAGCCTTTCGCGTCGGTTTTGAGCGCGTCAATCGGAACGCACAGCGCGTCACGAACTTGCCCGACGATAATATCGAGGCGCGCAGTCATTGCCGGCATTAAAAGATTTTCGTCATCGGGCGCGGCAAACGTCACGTAATAATAAATGACGGCGTTGCTTGAGCTTGATGAACTGCTTGTCGAAGAGCTCGTGTCCCAAGAGTTGGTCGTGTCCGTTTGAGAAATTTTTGTGACTTCCGCGCGGAAAATTTTTTCGGGATAAGCGTCGACGGTGAAGGTCGCCTGCTCCCCGACTTTGACGGAGCCGATATCCGTTTCGTCGACTTTTGCCTTAACAAGTTTCTCGCTCAAGTCTGCAATGCGCATGATAACCGTCGGGTTCGTCGAGCCTTGCACGGCCATTGTGCCGGGCGTCTTGGGTTCGCCGACGACAACGCCGTCCATGGGCGCGGTGATGACGGTTTGATTAACGTTGTCCTCGGCCAGTTCGACGGAGGATTTCGCGCGGTCGTATTCGTATTGCGCGTCCTGTAATTCTTGCAGAGACTTCGCGCCGATGTTGTAAAGTTTTTCCGTGCGCTCAAGTTTTTGTCGGGCGTTGGTCAAAGTGAAGTTCGCCTGGTCGAGTTGCGCCCGATAATCTTTGCCGTCGAGAATCGCCACGACTTGTCCTTCAGTCACGTGGTCGTTTTCCTCAACCAAAATATCTTGAATGCGGGCGGTAACTTTTCCGCTGACTTCGACGCTGTTGCGCGGCTGAATCGTGCCGGTTGCCGAAACGGTTTTGGTTAAGTCCATGCGGACAACTTTTTCCGTGTCGTAATTTTTCGCGGCGTCCTCAACGATTTTGTCCGAATAAAATTTGTAGCCGACGGCCGCCCCGATTATCAGAACCGCCGCAATTAAAATCTTCCACTTCATTTCAAACTCCTAAATCCTAACTCCTAACTCCTAATTGCTTTAAGCGTATCGCCGACGGCGTGCGACAAGTCGAAACTGTAACGCATGACATCGTAGCGCGCGCTGACATTATTTTTTTTCGCCGTGGACAGCGCAACTTCCGCGTCGAGCACGTCCAGCAAAATTCCCTCGCCGACGTTGTATCGTTCCGTGGCAATGAATCTTTCTTCCTCGGCCAACTCAACCGCCCGTTGCGTCGTCGTCATTCGGAGCAAAGCGATTTTCAAATTTTTGTGAGCCGTCACAACATCTTCGTGCACGCTGTCCAAGTTCGCGTCGAGAGCCAGCTTGAGCCGTTCGACTTCGACCTTTGCCGATTCGACCGCCGCGCGAGTGATTCCGCTGTCAAAAATACTCCACGACGCAGAAATCCCTGCCGAAGCGTCGGGCGTGAAGTGCCACCGCCGCGACACGCCGCTCAAATCTGTGCTGACATTCGCGTCCACGCTCGGCAGCCAACCCGACTTCGCGCTCGTCACGTCCAGTTCGCCCTGCTCAATTCTAAGCGCGTCCGCCTTCAAGTCAAGACGATTTTCATCGGCCTCCGACAAATATTTTTCCACGTCTTCAACCTTCAAGCGCGTTTCAAAATCTTCAACGGTCAAGTTCGCGATTGAATCCGTCGACATGAGCGTTGCCAAATTCGTCAGCGCGACTTCGTATGTTGCGTGAGAGCGGGCGGCCGTTTGAAGGGCGTTGCTCGTCTCGACCTGCGCACGAAGTAAATCAATTTTGGCTTTCGCGCCCGCGTCGTATTGAGCGGCAATCATTTTTTCATGCTCGGACAAATTTTTTTCCGTCTCCAAATCGACGCGCGACGTTGCCAAATTTTCCAGCGCGTTGACGTAAGCCGTGACCACTTGATAAATCAAATCGTCCTGCGCCTGCGAAAATTCCAGCTTGGAAATGTCGATGCCCAGCTCCGCAGATTTTATCGCCGACTCCAACCGATTGCCCGAATAAATTGGAACCGACGCGCTTAAACCCGTAGACAAACTTTCCGACTCTTCGACGCCTTCCGGCTTTGAAAAACCTGCTCGTCCCGACGCGCTGACCGAAATGCCTTTTCTGCCTCGCGCGGATTTTAATGACTCTTCGGCCGCGCGGATTGATTGTTCAGTTCGTTGAAGGTTTGGATTGTTTGTCAGTGCCGTCTGAACTGCCACTTGCACCGGCAACGCTTGCGCGGGCGTCGACAGCAGGAGCGTTGTAAGGATTGTCGTTAGAAACTTTTTCATTGCTGCTCTCCTTGACGATTGGACTTTCTTTTGCCAAGTTTATAACATCGTCGGCGGTAATTTTTTTCTCCGCCGAATTTTTTTCCTCGGAAGTTTTTTCGGGCGTGGATTTTTTTTCGGGCTCGTTCAAAGGTTCGTTGAGCGTGGCGGAAAGTGCCGCCTGCGCCTTGCGAAATTCCCGCAAGCCCTTGCCGATTGCCCGCCCGACTTCAGGCAATTTACTCGGCCCGAAGACAATCAGCCCGACGATTAAAATTACGATGAATTCTCCCGCGCCTATTCCAAACATAAAAATC
>CAMJQS010000150.1 GCA_946408105.1 uncultured Selenomonadales bacterium | reverse complement strand
AAAAGTTTTTGCGCGTTGAGTCCGAGGATTTTATTTTTGTCGTCGTCGGCGAGCGGAAGATTTTTTATAAAGTCGAGCGAAATTTTTTGCGCCGTCCACGGGCTGTCCGTCCCGAATAAAATTTTTTCCGCGCCGAAAATTTTTACAAACTTCATGAACTGTTCCGCGTCCAAAAGTTTCAGTTCGTCTTCGTTCCAAACAAAATCTTTTCGCGGAATAATTTTATCCGTGGAAAAAGCCGTGTCGATGAAAATTTTTTTGTCCGCCAAAATTTTTATCACGTCGTCCCAATTTTTCCAGCCGCCCATGTGCGCCAAGACAAATTTAAATTCGCCGACCTCCTCGACGACGCGGCAAGCCATTTGCGGGCTGCAACGGACGACGCCGGGGAAGCCGATGTCCAAGCCCGCGTGCGTGACGACGATTAAATCCAATTCGGCGGCGCGGTCGAGGATTCGCAAAAATTTCACGTCGTCCAAATTTGTGTCTTGATAAACGGGGTGAAGTTTGATACCCTTTAGCCCGAAATTTTTCACGCGGCCGAGCTCTTCGCGATAATTTGTAAAGTCGGGATGAATGCAGCCGAATGAAAAAATTCCTTCGCCCGAAAATTTTTCGTTAAGCGCGGCGGAGGACGAATTAATTTTTTCGACCTGTCGAGTGAGTGTCGCCACGGGCAAAATCACCGACAGATTTATTTGCGCCTCGTCCATAGATTTTTTTAAGCCGCTCAAAGTGCCGTCCGTGAAGGCGGGCACCCTCGCGACGCGGCTCAATTTTTCTATGACGGCGGCAGAAATTTCTTCGGGGAAAATGTGCGTGTGCATGTCGATAATCACGGCGGGTCAACTCCTTTTAAGTTTCGTGGAGGTTTTGTTTCAATGAAGGTTGCACTTTTGGTTTTGTATTTTGCAGTGCTGATTGGTATCGGTCTTTACTGCCGCAAGCACGCCACAGACGTCGACGGCTTTGTCCTGGGCGGGCGCAGCGTCGGGCCTTGGCTCACGGCTTTTGCTTACGGCACGAGTTATTTTTCGGCGGTCGTGTTCGTCGGCTACGCGGGGCAGTTCGGTTGGAAGTACGGAATTGCGGCGACGTGGGCGGGCATCGGCAACGCGCTAATCGGTTCGCTCATGGCGTGGTTCATTTTGGGAAGACGAACGCGAATCATGACTCGCCACTTGGACACCGCCACCATGCCGCAGTTTTTTGAAAAGCGTTTCGGCTCGCCGTCACTGAAAATCGGCGCGGCGATTATAATTTTTATTTTTATGATACCCTACACCGCCTCGCTTTACAACGGGCTGAGCAGACTTTTCGGCATGGCCTTCAGCATTGACTATTCCGTTTGCATTTTGCTTATGGCTGTGCTCACGGCGGTTTACGTCATCGCGGGCGGCTACATGGCCACGGCGATTAACGATTTTATTCAAGGCGTCGTCATGCTCGTGGGAATTTCTGCGGTGATTTATGCCGTGCTCGAATCGAAGGGCGGCTTCATGACTGCGCTCGACGGCTTGGCCAGAATCACGGACGATAAAGTTTCGTCGACGCCGGGAATTTTTTCATCGTTCTTCGGCCCCGACCCGCTCAATCTTTTGTTCGTCGTCATTTTGACTTCGCTGGGCACGTGGGGCTTGCCGCAGATGGTTCAAAAATTTTACGCGATAAAAAATGAACAGGCAATTCAAAAAGGCACGGTCATTTCAACTTTGTTTGCGTTCGTGGTGGCGGGCGGCTGTTATTTCCTCGGCGGCTTCGGCAGATTGTTTTCAGACCAAATCGACATTGCCGCCAACGGCTTCGACTCGATTATCCCGACAATGTTAAGCGGACTTTCGGCGGGAATGATTGCCCTCGTCGTGATTTTGGTTTTGTCCGCGTCCATGTCCACGCTTTCAAGTTTGGTCATCGTCTCGGCGTCGACGCTCACGCTTGATTTAATCCGCGACAACTTTGCAAAAGACATGACGGAGCCGCGACAAGTTTTGCTGATAAGATTTTTGGTCGTCGTGTTCATTGCGATTTCGGCGGTGCTCGCCCTCGTCCAATATAAATCTTCCGTGAACTTTATCGCGCAGCTCATGGGCATATCTTGGGGGGCAATGGCCGGAGCGTTCCTCGCGCCGTTTATGTATTCGCTTTACTCGAAAAAAATTTCGACGGCCGCCTGCTGGACATGTTTCATTTTTGCAAGCGTGCTCATGACGGCCAACATGTTAATCCGTCCCGCCTTCCCCGCGATAATGCAGTCGCCGATTAATTCGGGCGCAATCGCAATGCTGGCCGGTTTAATCATCGTGCCGCTCGTGAGCGCGTTTACTCCTTCGCCCGACAAAAAATTGGTCGACGACGCGTTCAAGTGCTACGACGAAAAAATTATGGTGCCGCTCTCAACTTCTCTCAACAGCGAAAAATAATTTGCACGGAAAATTTTTTATAAAAAAAAATCCCGCCGAGTTTTTCGACGGGAAATTTTTTTTGAGCAGAAAATTTTTTATACGAGCTTGGAATTTTTTATCGTGTGCGTCGTGCCGTTGATGTTAATTTCATCGCCGCTGCTTACGCCGCTTAAAACGACAGTGCCGCCGCCGTCAATCGTGAGCGTCAATTTGCTGTCGCTGAAGGAAGAGGCGGAGTAGGTGCCGCTTGAGCCGTTCGCTGTAAGGATTTGCAACATGTCGTCGCTTTCGTAGTCGTAAATTGTATCGGTGCCGGCCTCGCCCGAAATGTAAACGAAGACATCGGAGCCGTCGCCGCCCCAGAGAGAATCGGAGCCCGCGCCTCCCCGGAGTGTGTCGTTGCCTGCGCCGCCGTAGAGTTTATCTTTGGCCGCGCCGCCCCAGAGAGAATCATTTCCTGCGCCGCCAAGCAAAGTATCATTGCTTGCGCCTCCGTCGAGTGTGTCATTGTCGCTGCCGCCCGAAAGCGAATCGGAGCCCGCGCCGCCGTAAATTTTATCGTTGCCTGCCGAACCTGCCAGCGTGTCGTTGCCGTCTTCGCCCAAAAGATAATCTGCGCCCGAGTAACCGTTTATAAAGTCGTTGCCCTTGCCGCCGCTTAAAGTGTCGTTGCCCGTGCCGCCCGCGAGTGAATCGTTTCCGTTGCCGCCGTAAAGTTTATCGTTGCCGGAGCCGCCAGAAATTGTATCAGCACCCGAGCTGCCGTAAAGTTTATCGTTGCCCGCGCCGCCGTAAATGACATCGTTACCCGACGCGGCGTAAATTGTGTCTTTGCCTGCGCCGCCGCTTAAAGTGTCGTTGCCCGTGCCGCCGTTGATTGAGACGTTTGCGCCGCTTGAGACGATTGAATCGTTGCCGGCCGCGCCGTCGATTGTAACTTTATTGCCGCTGTTTTGAATCGTAT
>CAMJQS010000149.1 GCA_946408105.1 uncultured Selenomonadales bacterium | reverse complement strand
GCTCCGGCAGTGGCAGTGGTTCATCAAGTGGCAGCGGTTCATCAAGTGGCAGCGGTTCATCAAGTGGCAGCGGCGGCACGTCGGTGGCGGGCACGTCGACAAGTTCCTCAAGCAACAACGGCTCGAACGGCACGAGCGGCACAAGCAGCGGGCAAAACGACAGCAGCAGAGGCAATTCTTCTTCGTCGACGACGACTTCGGGCTCTTCGATATTCGAACCAATCACCATTCCCGAAACTTTATCGACAACTCCAACGACGCGGACGACAACGAATTACAATCCGCTCAATACTTCCGTGACGACGACGCAAGGAACTTACAGCGGAACAAAAATGTCGCCTATCGAAAGAACTTACACGGGCGGCAACCGAATCATTCAACATTACGGCTCGTGGAGAAAAATTACTTTCGCTGAAGAATATCGCGGCGCACACTTCGACGGCGCAGGAAATTTCATCGTCGAATCTTCCAGCGGCGTGCTTGTCTTCGAGAACGCGACGGACAAAGTTATCAACTTGAAAGACGCCGCAGGCAACGACTTCATCAAAGCGCACATGTCGAGTACGGCGGGCACGGTCGACGGCAGAATTTATTCGGGCTATCAAATTTTGAACGGCTCGCTTGGCGAAGATTTAATTTACGCGGGCGCAGACGGTTCACAGCTTTGGGGCAACGCGGACACGGCCTCGGATACTTTGGTCGGCGGCGACGGCGCAGATATTTTTGTCGGCGGGAAGAACGAAGGCTCCGACACTTTCCAAAATGCTTCGGCGGCGGACGTGATAAATTTGAACGACACGACGTTGAGCGACATCGTTTCGACGAACACCCGCGACGGCGCGTTGGTGATTTCCTTCAACACGGGCAACACGCTCACGGTTCAGAGCACGGAAGCTTTGAGCGCGAATATAATTTTCTCGGACGGCACAACGCGAAGATTTAATCACGCGACAAACTCTTGGCAGACTGAATAAAAAATTTCTCGGAAAAAATTTTTTCCCCGTTCAAAACGAGCGGGGATTTTTTTTGAAAAAATTTTCACGGCAGAGAATTGACAAAAAAAACAATTAGTATAACACCATGGGACACTCCAAAAATTTTCAAGGGAGATGACTTTATGGCAAAAGTTCTTCACGGCGACGCAAGCGGCAACCAACTTAACGTCAGCGAAGACAACGCGCAAGCTTACGGCCTCAAGGGCAACGACACGCTCATCAGCGACAACAAAAGCGACGTGCTCCTTGTCGGCGGCGGCGACGACAGCTTGATTGTCATGGGCGGCGAGGCAACACTCAGCGGCGGCGACGGCGCGGATGTTTTCGAGCTGAATTATTCTGCGGACAAAAAACTTTCCGCAGTGATTGAAGACCTGCAACCTTCGCAAGACAAAATCGTTGTGAACTTCGACGGCTCAACCACTCCGCAACTTACGAGCATTGCAAGCGGCAGTGATGTCGTTTGGCAAGACGGCGACGGACTTTTTAAAGTCACGCTGAAGAGCGTCCGCGACAACGACTACTTCGACGACGAGGCAAGCGAGCAAGTTTGGCAAGTTTTGGAGCTCACCAACGCCGAACGCGAAGCTGAAAGTTTATCGCCCCTGACACTATCCGACGGTTTGACGGCGGCCGCCTCCATTCGCGCGCAAGAGATAAACGAACTCGGCGAAAAAAATGAATTGGATATATTCAGACACAATCGCCCGAAAGGCGGAGAGTACAGCACCGTCTTTGAGGAAGTCGGCAAATCATCATCACGCGGAAAACATTACGGCCGGCGAAGCGACTGCCCAAGATGCCGTGAACGATTGGATGAATTCGCCTGCTCACCGCAAAAATATTTTGGACGAAGAACACAGAAATTATTCAAAGCTCGGCGTCGGCTACAATGAAGACGACACAGACCCTTCCGACCAAAGATTTTATTGGTTACAACTTTTTGCCGACAGCTTGAACGGCGACAGCTTGGGCAACCCCGAAACCGTCACCGCCGAAGAACTTTTGAACGCAAGCATTGAATCAAACAGCGTCACAAAATTTATCGCGGGCGACGACGAACCCAACACGATTGAAAATAATTTTTACGGCGCGACAATTTCCGCGCGCGGCGGCAACGATTCAATCAACAACAGCGGCTTAAACGTTTCCATTTCGGGCGGCGCAGATGACGACACAATCCAAAACAGCGGCTCGTTCGGAACAATCAACGCGGGAACGGGCGACGACCAAATTAATTTATCGGACGACGCGCAAGAAATTTTGATTCAATATTTTTCGGGCGGCGGCAACGATTCTGTCAGCGGCCTCAACTCGACGGACACGCTCAGCATTTCCGGCAGCGAATTCACGCCCGCCACCGTCGGCAATGATATTATCGGCGGCGGCGGCTCCGATTCAATCACGCTCTTTGGCGCGGCAAGTTCGGGCGTTCAAATCGAAGGCGCGCGCAGCAAACTTCTCATCGGCACGGAAGACGCCGACTATCTGAACAACTCGGACGACGCTGCAACCATTATTGCCAAGGGCGGCGACGATTATATTTACAACGGCGGCTCGAACGTTTCAATCAGCGCGGGCGCAGATGACGACACAATCAACAACAGCGGCGGCAACGTTTCAATCGACGCGGGCACGGCGACGATGAGATTTACAATTACAGCTCGAACGTTTCAATCGACGCGGGCACGGGCGACGATTTCATTCGCAACGTCGGTGGCGAAAATGTTTTATTCTTCCACGAGAGCGGCAACGATACGATTCGCGGCTTTAATGAAACTTCGACGCTGAAAATCGCGGGCGGAAGTCTTTCCTCCGTCACGAGCGGCAACGATTTAATTTTGTTCGGCGCGACGGACTCGATAAAAATTTTGTACTCGGCAAACTTGTCGTCAATTAATATCGTCGACGCGGACGACAACCCCGTTGAAGTCAGCGACGCAAAAAATATCGTCGGCACAGAAGGCGATGATTTAATTGTCAACAAAACTCGCGGCGCGACGATTCGGGCTCTCGGCGGCAACGACTCGATTCAAAACAATAAGCAACGCAACACGACTTACATTTACGAGAGCGGCGACGACACAATCGACGGCTTCAACGATTCGGACACGCTCGACCTCGGCGACTACGCTTGGGAGACCGTCCAAAGCGACGCAGATATTATCGTACACGTAATCGACAACGAAGCGACCGTCGGCTCCGTCACGCTGAAAGATTATCCCGCCGACCAAGAAGTTAATATTCTTTCGACATATGAGCCGCCCAAAGTGCCCGGCGAAGAAATTTCCAACAGCACAAGCTCAACGCTCATTGTGGGCACGGCCAACGACGACACGATTACTAATGACAGATTCAATTACGTCACGATAACCGCGCTCGCGGGCAACGATT
>CAMJQS010000148.1 GCA_946408105.1 uncultured Selenomonadales bacterium | reverse complement strand
ACAACACGGACGGTTTCGTCGACGTAAGCTCCGCGCTGAAAAATACCGCGCTCGTCTTGATTAAAATGGCAAACGACTTCCGTCTTATGGCTTCGGGTCCTCGCTGTGGTCTGAATGAAATTTTCTTGCCGAAACGTCAGCCCGGCTCATCGATTATGCCCGGCAAAGTCAATCCCGTTATCGCCGAAGTCATGGATCAGGCGTGCTATCAAGTTATCGGCAACGACCTCGCCGTCACGCTCGGCGTGGAGAACGGTCAATTTGAATTGAACGTCATGGAACCGATTATGGCTTACAACCTGTGCAGCTCCATGAATTATCTTGCGAACGCCTCGCGCACTTTCGTCGACAAACTTTTGACGGGTCTTGAGCCGAACCGCGAACAGTGCCAAAAATGGTTGGACAGCTCCGTCGGCGTCGTCACTGCTCTGTTGCCGCACCTCGGTTACGAACAATGCTCCATGCTCGCAAAAGAAGCGTACGCCACGCGCCGCCCGATTCGCGAAATCATTTTGGAAAAAGGAATTCTCACGGAAGAACAGCTTAAAGTTTATATGTCGCCCGAAAAGATGACGCGACCCGGCATCACGAACTGAAAAAATTTTCTGCACGATATAAACGCAAAAAAAATTCTCCTCTGCGAAATGCGGAGGAGTTTTTTTATCGGTCGATTGAATTTTACGCCACGCGCCGCCCGATTCGCGAAATCATTTTGGAAAAAGGAATTCTCACGGAAGAACAGCTTAAAGTTTATATGTCGCCCGAAAAGATGACGCGACCCGGCATCACGAACTGAAAAAATTTTCTGCACGATATAAACGCAAAAAAAATTCTCCTCTGCGAAATGCGGAGGAGTTTTTTTATCGGTCGATTGAATTTAATCTTCGTTGAAGGGCGTTTGAGCTTTGCGCTGATATTTCGTGTGATAGTGGACGATGTAAATTCCTTTGCCGGCGATGTGGCGGATGTCGTCGACGTAGCAGAACTGGCGGGTCTTCGGGTAAACGAGGATGTCGCCTTCAAAAATTTCTTGGCTGTCGCTCATGATGAGCGTGCTCGGTTCGGTTTCGCTGAAGAAGGCGTCGACGAGCGGCGCAATTTCCCGATTGTCGCGCACGTGAACAAAAGCATTCGGCTTGAGCTGCGCGGCTCCCTCAAAGTAATCGTCCAAAATTATTTTCAAGTTGGCGTCCATAAAAATCCTCCCTTCTGTTTTGAAAACATTTTACAGAAACGATTTGCTTATGTCAAAAAAAATTTCCCGTCGAGCGCGGGAATTTTTTATCGGGCGGCGAGCAGAAGAAATTTTACTTTTTGAACGAGCCAATCGTCCGTCGAGAAGCCGAAAAAAATTTCTGCGGCGGGCGCGTGTCGTTTGAAAAGGTTAGAAAGTTTTTGCGCCTCCTCCAACGAAAAATTTCCTTTGGCGGTCGTGACGTTGAACAAAATTTTTTTCGAGGCTTTGAAGTTTTCCTCCGAAAGTTCCGCGTGTTCGAGGGCGGCCTTTGCGGCTTTGACGACGGCATTTTTTCCTTCGCGTTCGCCGTAGCCGACAATCGCGGCGGAATCTTTCACGGCGTCCGAAATTGCTTTGACGTCGATTTTCGGCTGGCCGTCGAACGTCACGGCCTCAACAAAATTTTGAACGACTTTGCAGGCGTCGAGCTCAAAATTTTTGCTCGGCAACTTTATCAGTGCGTCGAAAATAATTTCGTCTTCCGCGTCCTCAAAATTTCCGCCGGCGATAAAAATTACGGGCGCGCCGATTTTTTTTGCGCAGTGAGCGACGAGCGCGACGGCTTTAATATTTTCCCAGACCTCGTCGGCCGCGACGAAAATTAAATCCGCGCCGCGCAGAGCCTCCGTCAAAATTTTTTCGTCGTCCGCAGTGAGCAGTCGTAATTTGTGCTTGGCCTTGCAGCCGTCGAGATTTTTTGTGTCGTGCCTGTCGACGGCCAAACAATTCACGCCCTGCAAATTTTTTTCCAGCACGCAGTTGAGAGCAGCAAGCCCGCCCGAAAATTTTTCATTGTCCGCAGTGTTGACGCCGACGACTTTAACTTTTACAAATTGATTTTCAAAATTATTTCCCAACACGTTCATCAACCCTCCGTCAAAAATTTATCGTCTGTTGCGTCTGTTAAAAAAGTCGGGAATTATATTCGGGAAAGGGTTTGAAGATTTGGGCGGCTCTTGCGGCGGCTGAACGGTTCGATTGTAAGGCGGCGGCTCCTGTTGATTGAACTGTTGCTGATTGTATTGCGGACGGGGTTGCGGCTGAGTCGGTTGTTCATTCCTAATTCCTAATTCCTCATTCCTAATTGAAGGCGCGGGCGCGGCGGTTTCTTCTTCGCCGAAGCGCGTGGCAATAATCGTGACGATAATCGTGTCGCCCAAAGTTTCGTCGGTGCTCACGCCCCAAATAATATTTGCGTCGGGGTGTGCGGCCTCTTGAATCGTGGTGGAGGCCTCGTTGATTTCCATCATCGGCAAGTTGTCTTGCGCGCCCATGAAGTTCAACAAAATTCCGCGCGCGCTGTCTATTCCGGTTTCGAGCAGGGGGGAGGCAATGGCTTTCTTCACGGCTTCGACGGCTGCGTTGTCGCCGGAGGCTTCGCCGACACCCATAAGCGCGGAGCCCGCGTCGCTCATGATTGATTGCACGTCCGCGAAGTCCAAATTAATTATTCCGGGCACGGCGATTAAATCGGAAATGCCTTTGACACCTTGACGCAAAATATCGTCGGCGAGGGCGAAAGCTTGAGTCATTGTAGTTTTTTTATCGACGACTTGAAGCAAACGGTCGTTGGGAATGGTGATGATTGCGTCGACGTTGCGGCGAAGTTTTTCTATTCCCATGTCGGCATTTCTTCTGCGCTTGGGTCCTTCAAAGGAAAACGGACGAGTGACGACCGCCACGGTCAGAGCGTTCACTTCGCGAGCACACTCCGCCACGACGGGAGCCGCGCCCGTACCCGTGCCGCCGCCCATGCCCGCCGTTATGAAAACCATATCCGAGCCGCGCAACGCTTCCAAAATGTCGTTGCGACTTTCTTGGGCAGCGCGTTCGCCGATTTCGGGACGAGCACCCGCGCCGAGTCCGCGCGTAAGTTTTTCTCCGATTTGCATTCTCTTTGGAGACTTGCTCATAAGCAACGCTTGCGAGTCTGTGTTGACCGCGATGAACTCCACGCCCTCCAAGCCCGATTCAATCATTCTGTTCACCGCATTCGAGCCGCCGCCGCCGATTCCGATTACTTTTATTTTAGCCAGTTGGTCTAAAGTGTTTTCGTCGAATTCAAACATCTGCTTTCCCCCCGTGAAAAAATTTTCTGCGTAAGCTGTGTAAGTTTAGCATGCCTTAATGAAAAAACTTTGTAACGTTTTAAATTTCCGTCAAACGTCGGGCGTTGAG
>CAMJQS010000147.1 GCA_946408105.1 uncultured Selenomonadales bacterium | reverse complement strand
ACAGCTGACAGCTTAATAAAGTCCTGTGGGATTTTCGCCGAGGCTGATAAAAATATTTTTCTTCTGCGTGTAAGCGTTCATGATGAGCTTGTGGGTTTCGCGGCCGATGCCTGATTTTTTGTAGCCGCCGAACGGTGCGCCCGCGGGCAGTTCGTTGTAAGTGTTAATCCACATTCTGCCCGTCTCGATTGCACGAGCGACACGCAGCGCACGGTTGATGTCTTTCGTCCAGACCGCGCCGCCCAAGCCGTATTCGCTGTCGTTGGCCATCTTGATGACTTCTTCTTCGTCGTGGAATTTTACGACGACGGCGACGGGCCCGAAAATTTCTTCGCAGGCAACGCGCATGTTGTTGTTCACGTCGGCGAGGATCGTCGGCTGCATGAAGGCTCCGTTTTCGCCGCCTTCGACGACGGCACGCTTGCCGCCCGTGATGACCTGCGCGCCTTCCGCCTTGCCGATTTCAACGTAATTCAAAATCTTTTCGAGCTGGCGGTTATCAATTTGGCTGCCCATTTGCGTATCGGGTTCCCACGGCAGACCGACTTTGACGCTCTCAAATTTTTCTTTAATCGCGGCGAGGAACTTGTCGTAAATCGTATCCTGCACAAAAATTCTTGAGCCCGCGCAGCAGACTTGCCCTTGATTGAAAAGAATTCCGAGGCACGCGCCTTCCACGCCTTTTTCCCACGGCATGTCGTCGAAGTAAATGTTGGCAGACTTGCCGCCGAGTTCGAGCGTCGCGGGGATAAGTTTTTTGGCGGCCGCGTCCGCAACCGAGTAGCCGACTTCCGTCGAGCCGGTGAACGCGAGCTTGCAAACGTCGGGGTGGTCGAGGAGGAATTGACCGGTTTTGCCGCCGCTGCCCGTGACGATGTTGAGGACGCCGGGCGGCAATTCTTTTTCGATGAGCTTCATGAGTTCGAGGACGCTCAACGAGGTTGTCGACGACGGCTTAAAGACAATGCAATCGCCCGCGCCGAGAGCAGGAGCCAACTTCCACGCCGCCATAAGGTACGGGAAATTCCAAGGAACGATTTGTCCGACGACGCCAATCGGCTCGTTGAGGATGAGGCTCATGGTGTTTTCGTTAATCATGTTGGCCGAGCCTTCTTCGGAGCGAATGACGCCCGCGAAGTAGCGGAAGTGGTCGGAGCCCATGGGGATATCGATATTGGTCGTTTCGCGAATGGGTTTGCCGTTGTCGAGCGTCTCAATCATTGCCAGGTGGTCTCTGTTCGCGTCGATGATGTCGGCGATTTTGAGGAGAATGGTCGCGCGTTCGACGGGCGAAGTTTTTTTCCACGCGGGAAAAGCTTTCCACGCAGCTTTAACTGCGTCGTCGACGTCCTGCTTGCTTGCGGCCGCAACCTTGCACATGAAAGAGCCGTTGGCCGGATTGTACACGTCGAAAGTTTTGCCGCCTTCAGCGTCGCGCCACTGTCCGCCGATGTACAGCTGATACGAATCCTGCCAAATTTTCTTCGGAACCGATGCCATTGAAGAATCCCTCCCAAAAAATTTTTATGATTATAACGCATTAAAGTTATGTTTTGTCAAGGAAATTTTTTCCCGCGAGTTCGACGGCAAGTTTTGCATTTTGCCGAGCAAGTGCGCCGAGCTCTTTTAAAAGTTTGTCGTCGGGAAAATTTTTGTGCTCCGATAATTTTTTCAGCGTCGCGTCAAAAATTTCATCGGCCGTCACGTTCGCCATGTTGCCCAAAGGTTTTTCGCCGATTGAATCGAGGAAGCGTTCAATCTTCGGGTCGTAAGAAATGCCGAGCATCGGCACGCCCATGACACCCGCGAAAATCAGCGCGTGAAGACGAACGCCGATTAACAAATCCATGCAGCCGACGAGACTTAAAATTTCTTGCGTCGTGAATTCCTCTTCAAAGACGAGACAATTTTTTTCCATGAGTTCGGCGGTCATTGCGGCGGAGCGAATGTCTTCGGGAAATTTCATCGGGATAAAAATAATTTTCGCGTCGGTCGCGTCGATGATTTTGTCGAGGGCGGCGGCCAGTTCGCTTTGAAATTTTCCCCAGCCAATCCAATGACGAACAGCCACGCCGATAAATTTTCCGTCAGATTTTTTTATTCCGTGGTGCGACAAAATTTCTTCGCCGATTTCGGGCGGCGCAGGCTTTATCGCCAAGACGGGGTCGGCTGTGCAAAAAATTTTCGGACGAGTTATCTTGAGCCGCGAAAGTTCTTCGAGTGAGCCGCGGTCGCGAACGGTAATCAGGTCGACGCGATTAACGATTAAGTTCATGAGCTTGTGAGCAATCAGGCCGCGAATGGGGCCGATGCCTTGCGCGTAGAGCATGACTTTTCGGCCGAAGACCAGCGCAAAAAAAATTATCGCCAGATAATAGTAAAGACTGCGGCCGCTCGTCACGTTCTGCAAAAGAGAACCGCCGCCGCTTATCAGCAAATCCGCCGCGCGAATTTTTTTTATGGAGGAAAAAATATTCGGCATGGGCACCGCGTCGACTCCGTGGCGTCGTTTTGTGTATTCGGGATTGAGCGAGATGACCGTGACTTGCAAATCGGGAACTTCTTCGCGCAAGACTTCGAGCATCGCCGCGAGCATTGCCTCGTCGCCGCCGTTCTTCGAGCCGTAGTAGCCGGAAATTACAATCTTCATAAACACCTCGGAAGTTTTTGGGAATTCTAATCCTTTATTCTTCCCGCGCTTAAATTCCCCTGCTTGCACACGAGCAACCCGAATGATAGAATGTCGCCGAAGGAGATGATTAACTTGACTAAAAAAATTTTTGCGGCATTGCTGGCGGCGGCATTTTTGCTCAGCGGTTGCAGCGACGATTCGGCGGCCGGTAATGACTCTCCAAAAACTGCGCAGGCGTCGCCCGTGGCAAAAGTCGTTCCGAATTTTTCCGCCAAGACGATTAAGGGCGAAGTCGTCACGAACGAAATTTTTGCGTCGAAAAAAATTACAATCGTGAACATTTGGGGGACGTTCTGCCCGCCGTGCATAGGCGAAATGCCCGAACTCGGACGGCTGGCTCGTTCGTTGCCGGCCGACGCGCAGATTGTCGGCTTGGTCTGCGACGCCGCTGAAGGTTCCCCGCAAATTCAAACGGCCTTGAAAATAACTCAAGAGGCCAACGCGGACTTCGTGAACATCGTGCCCGACAAAAATTTGATGAGCTTCATGGCGAACGTTGAGGCGGTGCCCACGACGATTTTTGTGAACAGCAAGGGCGAAGTCGTCGGGCGGGCGATTATCGGCGCGGACGTTGAAGGCTACAAAGATGAACTTGAAAAACTTCTCAAAAATTAGGCTGATAATTTTTTTGACGGGCGCGGCGATGATTTTGTTCGGGCTTGAGCGCGGCGAGTTGCAAATAATTTTTAACAAAGCGTCGCGCGTTTGCCTGGAGTGTATCGGGCT
>CAMJQS010000146.1 GCA_946408105.1 uncultured Selenomonadales bacterium | reverse complement strand
TGCCGTTGCTCACGTTGAACTCCAGCTTGATTCGTCTGTCGCCGCTGTAATATTTGTGTTCGACAATGCCGTCGTCGTTTTCCGTGACCTCCGCGCGGCCGTAAGCGTCAATCAAATTTTGTTCAGTCATTCCGACTTCGACGCCGCCCGCAGTCTTCACGCCCGCCTGACGAATTTTAATTTCTTCGACGATATTTTTTTCCGCGTCAATCATCAAACCGTTTGCGAAAGTGAATTCGTCGTCGTCGTGTTGAGCGGTCGGCTCGCCGAGAATTTTTTTAGCCTCGTCGAAAGTCATGCCGGGAAAAATTCCGCCGAGAGAAAATTTTTCGTCGACGGTGCCGTTCTTGGGTGTGCCCGCGACTTCAGCCGCTTTCTGTTCGACTTTGGCCGCCGCGTCTTTAACGTCAGCCGCCGCCTCTTTAACTTCGGTGGCCGCCTCTTGTTTAACGTCTTCGACTTTATCGCCGCAACCCGCCGACAAAATCATCGACGCCAACATTATTGCCGCTAAAAATTTTTTCATGACGACCTCACTTGAGCGAACAAATTATTTCGGTGATGACTCCGTTTTGAGCTTTGTAGACGACGACAGATTTTTTATCGCCGCCGTTGTACTCGTATTCCGCGACGCCGTTAGCCACACGAACGGAATCTGCGGGGCCGCACGCGTCGTTGAGGGAATATTCGCTTGCGCCGACGTAAACACCTTCGGGCGTGTTGAAAGCTTTGCCGGTCGTGGAAATGGATTTAACTTTTTTTGCACTGTCGAGCACGACTTTGAGGCCGTCGGCAAAAGTCATCGTGTTGCCTTCGGTTGAAATCGCTTCGCCGAACTTGGCTTGAATGTCTTCAACGGTGGCGGTGCCGGGCTTGAGTCCGCCGAGCGCGATAACTCGTTCGTTCATCATGCTCGTCATGTCTTTTGCCATCTCGTCGAATTCGGCTTTGGCTTCGTCGGCTTTCTTGGCGGCGTCTTGTTTCATCTCGTCAGCTTTTTTGGACGCGTCGCCGACAGCTTTTTTAGCAGCGTCTTTAGTCTCGTCGACTTTGGCGGCGGCGTCTTGTTTCATCTCGTCAGCTTTTTTGGACGCGTCGTCAGCCGCATGCTTAGCCGCGTCTTTAGCCTCGTCCGCTTTCTGCTCGACTTTCTGTTGAGCGTCTTTGGCGGCGTCTTGAGCTTGATTGCCGCAGCCGACCGAGAAGAGCATCGTCGCGAGCATCAACACTGCAAAAGTTTTCTTCATGCTAATCAATCCTCCGTTTCTTTAGAGGTCAGGTATCAGGTGTCAGGGGTCAGGGGATTTTTCCCTTGCCCCTGAATCCCGAATCCTTGCCCCTTACTCCGCGCTACACGAAGAGCAGCGGGAGTTGCGGAATGTATGTTACCAGCAACAAGACAACAAGGCAAGCGATAATCAACGGAATGACCGCCACGGAAATATCTTTCAGTGAGACGTTCGCAATGCCGCACCCGACGAACAGATTTATTCCGACGGGCGGCGTCACCAGTCCGATTGACAAGTTCAGCACCATGACCGCGCCGAAGTGAATCGGGTCGATACCCAAACTCAACGCGACGGGCAGGAACAGCGGCGTGAAGATTAAGACGGCCGATGTTGCGTCCATGAAGCAGCCCGCGATTAAGAAGATGACGTTGGCTATCAGCAGGAACATGATGTAGTTGCCGCCCGTGATTTCAATCAAGCCGTCGCTTATCGCAAGGTCGAGGCGGGCGCGCGTCAAGATGTAAGCAAACAAGCTCGCCGTCGCCGTGATGAACATGACAACCGCCGTGGTCGTCGTGGAGTTCACAAAAATTTCGTAGAGGTCTTTGAGCTTGAGCGTTCTGTAAATGAAGAAGCCGACGAACAAACCGTAAACCGCAGAGGCCGCAGCCGCTTCAGTCGGGGTGAAGATGCCGCCGTAAATGCCGCCCAAAATTATGCCGGGCATGAGCAAACCCCAGAACGCTTCCTTGAAAGATTTCCAACGCTCCTCACTCGACGCTTTGGGCAGCAGTTCAATTTTTAAATTGCGCGTCGTCCACATTGCCACGATAATTAACGCAACACCAATCATCACGCCGGGAACGATACCCGACAAAAACAGTTTGCCGATTGAAGTATCGGCGACGGAACCGTAGACGACGAAGGTTATCGACGGAGGAATAACGATACCCGTCGCGCCCGCCGCCGCCATCAACGCCGCACTGAACGCGGGAGGATAACCGACCTTGACCATCGCGGGAATCAAAATCATGCCGAGAGCCGCAACCGTCGCGGGGCCCGAACCGCTGATTGCCGCGAAGAAGCACGCGACCGAGACCATGACGACGATTAAGCCGCCGCGAAGATGACCGACGCAACTTTGCGCAAAATTAATCAAGCGTTCGGAAATGCCCGCCTTCTCCATGACGTTGCCGCCGAGGATAAAGAACGGAACCGCCAGCAAAACAAATTTACTTGTCGCGGAAGAAAAGATACGCGGCAACATCGTCATAATCGTATCGAGCGGACGACCCGCGCCGTCAATCAACATGCCGAAGACGCTGGAGACGCCCAAACAAATTGCTATCGGCGTGCCGACCAAGAGGAAGACCGCAAAGCTCAAGAAAATTACGGGACCAATCATTTCGCGTCGCCCTCCTCGCCTTTAATCGTGTCAATCAACATGAACAAAAATTCTATCGTGATAAAGAACGCGCCAATCGGGACGAACGCTCCGAAAATCCATTCGGGCCACTGCATACCCGCCGTCACTTGTCCGTGGAAAATTTGACTTTGCACCATGCTGATTCCGTACCAGAACAGCGCGGCCGAGAAAAAAGTTGCAAGCGCATAACTCATTGTTTGAATTGCTTTTTTTAAACCGGCAGGCAACAAGTCGAGTATCGCGGTGAAGCCCAAGTGAGCTTTCCTTCTGGCGGCCGCTGCCGAGCCGATTAAACTAAGCAGCACGAAAAGATAAGTTGTTATCTCTTCCGAAAAAGAGAACGACGCGCTGAAGACGTAACGGGCGACAACGTTTGCGAAGGTTAAAGCCGTCATGACGATCAGGCAAATCGCGCAGATTATGTCTTCGATTTTTCCCAAGATGTATCTCATACCGATTGCCTCCTTACTTCATGCGGAAGGCCTTGCAAGCCTCGTCGCCGTATTTTTCCATGAGCTCTTTGCGCACGCCCTGAACTTTATCCTGGAACGGTTTCAACTGTTCGGGACTCAAGACGATGACTTCCATGCCGCCCTGCTCGAATTTTTTGCGCAAGTTTTCTTCGTCGTTTTCAACGAGGTCGCGTCCCCACTCGCAAGCCTCTTTGGCTTTGGCGCGGATAAGTTCCTGCGTCTTGGGCTCAAGGTTTTCAAAAATTTTCGTGTTGGCGACGAACAGATAATTTTCGTAAGTGTAATTCCAAAC
>CAMJQS010000145.1 GCA_946408105.1 uncultured Selenomonadales bacterium | reverse complement strand
TGGACGACTACGACGGCTTGAGCGAGGCGGTTATCCTGTCGACGTGCAACCGCAGCGAAATTTACGCGGTCACGGCCGACGGCTGCGAGGACGGTCTTTACAATTTTTTGAGCGATTTAATCGGCGGCGTCGACAAAAATTTTCTTTACGAATTCGACGACGAAACTTGCGCGGCTCATCTTTTCGAGGTTTCGGCGGGCTTGGATTCTCTCGTCTTGGGCGAAGGTCAAATTTTGTCGCAAGTCAAAGAAGCTTACGCGATTGCAAAATCTGCGGAGGCCACGAGCACGATTTTAAATACGCTGTTCAATCGGGCGATAGCTGCGGGCAAGCGCGTCCGCACGGAAACGAAAATCGCTTACAACTCGGTGTCGGTGTCTTCGGCGGCGGTTGAGCTTGCGGAAAAAAAATTGGGCGGGCTCGTCGACAAAAGCGCGTTAATCTTCGGCGCGGGCAAAATGGCTCAACTCACGGCTCAACATCTTTTGTCGCACGGGCTGAAAAAAATTTTCGTGGCGAATCATCACTTGGCTCGCGCAGAGGAAATGGCAAACAAAATCGGCGGGCAGGCTGTGGCGTGGGAAGAAGCTTTCACGGGCGCGGCTCACGTCGACATAATCATCACTTCGACGGGCGCGCCTCATTACGTCGTTAAGCCGTGGCAAACTCAACAGCTCATGACGCGGCGCGAAGGTCGCCCGATTTTTTTTGTCGATATTGCCGTGCCCCGCGACGTCGACCCCGAAGTCGGCAAGATTAAAGGCGTCACGCTTTACAACATCGACGACCTCGAATCGGTTGTGGAAAAAAATTTGCAGGCGCGCCAACGGGAAGCTGTCCTTGCAAAAAAAATCGTCGCCGAAGACGTTGCGGCACTCACGGAGCGTTTCAAATATTTGAACTTCCAGCCGCTCATGGCGAACTTGTCGGAGCGCGCAGAAAAAATGCGTCAACGCGAGCTGCGAAAATTTTCAAGCAAACTGCCGAACTTGACCGACGACGAACGAAAAATTTTGGAGCAAATGACGCGGCGAATCGTCCGAAAACTTTTGCGCATGCCGATGATGAAACTCAACGCCTCGGCCGGCACCGACGCAGAAAATTTTTACACGCAAGCCGTCAAAGCTCTTTACTTCAATTAGGAATGAGGAATTAGGAATGAGGAATTATTTTGCGGATAATTAAAATCGGGACGCGCTCAAGTCGGCTGGCACTTTGGCAAGCTCAATTCGTCGCAACGGAGCTGAAAAAATTTTTCCCCGCGCTCGAAGTCGAACTCGTCAAAGTGCACACGACGGGCGACAAAATTTTGGACGCGCCGCTTGCGAAAATCGGCGGCAAAGGTTTGTTCACGAAGGAATTGGAAGTTCAAATGGCGGCGGGCGCGATTGATTTGGCGGTTCACAGCTTAAAAGACGTGCCGACCGAATTGCCCGAAGGATTCAAAATCGCGGCGATAACTCGGCGGGCGCAACCGTTCGATGCCTTCGTCAGCAACAAATTTTCTTCGTTCGACGCGCTGGAAAAAAATTCCGTCGTGGGAACTTCAAGCTTGCGGCGGGCGGCTCAAATTTTATCTTTGCGCCCCGATTTAAAAATAAAAAATCTTCGCGGCAACGTCGAGACCCGATTAAAAAAATTGGACGCGGGCGAATTCGACGCGATAATTTTGGCTGCGGCGGGCTTGGAGCGGCTCGGTCACGCGGAGCGAATCGGCGAACTTTTGACGGAAATAATCCCGGCGGCGGGGCAGGGCGCGTTGGCGATTGAAACTCGCGCGGACGACGAAAAAATTTTGAGCTTCGTGAAAGTTTTAAACGACGAGGAAACTTTTGCGGCGGCTCAAGTCGAACGAGAATTTTTAAAAGAAGTCGGCGGCAGTTGCCAAATTCCCGTCGGCGTCTTCGCGAAAATTGACGGCGGGCAAATGAACGTCAAAGCAATCATCGCCTCGACGGACGGAAGAAAAGTAGTCAGGTGTCAGGTGTCAGGGGGCAGTGAAAATGTTCGCGGCCTCGGAAAAAAAATTGCCACCCAACTCCTCGACGGCGGCGGCAGAAAAATTTTGGAAAGGATTTATCAATCTGTCGACGAATAAAAACTTGAATTTGTTAAAGGAGGGAAAAATTTGCAGACCAAAGACAAAATCGCGGCGCAAGTCAAAGCGGCTGTCGAGGCGGCCATGAACGACGGCGCGTTGAAATTTTCGGACGCCTTGCCCGAAGTCGCCTTGGAAGTTCCGCCCAAAAAAGAGTTCGGAGACTTCGCGACGAACTTCGCCATGCAGAGCGCAAAAATTTTTCGCACGTCGCCGAGAAAAATCGCGGAGGAAATTAAATCGCGAATCGACTTCGACCTGTTCGACAAGATTGAAATTGCGGGCGCGGGCTTCATGAATTTTTATCTCAAGCCCGACGTGATTTATCGCGAGCTCAAAGAAATTTACGACGCGGGAAAAAATTTCGGACACCTGCCCTGCAAAAACAACGTCACAATTCAAATTGAATACGTCAGCGCGAATCCCACGGGGCTTTTGCACGTCGGCCACGGGCGCGGAGCGGCGGCGGGTTCGGCAATCGTCAACATTTTGCGGGCGGCCGGCTGCAACGTCGAAAGCGAATATTACATCAACGACGCGGGCAACCAAATGGACAAGCTCACAAAATCCGTCAACGCCCGCTACCTTGAGTTGCTCGGTCAAGCGGTCGACTTCCCCGAAGACGGCTACCTCGGCGCGGACATCATCGACACGACCAAAAGAATTATCGCGCGGCACGGAAAAAAATTTTTGGACTTGCCCGAAGACGAACGCTTAAAAATTTTGGGCGAGCTTGCTTACGCCGACAAAATGTTCGAGCTTCAAAAGGACTTGGAAAATTTCCGCGTGCACTTCGACGTTTGGTTCAGCGAAAAAACTTTGCACCCCGACAAAATTAACGCGGCGATTGAAATCCTTAAAGCCGACGGCAACATCTACGAAAAGGACGGCGCGCTTTGGTTGGCAAGCACAAAATTCGGCGACGACAAAGACCGCGTGGTCGTTCGCGAAAACGGAGAACCGACGTATCTTGCCGCCGACATTGCCTATCATAAAAATAAATTCGACCGCGGCTTCGGCGAGATGATAAATCTTTGGGGCGCAGACCACCACGGCTACGTTGCGCGCGTCAAGGCGGCAATGACCATGCTCGGCTACGACGCGGACAAACTCAAAATTATTTTCTTGCAAATGGTTTCACTCTTCCGCAGCGGCGAGGCCGTCAAAATGTCTAAACGCATGGGCACGGCCATTCCCTTGCGCGAACTCATGGAGGAAGTCGGCACGGACGCGGCCAGATATTTTTTCCTCATGCGTTCGACGGAGAGCCAACTCGATTTTGATTTGGACTTGGCAAAATCGCAGAGCGCGGACAATCCCGTTTACTACA
>CAMJQS010000144.1 GCA_946408105.1 uncultured Selenomonadales bacterium | reverse complement strand
ACGGCAGAGTTCCTTAATTTAATTTTCGATGTGCAAAAAATTATTCGAGTGCGCCGGCGATTTTGCTGTTGACTTCACGAGCCGCCGCGACGCTTTCCGCGAACTTGGCTTTTTCAGCCGCAGAGAATTCGACTTCGACAATTTTTTCCACGCCGTTTTTGCCGAGGATGACGGGGACGCCGATGCACAAATCTTTTTCGCCGTATTCGCCGTCGAGGTAGACGCAACAGGGAATGAGTTTCTTGGCGTCAAGGGCGATTGCTTCAACGAGAGCCGCGGCCGCCGCGCCAGGAGCATACCAGGCGGACGTTCCCAAAAGTTTCGTGCAGGTTGCGCCGCCGACTTTGGTAGCTTCGACAGCTTTTTGAATTGCTTCTTCGCTGAGGAACTGGGTGACGGGGATACCGCGATAAGTTGCGAGGCTGACGAGCGGAACCATAGTTTTATCGGCGTGGCCGCCGACAACCATGCCGTCGATATCGGTCGGGGTCGCGGGATAGCCGGCCTCTTTGAGAGCTTCGGCGAGGTAATAGCGGAAACGGGAGCTGTCGAGCATGCCGCCTTGGCCGATGATTCTGTTGCGCGGGAGCTTCGTGTCTTTGAGCGTGAGATAAGTCATCGCGTCCATGGGGTTGGAGACGATAATCAGAATTGCTTCGGGCGAGTGAGCCAAAATTTGGTCGACAACACTCTTGACGATTTTTGCGTTGGTGCCGATGAGTTGTTCACGGGTCATGCCGGGTTTGCGCGGGATTCCGCTCGTGACAACAACGACTTGCGAGCCTGCCGTCGCCGCGTAGTCATTGGTCACGCCGACAACCGTCGTATCAAAATTGAGCATGTGCGACGTCTGCATGATGTCCATTGCTTTGCCTTCGGAAAGGCCTTCTTTGATGTCGATGAGGACGACTTCACTTGCGAAGCCTTTGGTCGCCAGGACGTTCGCCACGGTCGCGCCGACATTACCTGCACCAACTACTGTTACTTTCATTTAAAAATGCCTCCTCAAAAATTTGCTGAACTTATTGTAGCACACCGAATTATAATTTTCTACAAGAATTCTGCACGGCGAAAAAATTTTTTACTCGACTTTGGAAAAATCATCTTTGCCGACGCCGCACAACGGGCAGACAAAATCTTCGGGCAAGTCTTCGAACTTCGTGCCCGGCTCGATTCCGTTATCGGGGTCGCCCGCCTCTTCGTCGTACTCGTAGCCGCAAATGTTGCAAACCCATTTCATCTGGAAGCCCTCCCAAAATTTTTTTCGATTATATCACGCGTCGAAAATTTTTCAATAAAAAAATCCCGCCGCAAAATTTCTCGGCGGGAAAAATTTTATCAACAGAACTTTTTAAAACGGCCAAACTGAAAAGCTATCGCAAGTACAATCTTTTCCGCAAAAACACGTTGCGGTAATTTTTTTGAGCATAATCGGTTTAACCAAAAATTTCATGATGAACCCCTCCAAAAATTTTTATATGCGAATTGTCTCACTAACCGTCGAATCGGCAGCGACTTTGCATTCCCCTGCGACAAATAATTTTTCAATCGCGCAGTTCGAACCGATAAACGCGTCCTTGCATTTTATGACATCTGCCGCGCAATTTTCCAAAGCAATTTTTTCGGCCTCAATTTTTTTGACATGAATACGCGAATTACTTTCATTGAACAAGAAATTTTCAAAGAAATTTTTTCCAAATATTTCTCCGCCGAATGACACAGTGTCTTTAAAAATTTTCAGATTGCGACATTTTATTTCGCCGACAAAGCCGTCACTCGCCCCGAGGAAAATTTCATTCGCCGTCGCAGAATTAATTTTTGGTCTCCCGGAAAGTTTTAAAGTTTGCCCAATCGTCAGAGAATCGATTTCAATTTTGCCGCTCACAGAAAAATTTTCCGCGCTGATAGATTTGCCTTCGCATTTGCCGGAAATATCAGCTTCCTCACAAGAAATATCATCGAACGACAAACCGCCCGAAATTTTTAAATCTTGCGCGCTAATCGAACCGCCTTTACATTTTCCGGAAAGACGAACTTCATTGCATAAAATTTTATCAAAAGAAATGTTGCCCGATACTTTCAGCTCTTGCAACTTTTCATCGTCAGACAATTCACCGACGCCGAGAATCCTTTGGTTTTTGCCGTTCGCGTCCGTGTATATTCCGCTGCCTTTGATTTTCAATCTGCAATCTCTCCTTTCAATCGTTGATAATAATACTCCAAAACTTTATCCAGATTGTATTTGACCGTGCCGCAAACGGGTTGCCCGTCTTCGGAAGTTCTCATTAAATACGGACAGCCGCCCATACAAATCGGCAGGCAAGAACATTCGCGACACTTCGGGTGTTTAATCGGGTTCCACTGAATCCACGACAAATAATTTTTTTCAAGTATCAAACCGTCGCCGTCGTTAACGTTGCCGCAACTGCTCGACAAATCTTGTACGTGATTCCAACAACTGTATATATCGCCGTGATTATCAATGACAAAAGAGTTTACATAATCGACGCAACAAAAATTCAAGCGCGGCACGGGATAAGCGGCCATTTTGTTCACGTTGAAGCCGCGCGCCAAAACTTTTCCGTAAAGCGGCAACATGATGTCGGCGAATTGCGCGTTGTTGTAGCAGTCGCTTTCAATCGACTTGCAAATATCGGTGAAGGGAGAGACTTGCCCGAAGTCAATCTTCAAAGCTTCGCGGCGGTCAATCTTCTCGGCCAGCGTGTCGAGGAGTTCGTCGACGTGAGCAATATTTTCTTTGTCGATATTGATTCGGACGATTACGGATAAATTTTCGTTCAGCAGAAGATTCGCGCGGTCAATCAGCTTGTCGAAAGTGCTTTCTTTGTTGACGGAGCGGCGGCGGCTGTCGTGAATTTCTTTCGGGCCGTCGATTGTAATTTGCGCGCCGTTGATTTTATATTTTTTAAAAAGCTCAACGTCCGAATCCTCAAGCAAGCTCGCGTTCGTGACGATGAAGGCGTCGTAGGCAACGGAAAATTTTTTGCACAGCTCCAGAAATTTTTCCGACAACGAGTAAACAATTTCTTTGGCAAGGAGAGGTTCGCCGCCGTACCACGTCACGGAAAAATTTTTAGCCTGCGTCAAACGACTTTCGACAAAGTTCACCAACGCCGCTTGCGTTTCGGGAGTCATCTTGCCTTTCGGGTGCGTCTCGAAACAATACTTGCAACGGAAATTACAATCTAGTGTCGGAGCAATCGTCAAGCCGAGATTCGTGACATCGTACTTGGCAAGGTTGCGATAAAATTCCAGCCGTTCCAATTCGTCGACGTCGTCTTCAATCAGGCAACCCGAACTTTTCATATCGGCGATTAATTGCGGTTCATAATTTTTTTCGTCGTAGGAATTATTTTTCACGTCGTCGAGGACGCGCAAAAAATTTTCGTCGACCACGGCAAGCGCACAAGTCG
>CAMJQS010000143.1 GCA_946408105.1 uncultured Selenomonadales bacterium | reverse complement strand
ATGAGCAGACAAAAAATTTTGGGCAAGCTCGGCGAAGACAGCGCGGCAAAATTTCTTGAGGCAAAAGGTTATGAAATCGTCGCAAGAAATTTTCGGATTCGTTCGGCGGAAATTGACATCATCGCCCGACTTGATAACGTGATTGTTTTCGTCGAGGTCAAGGCGCGTTCAAACATTCGTCACGGTTTGGCCAGCGAGGCGGTTAATCTTCGCAAGCAAAAAAAAATTATCGAGGCGGCGGGCGTCTTCTTGCAGGACGAAAAATTTTTTGACTGCGCCTGTCGCTTCGACGTGGTGGAAGTTTATTTTCGCGGCGAACTCGTCGAAGAAATTAATCAGATTGAAAACGCTTTTGAAGTCACGCAAGATTTTTAGAAAGGATTGATGAAATGGAGCCGGTCATTCTTCCTTACAAAGGCAAGCAACCCCAAATCGCAAAAGATGTTTTCGTCGCGCCGAGTGCTTCCGTCGTGGGCGACGTGGTTATCGGAGCTGGCTCAAGCATTTGGTTCGGCGTCACGGTTCGCGGAGACTTTCAGCCCGTGCGAATCGGCAACTACACAAACATTCAAGACAACTGCACCGTCCACGTCATGGGCGACACGCCGACGGAAATCGGAAACTACGTGACGGTCGGGCACAACGCGATTATCCATTGCCGCTCAATCGGCGACGACTGCTTAATCGGCATGGGCTCGATTATCCTGGGCTACTCTGAAATCGGCAACAACTGCATCATCGGCGCGGGCACCGTCATCACTCAATACAAAAAAATTCCGAACAACTCTTTGGTCTTCGGCAACCCCGCAAAAATTATGCGCGCCCTTCGCGAAGAGGAAATCGTTGCGCTGAGGACTTCGGCCATGCACTATTACGAGTGCGCCAAAGAATACGTCGTGCATTTGGGCATGAGCGATTGGCTTGAAAAATAATTTAACGCAAAAAAAATTTAAGCGTCGAAAAATTTTCCGACGCTTTTTTGTTTGAAAAAATTTTTAGTAGATGTGGTATTCCTTCCACGGGATTTGGTCGAGGCGAATTGAATTTAAAAATTTTACGATGTCTTTGCGCCCGTAATAATGCGGCGTGCCGTTCGAGTCTTGCGACATTAAAATTATCGGCATGTTCGGGAAAAATTGCGTTAAGTATTGTCGGACTTGAATCGCCCGCGAAGTGTAATTCGTCACCGTTTGATTGACCACGACGATTGCGAACGTCACGCCCTGCTCTATGATAACCGCGCCGTGAATTTTCATTTTGCTCACCTGCCTTCACACGCCCGCACGAAACATCACGGGCAATTTTTTTATCTTCAAATTATTTTTCCAAAGCCAAACCGTCAAAAGTCTTTCCGTCACGAAAGAAATGATTCGATACTTGCGCGGGTTGTCGATTTCTCTTATGTTCGTTCGCGCGAAAACTTCAGCCGTCACGTCGAGCAGGAACGAGAAGAGCCACTCGCAATAGGCGTCGAAAATTTTTTTCCGCGTGATGAAAATTTCGTATTGAAAGCTCGTGTAGGAATTCGCCGCGATGTCGAAGGCGTCGAGGTAATCGGGCTGCTTGCGGGCGATATGTTTTTCAAAAATTTTTACGACGAATGTTTCCAGGTCGTCGCCGCTCAAAATTTTTTGCAGACAAGACGACGGCACGCGCGATAAATTATTTTCCGCAACGATTATGTCGAAGTCGCGCAAAATTTTTTCGGCCGCTTCCCGCGACAAAATTTTTTCTGCGGCAAAAGTTTTATCGTTCGCCTCGGTGAAAAATCTGCGGTAATGATTCAAGCCGACAATCGCCTGCGAAGTATTTTTCCAAATCCAATAAAGCGCGGTCACTTCGTTCAAATAAAGATTGAGCGCGCTGATGTTTTCGCCTGTGTCGTCGCGCAGACTGCCGAAATTTTCTTTTGCGAGCACATGGCCGGCGTGAATGATTTTGTAGCCTTCGGGCAGCGCGGAAAGTTTCGGGTCTTTGTGAGTGACGACGTAAACGCAAAAATTTTTTTCCGCGCGCTTTTCGAGGAGAAACCAATTTCCGTTTACGGCGGGGAACGCAGAAATTTTTTCAAAAATATTTTCGTTGGCGGACAAAAATTTTTCAAGCGCGGAATTTTTTCGGGCGAACGTCAAAATTTTTTCTGACAGCGAATCGGTTTCAATCAGCGTGTCGATAAAATTTTCGGGCGTGCGTTCGACCAAAATAATCGCGTCAAAAATTTTGAAGCGGCATTCGTCGAGCGAGCCGTAAATTTTTGCGTAAAAATTTTCGAGAATCGGCGCGGGATTTTTTATGACGACTTCGACGCGCGGGAACATTTCGGCGAACATAAAAAAATCTGTGTCGAAAAAATTTCCGTCGAGGTCGAGCACGCGTGAAAAATTTTTTTCGCGAAGAACTTTTGAAAGGATTACAAAATTTTGAGCGGAATAAAAATTGCGGCGGGCTTGCCGAAAAAGAGTTTCGCGCGGGATGCACTGCTCAAAAATTTTCAGCGCGCACAAGTCGTTGTGTCGCCCGACGAATTCTCCGCGGCTGTCGAAGACGACGTAATCGGCGGCTCCGTCCAAAATTTTTTTCAGCGCGTCGGCAGAAATTTCCGCGCCGTCCAAAAAAATTTTCAAATCCTTCGGTACGAAAGCCAGCACGTCTTTGGGATTGGGGAACAAAAAATTTTCGCCGCGTTCGGGCGAACCCGTGAAAGAAATTTTCCCGACGACTTCGACCGCCATACCCGCTGCGGCTTCTCGGAAGGAAGACTCTTCGCCGCACAGCAGGATTCGCGGAACGTAACTCATCCTCATCACTTCCCGCTTGATAAAAAAAGTTTTTTCGATTATAAAATAATCCGTTGGCACTGTCAAAAAGTTGGGAGGCTCCGTTTATGGTCAAGCTTAAAATATTTGCGGCGGCGATTTTTATTTTGGCGATGATGAGCGGCTGCGGCAAGCAGACTTCTTTCGACACGCAGGAACTTTTGAACGTCTCCTACGACCCGACCCGCGAACTTTACGCCGAGTACAACAAAAAATTTAAAACGCATTGGGAAAACGAACTCGTCAAAGGCAAAGTGATTTTGACTCAATCGCACGGCGGCAGCGGCAAGCAATCGCATTCGGTTATCGACGGCGTGGAAGCCGACGTCGTGACGCTTGCCCTGTCCTACGACGTGACCGCGATAAAAAATGCCGGACTGATTCGCGGCGGTTGGCGAAAAGAATTTCCCGACAACTCTTCGCCGTACACTTCTACGATAGTTTTTCTCGTGCGCAAAGACAATCCGAAAAATATTCGCGACTGGGATGATTTGATTCGCTCCGACGTTAAAATCGTCACGCCCAACCCGAAGACTTCCGGCGGCGCGCAATGGAATTATCTTGCGGCGTGGGAATTCGCCCGCAGAAATTTGAGCGACGACGAAGAAGTTATCAAAGACTTCATGCGGAAAATTTTT
>CAMJQS010000142.1 GCA_946408105.1 uncultured Selenomonadales bacterium | reverse complement strand
TAATAACTTCCGCCGACAAAAAGCGCACGGCTCAACCCGACATCAAGCAAAATGAACCTTCAAACGATGAAAGCAACGATTCAATCGGCAACAACGACAACTCGTCCGAATCACTCACGCGGAAAATCAAAAATAAATTGTCCGCCTACCTCGACGGGAAAAGACCGACCGAACGCCGCAAGAAACGAATCACCGAAAATTTGCGGGCGTTGAGCGGGCACAGAATCCTTTACGGCAATGTCAAAGGCGCAGATGATATTGTCGTCGACCACATGCAAAAATTGATTCAAAGCCGCAACACCTACGATTGGGAAAAACTTTTGCCCGTCGTCGGAAAAGAAATCGCCAAACAATTAAAACTCAATCCCACTTCGGAGCAGAGTAATTACATCGCCGATTGGCTCCTCACGGGCGCGCTCAATAACACGTCGGCGGAGGCAAAAAATTTCCAAAAGGCAATGCGCGAAAATCCCGCTCAAGCCGAACTCCTTCAGCAGACCCGCGACCTCTTCCAAGAAATTTCCGATATGACGCCGTGGGAACGTGTCGGCAGTTCGCTCGTCGAACGCAAGGGCAAAACTTTTTTGGAAAAGCTCGGCATTGGCGAAGGCAGTTTCGAGGAACAATTCGTCAACGACTTGGCGGGGCTCACAAAGTTGGTCGACGACGCCGCGAAAAATTCCACGCCCGAAGTCGCCGAAATGATTAGGCGCGGTTGCAGTCCCGATAAACTGGCGCAACTTTCTCGCGGCAAGGGAGGAATCTCAGATTTAATGGTCAGAGGCAAAACGCACGACATTGAAAACATTCGCGCGGCATTGAGCGAAATTTATCCCGCGATAGATTTTTCCCGCTTCAAACCGCTTGAGGCGATATTTGAATCCGTCGGCGGCGACGTGAAAGGCTTGGAAATTTTCGCGGTCGCCAAACTCACAAAAGAAATTTGCGAACACAACCGCGCCAATCCCGACGACAAAATCACGCCGTACATTTCCGAAGCCGACGCAGACCACATCATAAGCACGGGCGAAAAAAAATTCGGGCAGGCGCAAAAAGATTTGGTTGCCTTCTCGAACACGTTGCTTGGTATGCAATACGATTCGGGCTTGCTGACTGATAATCAATTCTTCCACATACTCAAGAAGTGGAAAAATTATGTGCCTATGGCGCGCGTCTTCGACGAGAACGAAAACTACGACAAGCTCGACTTTTTGAAAAAAAGAAAAGGCCACGAGAACGACACGTGGTCGCCGATTCAAACGATGATTGCCAACGCCAACAAAGTCGTGCAGGCCTGCGAACAAAATAAAGTTAAGCTGGAAATTGCAAACCTCGTGCGATTCGGCGGCTTCGACAGCAACCTTTCCGAAGTGGCAAGCTCAAATCCCGACGTGGGCAATATCATTCGCTTCAAGGAAAACGGCAAGACAAAATATTTGGAGACGCCCGACCCCGCGATTAAACGCGCCGTCGACGCCCTGCAAAGTCAATCGGAAGGTGCGTGGCTCGTCAAAATGTTGCGGGCAGTCACGGGTGCAATGCGCCTGCTTTACACGGGCGGCAACGTCGACTTCGCGGCAGGAAACCTTGCGCGCGATTTGCCCGACGCTTACGTACACAATCAACATTTGGGGCTCACGACGCCGATAACCGAACTCATCGACGCTTGGAAAATCGGCTTCAAAGGCGCGTGGCGGGCTTTCACCGGCAAGCCGCTGACCAAAGAATTTATCGAATGGCAAATCCACGGCGGGGCTCAAGCCTCGTTCGTGTCCGGCGATGTCGATTACATTCAACGCTCAATCAACGACGCAACGACCACTCGCGCGCAACGCTATCGAAAAAAACCTTTTACACAACTGCTTGACGACTTCCAAAAAATTTCGGAGTTCACGGAAAACATCACGCGCCTGAGCACTTACACTTTGGCGAAAAAGCAACTCGCCAAAAGGAACGGCGGCGTTGCAAGCTTGAGCGACAAACAACTTGCCGCGCACGCCTCCCGCGAAGCCTCAATCGACTTTGCAAAGGCGGGCATTTCCACGCGCAAGATTAATAATTTTATCCTCTTCGCCAACGCCGCAGTTCAAGGTTTGGCGCAGTGGGGCTATGCAGTCCGTGAAGCCAAACGCGGAAACTCAAAGCCTTTGTTCGGGAAAGTTTTTCGGGCGATGACGCACGCCGTCTGCTTGGCGATGTTGCAATTTGCTTTGGCGCACGGCGACGACGAACGCAAAAAAGAATACAAGTATGCTCCCGCGTGGGAAAAGGAAACCTACTGGATTTTGGGCGGCGTCCGAATCCCGAAAGGCATGGATGTCGGCATAAGATTAATGGCGAACTTCACCGACGAGGCTTTGGGCGCGCTCTTCGACAAAAAATCTTTCGACGTGAACCGCTTGGGCGACACGTTGAAAAATGCTTTGCCGTCAATCACCGCGACGGTAATCACGCCCGCCCTTGAAGTCAAAATGAATCACTCAATCTTCCGCGACGCGCCGATTGTCCCGCGCTCCAAAGAAAATTTGAATCCCGAACACCAATTCGACACGAACACCTCAAGTATCGCAAAACTTTTCGGGCAGATGACGGGCTGGTCGCCGCTCAAAATTGATTATCTGATTCAAGGCTATCTCGGCACAATGGGAAGGTTTGCGGCTCACGTTCCGAACTACGTCGAACGCGGCGGAATCGGCTTGGACGAAATGCCGATGATTCGCCGATTTGTTTTTGAGCCTTATAAAAATCCTCAAATTGTCAAGGATTATTACGAGGCTTACGACGAGCAATTTTCTCACTACAACACCTACAAACTCACGCGGGAAAAACCCGACGGCTTCGACCCCGCGCTTTATAAACGCTTGCAGGCCGCGCAGGAGCCCATGAGAAAAATCAGCAAGCTTGAACAAAGAATTCTCGACGACCCGAAATTGAGCTACGACGAGCGCAGGGCAAAAATCCGCGAACTGGAGAAACGACGCATTGCCCTTTGCGAAAAAGTTTTCAGACGTGCGCAATAGGCGCATTTTTTATTGGGGGTGATTGATTTGGATTGGTTTGATTGCGGTTGTTGCTCGGTTGCGTGCGATTGTTGCGATTCGGTCATGTGCGATTGTTGCAGTTCGATTGCGTGCGATTGTTGCAGTGTGGACTGCGGCTCTTGCCCCGATTGCGGCGGCTACTACGGTTCTTTGCCGGGCGGCATAACTTATTGGCTGGAGAATTGGCTTGAGAATTGGGCGGGCAGGAACGTGACGGTTGTCGGCGGCAACTGCACGTGCGAGCCTTACGTTTTGCCCACGGCGTCGGAGAGCGTCAAGGGCGGAATAAAAGTCGGGCACAGCCTGCTGATGATTGACGAGACCATGAACGTTGCGCTTGATACCGTTCCTTCAACCGTCGAGGGCTTCATGTGGATTCACGACGTTGCTTTGAGCGTTTCGGGCGGCTCTTAAAGGAGGAATTTTTATG
>CAMJQS010000141.1 GCA_946408105.1 uncultured Selenomonadales bacterium | reverse complement strand
ATTCAAAATTTTTATCGGCCTGCGCGTCTTTCAAAGTCTCAAGGTTGCCGGCGTAAGTGAGCTTGTCGAGGCAAATGATTTTGTCGTCGTGATTGTTCAGCTCGTAATAAACAAAATTCGCGCCGATGAAACCCGCGCCGCCCGTCACGATGATTGTCATAAAAATTTTCCCTCCAAAGTTTTTCTTGATGATAACAAAAAATTTCCCCGCCGTAAAATTGCTTGCGAAAAATTTTTCTGCTATCATGTGGAAAAAATTTTTGGAGGCGATTGAATTGTTGAGCGACGTTGAAATTGCGCAGGGCGCGAAGGTCGAAAAAATTTCTGCGGCGGCCGCCAAGCTCGGCTTGAGCGAAGACGATTTGGAATTTTACGGGAAGTTCAAAGCAAAAATTTCTCCCGACGTTTGGAAGCGCGTCGAAAAAAATTCCGACGGCAAATTGATTTTGGTCACGGCGATAACTCCCACTCCTGCGGGCGAAGGCAAGACGACGACTTCAATCGGTTTGGCTGACGCGTTCGCTCGTCTCGGAAAAAAAATTTGTGTGGCGTTGCGCGAACCGAGCCTGGGTCCTTGCTTCGGGATAAAAGGCGGCGCGGCCGGCGGCGGCTATGCTCAAGTCGTGCCCATGGAAGATATTAATTTGCACTTCACGGGCGACTTTCACGCGATAACCACGGCGCACAATTTGTTGGCGGCCGTCGTCGACAATCACTTGCACCAGGGCAACGAACTCAAGATTGATTCGCGGCGCGTCGTATGGAAAAGAGTTTTGGATTTGAACGACCGCGCGTTGAGAAATGTGATCGTCGGGCTCGGCGGAAAGATTAACGGCGTCCCGCGCGAAAGCGGCTTCGACATAACGGTTGCCTCGGAGATGATGGCGATTCTTTGCTTGGCGAAAAATTTTTCCGACTTAAAAGAGCGGCTCGGAAAAATTATCGCGGCGTACACCTTCGACGGCGCGCCCGTCACCGCCGACGATTTAAAAGTCACGGGCTCGCTCGCCTTGCTGCTCAAAGACGCGATTAAACCCAACCTCGTGCAGACTTTGGAGGGAACGCCCGCACTGATTCACGGCGGCCCCTTCGCCAACATTGCTCACGGCTGCAACTCTGTCACGGCCACGAAATACGCGCTCAAATTGGCTGATGTCGTCGTCACGGAGGCGGGCTTCGGTGCCGACCTCGGCGCGGAAAAATTTTTGGACATCAAGTGTCGCATGAGCGGCTTGAGACCCGACGCGGTTGTTATCGTCGCCACGATTCGCGCGCTGAAAATGCACGGCGGCGTAAACAAAAAAAATCTCGCGGAGCCGAACGTCGAGGCTGTCGAACGCGGCCTGGAGAATTTGGAAAAACATATCGAAAACGTTCAAGGCTTCGGCCTGCCCGCGATTGTCGCGCTCAATGATTTTCCCACGGACACCGCCGAAGAAATTTCCGCCGTCGAAAAAATTTGCGCGGCAAAAAATGTTCGCTTTGCCCGCTCAAAAGTTTTTGCTCAAGGCGGCGCGGGCGGCATTGAACTTGCACGGAAGGTTGAAGAAAGTTTCGACGACGAAAAAAATTTCAAATTCACTTACGAGGACGACTTGAGCCTTACCGAAAAAATTTCTGCCGTCGCGAAAAAAATTTACGGCGCGGACGGCGTGACTTTCCTGCCCGCCGCAAAAAAACAGCTCGCGGAAATTGAAAAGCTCGGCTTCGGCAAGTTGCCTGTCTGCATTGCCAAGACGCAGTATTCTTTGAGCGACGACGCCACGAAACTCGGTCGCCCGAAAAATTTTGTCGTCACTGTCCGCGAAGTAAAAATTTCTGCGGGCGCGGGCTTCGTGGTCGTGTTGAGCGGAAACATCATGACGATGCCCGGCTTGCCCAAACGCCCCGCCGCCGAACAAATCGACATCACGCCCGACGGAATTATCAGCGGCCTGTTCTGAAAAATTTATCAACAAAGGCAACTATGTCGAAGACTTGCTTTTCAACATAGTTGTTTTTTGTTTGACAAGATTTTTGGCATATGGTAACATGGCGCACAATAAAGAACTAGTGACTGAAAGGATGATTCAAAATGTCGATGGAGTCTAGAAATGGCTATAAGCTTCCAGTGCCAACAATCGACAGGTCAACTGCTGCAATGCCGGGTCAACATTCACGGGCTAAGGACAAAGCTCAACGCTTGGTAAGTTACCACACAAAAAATCAAAGCAAGGTTTTGCGAACAGTGACTGTGCGGGACATGGAATCTGGCGAGGTAGAAACTTACGAAATTTCAAATGAATCACCGCTGGGAATCGCTACCCTTAACAAGAAAGTGGGCGAAATAGTTCAAGTTAGCGCACCTTGCGGAATCTACAAAGTGGAGATTTTGAAAGCTAAATAACTCGCGATTATATTGATTTATATCGGTTCGCATGTTAAAAGGAGCTGAGGTCACTTGAGAGAATATTTTACGGCTCGTCTTCCAATCGAATATTGCGAAGACATTCACAAAGAGTTTTTGGAAGGGCGCATGAGATTTCCTTATGGCGCGGAAGGTCTTGACCTTAGAAACGGCAAAGAAGAATTTATCGCCGCTTTCCTTAAAAACTTCAAGGATATGACAGCGGATAATGCGCAACGACATTATTGGGTTTTGTCAGTCTTGATGAAAATCCGTAAGGGCGACATAATTTTGCTCCCGAAAGTCAGCGTCAATCGACCGGAGTGCGGAAATTATTTTACGGTTGCCGAATGCACCGAGGAATATTCCTTTGCGCCGTTGCCCAATAACGATTTCGGGCACGTCATTGGCGTAAAAATTCTTGGCACTTTCAACTATCGCGATGTCAATTCAAAAATAACTTTGATGTTTCGTTTCAGAGCGATTAACAAAATTAATAATTCGGAAACAATTCAATGGATTGAAAAATTGCTCTGTTCGCTACTGCCGCCCGAAAACGATTTGGACGCGATGAAAGAAAAAATGCTGTCAATGGAGGAAAATTATCTTGCAGGGCTTTTGGAAGTTTTAAAAGTTATGCCGGCTGATTCGCCGTTGCGTAAAGCGCATTTACAAAAAATTTTCGAGACGTTGCGAACATTTTTACCCGACACGTTGAAGAAAATCGTCAGCAGATTGTTCACCAAAAATGGCTACCGTTTACTTGGTGACGAGCCATTGAGCTTTGAGCTTTTCTCCGAACGCGAACTTATGCACGAGCTTTACAAAGTCAACGAGCCGAGAAAAATTTTCGTTCACGTGAACAGCAAACCGAAACTCGCCGAAACCGACGCGACGAACATTCATATCGTAATCGACTTGTTGGGGATTCTCGAAAAAATCGACGGCGTTATTTTCATCGACGGCACAACCTTTGCGGAAGTTCTTGCCCGCCACGGCATTTGATAAATCTTTGCTCGTAAGATCGGCTATGAAAAGTCAAGTAGTTGAAGCCGGAACAAGAGCAGTGCCAACGCCCGTTATCGTCT
>CAMJQS010000140.1 GCA_946408105.1 uncultured Selenomonadales bacterium | reverse complement strand
ATGGGCGTGCCGACGACCGCCAACTACGTCATCACCTCGACGATAGCTGCGCCCGCTTTGATTCAAATGGGCGTTCCGATTTTGGCGGCGCACATGTTCGTTTTCTACTTCGGAATAATCGCGGACGTCACTCCGCCCGTGGCGTTGGCGGCTTATGCGGGTTCGGGCATTTCGGGCGGCAACGCATTGCGCACGGGCATCAACGCCTCGAAGTTGGCTGTCGCGGCGTTCATCATTCCGTATATGTTCGTGCTCAATCCCGAATTGATTTTGATTCACGGCGTGACGGGCGGATTGATTTTGTCGTTGCTCACGGCGATAATCGGAATGGTCGCGTTGAGCTCGTCGTTAATCGGTTATCTTGCCGCGCCGCTGAAAAATTTTGAACGAATAATTTTGGGCGCGGGCGGACTGATGATGATTAAGCCGGGGCTTGTCACGGACGTTGCGGGCGTCGCGATTTTTGCCGCGATTTTATTTCTCCAGTTGCGCGCACGTAAAACTTAACATTAAAAAATAACCGCAGAAATTTTTTGCGCGCCGATAATGCCGAAGAATAAAACCGTGCCGATAATCGCGCCGACAAAAGCTCCGTTCAATCGAATGAACATCAAATCTTTGCTAATCTGTGACTTAACGACCTCGTTCATTTCTTTATCGGTCATGCTTTTCAAGACGCTTTGAACGAGTTGCGCAGTTTCATCTCTGGCGACCACGGCGGTATTGCGAACAACTTCATGCAAGAAATTTTTAAAGGAACTTTGAAGCTCCGAATCATTCCGAAGCAGTTCAATGATGAGCGAAAATTGTTCCTTGAGCACTTCCGCAACGTGTGAGCGCAAAGCTTTTGCCGCGTAATCGGAAATATTTTGGCGCGTCGTCTCGCTTTGAAAACTTTTTGACAGATAAGAAAAAATGTCATTCAAGACATCTTCCAAAGGCAAATCATAAATAAATTTGTGCCTCAATCCGTCAACGATGTCGCGAACGTATCGATTGCCAATCATGTCGTCGGAGCATTTGCGAATCAGATACAAAATTTTATTTTGCAACTCTGAATCCGGTATCGCCAGCTCGTCGGCTATTTCAATCAGCTGTCGTTGAGTTTCCCGTGCGCCGTCGCTGACGTTCACGATGTCGAGCTTTTCGCCGATAAAAACTGCCACCCTTGAAAAAAATCCTTCGTTGGCTTTCTCTTTCACCGACTGCTTAAATCGTTCTTCGAGCATTCTCAAAAAGTTTTCGCTCTGCACGTAACTTCTGAAATACGGCGCAACAAGTTGCAAAGCTCTGTAGCCGTTGTCGCCCGTGCGGAGCCAATTCAAGCCGTAACGCAACAGCTTGCCCGAATCATATTGCAATAATTTTTTGCGCAAAAGGTCGGCAAGTTCGTTTATGCTTTTGCCGCGACCGTTTTCCAACATTTCTTCGCGAACAAAATCCATAATTTTTGATATGGCTTGCGATTGATTTTCTTGCGACTTGAAAGCCTCGATTGCCGTTTGCAAAAAATTCGGCATGGCACTTTTTACCTCGCGCAAGAGTGATTTTTTTGTAATTAATTCCGTGACGAGTTTGGCCGAGCCTTCTGCGAAAGTTTCTTTTTGTTTGGGCAAAATCGCCGTGTTGGGCACGGGAATTCCGAACGGGTGCTCAAAGATGGCCGTGACCGCGAACCAGTCCGCAATGCCGCCGACAAGTGCCGCGTCTGCCGCGAAATGAAACCATTCCCAGAAAAGGCTGTCGGGATTTTTCGCGGACATGTAAAGCGTCACCACGAATAAAATTGCGGCGATTAACAGCGAAAAATTTGCGTACCGCTCGTGGCTTTTGTAATTTTTTTTTGCAATATTCATTTCAACATTCCTTCGACAAACATGGCGACGAGATACAAAAATGTACCCGCCAGGCCGCCCACCAAAGAACCGCTTATCCGAATCGCATGAGCACTGTCGCCCGCGCTGTCTTGCACCATTTTTACGATTTCGTCTTCGTTTTTGGAAAGCAAAGCTTCTTTAACTTTTTGGCGAATCTGCTCGTGGTTGGCTTCGACGAGCTTGTCGACTTCCTTTTTGGTTATCTCGTTGAATTTTTTTTGCCAGTCCTTGTTCCTGCAAAAATTTTCTGTCAGACGATTCAACAGCCGTTCGATATTGTCAAGAATTTCTGTCATGCCGAAACGCCTGTATCTTTCCAAAGTGGTGTAAAGCCAGCCGCCGATGTCCGTTTCCTCCAATAAAATATTTTTCCGCTCGTTTATCAGCTCCGCAAAGGCCGGCGAGTGAATCCAATCTTCAACTTTTTTTCTTATTACTGAATACGATTCTTCGGGCGCGGCAATCATCATTTCAATTTTTTCTTTTCCGCGTTCCAAAATCAGACTCAACAACGTTTCGTTGTTCAATGTCGACGCGCGAACTGTTTCACGCATGAATCCGCCGCTGTCGTATCGCTCCATCATTTCCGTCACGTTGTCCGAAATTATTTTCTTGAAAATCGGTTGCTCCAAAATCGCTTTTATCAACTTCAACAGAACACTGTAAAAATTAACGGTGTGCCGACTCGAAATTATTTTGGTGACTAGCTTGGGGATAAGTTTTTCTGCCGTGTCCTTTTTTAAAAATTGGCGCAAGTCGGGTTCAAGTTTTTTTATGATCGTCTGAAGATCCAAGTTCTCCAAAAATTTTCGGATGACGATGCGAGTGACTTTTATAATTTTTTCTTGCCCGTGAAATTTTGTCAGATAATCAATCAGCATTTGCGAAGGGTTTATTTCGTCGGAGTGCAATTTATTTTTTATGTTTTGTTTGTTGAGCACATCGTCCGTAAAAAAATCCGCGATTGATTGAATCAGTTGCTCGCGCTCGTTGCGGATAATATCCGTGTGCGGAAAGACAAATACCTTTTGAAAAAAAGCCGTAATCGCAAACCAGTCGGCCAGCCCGCCCACGAGTGCCGCCGCAAATCCCGCGTGAAGAATATCCACGGCAAGATTCGTGCCGGAAAAATAATGCGTGACACAAAAGCAGACGAGGCTCACGATTAAAATTATTTCTGCTGCTCGTTTGTTGTCCATGTTCAGCCCTCAACTCACGATAAAATAAATTATCACTGCGATTACAATCAAGACTCCGCCGACCTTAACGAACAACTCCGACAAAGCTTTAATGATGCCGCCGAGAAGCCCCTCGAAAATTGCGTCCGCCAAACCTTTGTTGCTTGAGCGAGTAATTTTTCTTTTGCCTGCCATAAAATTTCCTCCAATCTCAAAAAAATCGCTCGTATATTCAAAAAAAAAAAATGACTTTGTCAAGTCATCGAACGGAATTATTTTGAAAAAAATTTTTAGCAGCGAAGAGTTTCAAGCCAAACGAGCAAGACGGAAATATCTGCGGGCGACACTCCCGAAATCCTCGACGCCTGCCCGATTGAGCGCGGCCGAATCTCCGAAAGTTTTTCGCGAGCCTCGACGCGCAAATTTTTTAAAGCGTTGTAATCAATTTCGGCGGGAATAATTTTATCTTCCAGGCGGTCAAGCTTTGCGGCGAGCTCCGCCTGT
>CAMJQS010000139.1 GCA_946408105.1 uncultured Selenomonadales bacterium | reverse complement strand
CTGTGATAGAACGGCTCGCCCAAAAGTCTTTCAACGTCTCTGCCTTCGATTAATTTTTGAGAGTCGGCGCGGTTTTCCACGAGGCGAATTTTGCTTTCCTCGTATTCAAAACGAATCAACGTATCGTAGCCGATTTTGTAATTTTTCAGCGCGGGCAGAAAGTCGATAACGCCGATATAATTTATAATCGTGCTGATGTCGAGCATCGCCAAATTCAACGCGCTGAACATTGAATTCAAATCGAGGATAACATAATCGTAAAAGTGCAGGTCGTTGATGATGTCCGTGACAAGCTGAACGTCCGTTTGATAGGCGTCGAAAATGTAGAGCGGCGCGGGCAAAATGGCAAAGGTCAATCCTTCGTGCGAATAGTCAATCAGAAAATCGCGGACGTGAAATTTGTCGGGGTGGTCGAGCAGGGCGCGTTGAGCACCCGCCAACGTGCGCGAAGAAGAGAGTTTCAAATAATTGAGCACGTCGCCGAATTGCAAATCCAAATCGGCCAGGCAAACTTTGTAGCCTTCGTGCGCCAAGCCCGCCGCCAAATTAATCGCGGTTATCGTCTTGCCGATACCGGGCGTCGTGCTGAACACGCTGATTATGACACTGCTTCGTTCGATTGAGTGCGGCGTTGCAACTGCCATTTTAACTCCCTCCCAAAAATTTTATTTAAAGGGCGCGTCGGTTACTTTGCCGTCTTTGGGATAGTTGGCGGGCGGCAAAATACTTTTCGGCTCGTCTTCTATCACCACTTCGGGTTCGGGCGGCTTGAAGTCGTGGCTTTCCATTGCCTCGCGCTGTTTTTCCTGTTGGTCGTACCATTCGCGCATGGTTTGCGACATCGGTGCCCGCGAAATTTCTTCTTCGTCGACAAGGTAAGGCGTCACGACGATTATAAGTTCGCGGTTGTCTCTGCTCTTTGACGTGTTCTTGAAAAATTCGCCGATAATCGGAATGTCGCCCAGGAGCGGAATTTTTTGCACGATTTTACTTTCCGTGGAGTCGATAAGCCCGCCGATAACGATTGGCGAACCCGAATTCAAAGTTATAACGGAGTCGGCACTGCGCGTATTGATTATCGGTTGCCCGTCGACGGTATCGCCGCTGGGGCTGCTTACTTCCGCGTGAATGGCCGAATTGATTCGATTTTGCGCGTCGACTATCGGTTTAAATTGAAGAATGACGCCGTAATTTTTAAATTCGACGACAGGTCTGCCGGTGTCGCTGTAGGAGGTGTAAGGAATTTCGCCGCCGATTTGAATTGTCGCCTGTTCGCCGCTCAAAGTCATGATACTCGGCCGCGAAAGAATTTTTGCCTTGCCGTTGGTGACAAGAGCCGTGAGCGTGACGTTAATCGGCGCAAAGTGTTGACCAATCCATTTAAGCGGATTGTTGCCGAAACGTCGGAGGCCGTCCCACGTCGAAGTGACCGTGCGGCTGAATGATGAATTGCCGCTGTAGTTGTTATTTCTGGTGTTGCTGTTAGAGCCGTTCCGACTGTTGCTGCTCGACGTTGAAGAATCATAACCGCTGCTCGCGTCGTCAGAAGTTGATGAGCCGCTTGAATTTGAATTGTATGTATTGGAATAAGAACTTGAATCGCCGCCGGTGTATGAACCGCTGCCGCTGAAAGAATTCGACCAGCCTGTAGAAGACGTTTCACTGTATGAAGTGCGCGAAGCTCTTGTATAGTTTTCGCCAAAAGCAAAAATGCCGGTGCCGCTTGTGCCGTATTGTAAGCCGAGTTCCCGCGCGGCTTCGGAATTAATTTCGATAATTTGAGCCTCAAGGCGAATTTGCGTCGGGTGAAGAATTTGCAGGAGGTCGATAATCGTGCCTTTGGCTTCCGATTGAGTTAGTTCAACGTTACCGCTTCTTCCGCTCTGCGCACTTTTCGCAGTGTCCGTGTCGAGTGTCATATCGAAGCCGCTGCCGACGAGCAAAGAACTTTCCGTGCCCGCGTTGACGAAGAGCCGCGCGGTTTGCAGGGCGTAATTTTTTTCGTATTGGTTTTCGACGGTGCCCGTGAGCAAAAGTCTGCCGTCGACGTATTTAACGTGGACATCGGGCAGGCCGATAGCTTTTTCAATCATCATGGCTTGGCCGGGGTCTTCGGGCGAAACGACGATTAAATATTCGTGGCGCGCGCCGTCGAGCGTCCAAACAAAAAGCGCGGTTGAACCTCTGACCGCTTTTGTGACGATTAAAAATTCAGTCATCGAGCCGGGAAGCTGCACGACCGTCGCGATTGCAGGGTCGCCCACGGCAACCCGCGTGATTCTTTTTTTCATGTCCATGTAGTGTGAAGTTTGCTGCTTTATGTTAAGCGTCTCGAATTCGGCGGCCTGGACGACGCTTGCCGAAATACACAGGGGCATTGCCGCCAAAAAAAATTTTTTAAGAAATGATTTCATGTTCATAATTCCTATAAATTATTTGTCGGGCGGATTGATAATTGGAGAATTTGCAAGCGGCGTGTTCGGAATTTCGACTGTGGGACTTACGCCGTTTGAAGGAATTGCGGGAAGCGTAGAATTTTGAGCCGTCACCCGCGCCGTTGAAGTGCCGGGAGCAGGCGTCGTCGGCTGTGAGCTTTGAATAATTTGGTCGCCCGCAATGATGTCGAACTTCTGCACGGGCGGTGCGGTCGGCAGCTGCGGCAAGGGCATATCGGGGACAGACGGCAGGGCTGAAGTCACACGTTCGGGCTTCGGCGTGCCCACCGATTCAATCGTATATTCCATTGCCTCGACGTAATTTGATTGAGGATTGGCCGGGCGCAACATCATATAAATTTCGCCGAGCTTCGACGCCGCGATTAATTTTAAAATGTCGTTGGGCGGAAGAGCGAACGTCGCGATTGTCGGGTTGCTGATTGGCGAAGCTTTGATGATTCCGTTCTCGTCAAGAACGTTGCCGCCCGTCGTGTCTTGGTTGACGCTCAAGAGCGGAACGTTTTGCAGGAGGATGTTGGTCGTCGCGCTGTACTGTCCTTTTTCGACAAGGAGCAAATCCACTTTGTCGCCCGGTTTGGCGAAACCTGCCACGCCCGTAACTTCGCTGACGTTTATGGAGACCGCGCGGCAATCGGGCGGAATTTCTCCCACGAAGCCTTCGTTGGCTGTATCATTAAAAACTTTTTGGACAGTCAACACGTCGCCCGAAAAAATTGTGACTCTGACTTGCACGTTTTTCACGCTCTCGAAACTGTCAATCGCGCCTTCGGGCACCAGGTCGACGGGCAGCTCTTTCATTTGGAGCATGCTGTCTTGAATTCTCGTGCGCGGCGGAATTGTTACCTTGGCGACGACGACAGATTTCTTTTTGATTTCGGGCGGCGGCGGAGCTTTTTCTTCGACGACAGGAGGCGCGACGGAAACTTCCTGCTTGGTTATCAGATTCATTGCGACGATAATCGTCACAAACATCAAAAAACCGGCCGCGGCCGCCAAAACCAAAAGCTGCCTGGGGCGCAAGTCGTTCAACATGTTTATTATTCTTTGTAACATAGGCAACCCCCTTTTAGCTGTCAGTTGTCAGTTGTCAGTTGTCAGAAAAAAAATCTAACAACTAACTACTAATCACTAACCACTAACACAGCGTGTTTGTATTTTATCTTGTC
>CAMJQS010000138.1 GCA_946408105.1 uncultured Selenomonadales bacterium | reverse complement strand
ACGAAGAAATTTTGGACTGCATAAATTGCGGGATAAGATTTATTCGGCGGCTGATTGCGTCAATGCGTCCGGCTCTGCTGTTGTCTGAAGTCGAAGGAACATTGGCGGCGGGCGAAAACAAAATTATCCTCGAAACGCGCCCGACGAAAATAATCAACGTGACGGCGGGCGGCAAGGCTTTGGAGGAAACGGAAATGGCGTTCGCGATTTTCAAAGATTACGAGCGCACGGGCGAGCCCGAAGAATTTTATTTGACGGGCGCGAAGACGATTAATTTTTATCCGACGCCGACGGAGCCGACGCCCTACAAAATCCGCACGGTCGACGATATCGCGGAACTGACGTGGGAAGACGATTCGCCGCTCTTGACCGAGTTCGACGACTTTTTGGTTGAGTACGCGACGATTCGATTGAGCGCGGGCAACGAATACGACATGACGCAAGAATCACAGCTCATGGCGAACATCGCGACGCAAATTCAGCAGATTTTAATTCCGCCGCCGGTGGGAATCATCACGAAAGGATATTGGAAATGAAGCGCGGCGTTAAACACGAAAACCAATTTCAAATCGTCCACGCAGATTTTTCGGGCGGGCTCAATACCTCCACGAGCGTCGACGGCATTGCCGACAATCAGTTGGCGCGCGCCGTGAACGTCGAAGTAGACCACGCGACGGGGAAGTTAAAAACGGTTGCGGGGACTGTCGACGTGCTTAACTTCCCGAATATTTTTGCGGCGGCTTACGACGAGATTAACCGAAAACTTTTGCTCGTCGACGAGGACAAAAGAGTTTACGCCTACGACCTCGACGCGAACACGATAAGCAACTCGCTCGGAATTTTGAGCGGCGACTTGTATCCGATTTGCGCGAGCTGGGAAAACGGGCTTTTAATCGCGAGCAACGGAAAGCTCCAATATTTTAACGGCACGCAATTAATCACGCTGAATTCGCCGACGGCTTCAAGCGTTTGCATTCAAGCGGGCAGAGTGCTGGTGGCGGACGCGAAGAATTTATATTTGAGCGGCGTGGGCGACGAAACGAACTGGACGGAAAATGCCAACGTCGATTCAAGCGCGAAATTTTTGGAAGTCGGCTACAAGGACGGCGGCGAAGTGATTGGCATGGTCAGCTTGCTCGGCGGCGTGCTTTTGATAAAAAATAATCGGCGCGTCTATCGTTTGAATATCGGATTCCCCGCGTGGTCGCTCGTCGAAATTTCAAGCAACGCGGAATTGGGCGGGCGATTGAGCGCGTGCGCCGTGGCTGATTCGGTCTTCGTCCTCGGAAGCAACGAAGTGCAAAATATTCAAGCGTCGAACGTTTACGGCAACGCGAAGCCGCAAAATATTTCTGTCCTGATTGAATCGGAAATAAAAAATGTGCCGAAAAATTCTTTGCTCCGTTACGTGCCGAAAAAAAATCAAGTTTGGATTTTGAACGGCGAATTCGTTTTGGTTTTCGACCTCGTGAGGCAAAGTTGGTTCAAGCGGCAGTTCAACTCAAAAATTTTGGACGTGCTCACGATTGACGACGAAATTTTTGTAATCAAGCCCGACCGCGTGTCGAAACTCGACGAGGAAATTTTTTTGGATTCGGGCGAGGCTTTGACGTGGAATTTTCAGTGCAGACGGCGCATAAGTCACTACGATTATCTTTTGAAAAATACGACGGTTTCTTTCACGCCGCTCGACCTTGAGCTTACGGACGGAAAAATTTCGGCGGGAAAAGTTGTCGTGGATTTGAGCAATTCAAACACAAAGCGGCGATTGATTCCCGACGAGACACGAATAACGGTCTTGGCACAAAATCGAAATGTTTATCGGAAAAAATTTTTGGACGTCGAAGGACGCGGCACGAGCGGCGGAATAATTTTCAACTCGATAATTTTGGACGTGGTGGAAATATGAGCAGGACACTTGAAGAATGGATTGCGCTTTACAATAAAAAAAATTACGAAGAGTTCAAACGAGATGAAAAGTTTGGACTTTTTTATTTGCCCGAAAAAGGTTTCGCCGAAATCGTCGACACGGGGCAAATGATTATCGTCAATCAAATGTGCGGCGAATTTAAATTTTGGCGCGACGTGGCAGAAAATTTAAGTCGACATCGCGGCTACAAAGTTGCGGGCACGATTTGCATTCGCCCGATTCTTCCGTACATTCGGCTGGCGGGTTTCAAAATCGACAGGATTGAAAAAACAAATTTGGGCGACAGATATTTTTGCACGGACAAGCACACCGGGCAAAAAGGTCAAGCCTCGCCCGCCGGCAAAGACACTTGGTTTATAACGTGGGAGGTGACGGCTGATGACACTGCATAAATTTGAATTCGACTTGCAACGCTTCAAAGGTCAAACGACTTCCTCGGAGGCAACCTACACGCCGACAGAATACGAATTGCAGTTGCAACGATACGCCGTCCAATACGCCGAAGCCCTCGCTCCCAACGCAAAAACGCTCAACAACTTTGCAATGGGCGTGCTTCAACCGTCGTTTGAAGAAATCATGGGCGGACTTCAGCCGCTGGGCAAACTTCACATCCAGTTGAACGGCGAAGCTCAAGAACGCGCGACGTCCGCTCTGCACGCGCTGATTTACACGAGCCCGCAAGAAAATCATAACGTCGCTGTTGCCGTGAACAATTCGTTGGCGGGTTTGGCTGATGATTATTCGTCGACAGCCGAAAACGCCGCCAATAATCAAGACGGTCTCGCGGCCGCGCTGAACGATAAACTTTCAAGCACGGACGGCAAGTTGAATTCGATTTATAATTCGCTGGGCACTTCAACGGACGGGACAAACACTGCGCTGAAAAATTTTTTGCCGAGCAACGACGAGGCCGCGTTGACTGCCAACAACGGCTTGAGCCGCGTCATTTGCAATAACTGTTGCGCGACCCAAAAACTTTCAAAGGTCTTGGGTGGCATTGTCGATTCAAATTCTTCCGAGACCGAAGCCGCCAACGAAACTTTGGAAGATTACATTCCGAAAAATTCTGCCGCCGAAAGTCTCGCGGCTGATGACATTTCCGATTATAAAAATCAAAACTCAATCGCCGAAAAAAATGCAAACGACACGCTCGGCGTTTACAGGATTCAAAACACGGTCGACACTTCAGCCGCCAACAGCGTCTTGAGCGAACTCGGCACGCAAAACATTTCAGCCGCCGATTCTTTGAGCGGGCGTCTGGAAAATTACATTGAACAGAATCAAGACGCGGCAACGTTCGTAAGTTCGGAAATTGACGGCTTCATGCCGGCAAACACGAATCTTGCGGACGATTATTCCGATTCACTGAAAAATTTTATTTCGCAGGGCAACACGGCGACCGAATGTATTGCCGCCGATTTTCACGATTATATTTTGGTCGGCGACGGAGCGACGAGCCTCGCGAATTTCACCAACGACAGCTACATTGTCGAAAACAAAGATTCATACGGTGTCGCGGAAAATTCCTTGAACGGAGCGGCGAACGCAAACACTTCGGCTGTCAACTTGGCGAACCCACGCTTGCAAAGTTTGACGGGAAGCAACGACACGGTAACTTCCGTAACGTCGGAAGATTTATCCATCGCCGCGAATGAGAACGTCGGCACGGTTTCAAGGACTAATCCAAAGTTCGA
>CAMJQS010000137.1 GCA_946408105.1 uncultured Selenomonadales bacterium | reverse complement strand
CCCAGCCTTTGTCGAAATAAATTGCGCCGATGACAGCTTCCAGCGCGTCCTCCAAATTTGAATCGCGCTCGCGACCCCACATCAATTCGCTCGGCCCCAACAAAAGTAAGTCGCCTAAATTTATTTCTTTGGCAAGACGCGTGAGCGTCGACTGCCGAACGATGCCCGAACGAGTTTTGGTAAGTTCGCCTTCCTTCAAGTGCGTGAAATGTTTGAAAAGATACGTGGCCGAAGCCAAGCCCAAGACCGCGTCGCCCAAAAATTCCAGCCGCTCGTTGTACTTTATGCGCGGCTCGAATTCGTTCGCGTAAGATTTGTGCGTTAAGGCCACGTCGAGCGTTTCGATGTGAGAAAATTTTACGTCGAGTTTTTCCGCCGCGAATTTTTCCAAGGCCGCTCGTCGCGCCGCGCTCAAAGGTGCGTCGACCCAATCTTCGCCTTCGGGAGCCTCAAAAATTTTTTCGTCTATCGTCAAAAGTCGTTCACCTCTTAAAAATATTTTCGGCGGCAAGCAACGTGCCCGCCAGCAACCAAAATTCGCGCATAATCGGAACTTGATTCATGTTCGTGTCGGTCAAGCCCTCAAGTTGAAGACCGGCAAGAATTAAAATCGCTGCCATGCCCGCGCCGAATGCAAAATTTTTTTCGCGCTTGTACTGACTAAAAAATTTCCAGAAGAAATAAACATACAGTCCGACGAACGACGCCAAACCGAGGAGGCCGCCTTCACTGGCGCGCTGCAAAAAATTATTGTGCGGATGAGTGTGACCTTCGCCGTCGATTTTGCCGGGGCGTTCGCGTGCTTCCATGTCGATATAATATTTGTTGTAGGCGTTGACGTACATTTTTTGTCCGACGCCGTAAATCGGGTAGTCGCGAAAAATTTCCGCCGCGGCCTTCCACATCAAAATTCTTTCCGTGTTGCTCTGAAATTTCGTGCTCGTTATCGTCGTGAGCCTGTCTTGAATTTGCGGGGAGGCAAGCGCGACGATTAAAAATATCACAGCCAAGCCCGCGCAGATTTTTGCGGTCAAGAGACGAAATCTTTTTTCCAGCACGACGAAAACCGCCACGACCATAATCAACGCCAGCCACGCGCCGCGCGTCATCGACAGCACGAGACAAATCAAACTCAAGACCGCTGCGAAGGCCGCCAATCTTCTCCACAGCGTCGACAAAATTTCAAGTTGCGCCATGTAAATCAAAAGCGGCAACTGCATGAGCATGAACGACCCGTAAAACGTCGGCGTGTGATTGAAGCCGAATGCGCGCGGCTCTCCTTTGAAGACGTATTGATAAATGCCGGCCGCGTCGTTGATTAAAAATGCGACAAGCGACGCGATTAAAACGCCGCAAAGTTGTTCGCGCTTTTTTATGAACGTCAGCGCGAAAATCAGCGGGAAAAATCTGTGCACTTCGCCGACGACTTCGCGGAAACTGTTCCACGGCTCCCACGACATCGCCGCGATAAAAATTTGGAAGACGAGATAAACCGCAAGCACTTCCAAAATGTTTGAATCGAACGGCGGCAATTTTTTGTGGCGCACCGACCAAACGATTATAAACAGCGTGCCCAATCCCACGGCGATACTCGCTGCGGCCGTCGACAGCATCACCGCCAACGCCAAAAGCAAAAGGACATAATACATCGCCGAGTCGAAAGAAATTTTCGGAAAAAATTTTAGCGGCATGATTCATTTCTCCTTGAATTTTTTCGTAAGCAATTTTAACACAAAAAAAATCCTCCCGCAAAGGAGGCGCAATTTATTTCGTCGCAAAAAATTTTCACGGCAAATTTTTTTGAATGTATTCGTAAACTGTCGGCCAAATTTTTCCGTCGCTCCCGTCGGCGGCTGAAACTTCCGGCTTAATCGAAGGATTTTGCACGGGGTTTCCGTTCTCGTCGATTTCGTTGATGTAGCATTTTTTCTTGAGGCCGTTGTCTTCAAAGAAGCCCATCGTATTAATAATCGTGAACGTTTCTTTGTCGGAAATAATGAATTCCAATTTAATGTTCGCGCTGAAGCCGTCCGACCTGTCGACGTTCAACGCCGCGCAGTGAACGCCGCGTTTGATTGAACTTTTGTCGACGTAAACTTTGGTTGTCTTATCTCCCGTTTCAATTTCTGTCCAAGTCGCCGCAAGAGCCGACGACGAAATCATCACGGCGAAGATAAACGCCGCGAGCGTAAAAAATTTTTTCATTGGAAACCGTCTCCTTTTGTTAATTTGATTTGAGCTGTTCGACAAGTTGCGGCGGAATTATTTCGGGATAATTTTCTGCCAGCCACGCAACGATTTTATTCCAATAACGTTTCGCCTTCCACGCCGCCGCGAAGTCGAACCAATAGACCAGCGGAATCAAAACGGGCGTGCCGATGTTGTCGACGATTCGCACGCGGAACGCTCCGGGCGCGTGTTCCTGCACCATAAAATTTTCTATATCCGTGTCGACAATCGCAATGTTCTCGTGCAGGAAGTCCGATTTAAAATTCAGCAAGATCGTCCAGATTCGCTGGAGAGTTTCTTTATCGGGCTTTGTCGTCGGCAAAAATTTTTTCATGTCCAAGCTCGTCTTGCCGTCATAATCGAGAACGCGCTCAAAGACATAACCGAGCCCCAAATTTGTTTCGACCGTCCCGAAAAATTCCGTCACGAGTTTTGAACGCGCCAATTTTTTTGCGCACATTCGACGATAGCGCATTTCTTTTTTTACGTCGCCGTCGTCTTTCATGTGCGGAATTTTTATGCACTTCGTCGGGTCGAGCGGGTGGACGTACGCCGCCTGGTGTCCGCCCGAACCGATAAAAAGTTCCTCGTTGATTTTTAAAACGCTCATATGTTCCTCAACTTGTGAATTCTCAACTTGTCCAACCACTGCCAAATCTTTAACTGAATCTGTGCCAAGTCTCCGACGCGCCGAACGATTGCGCGGTCGTAAATGTCCGAGCCGATAACTTCCGCCGTCAAAATAATTTCCGTCGCGCCTCCGAGATTCAAAATCAATTCTTCGTCGCCTTCGATAACTTCCGTCAAAATATTTTCGTCGCCGGCCGTCGCCGTGACTTTAACGGGCGCGTCGACGTGGAAACGATAAAGCCCGACAGAAATTTTTTCGACCTCGTAGGGCACGGAAAAGTTGTAGAAAAAATTGTCGTTGATTGTGAGCTTGACGAACGGCGGAATTTTTTTGAGCGGTTCGGCGTTCGCGAAGAATTCAACTTCAGCCAGGCCAAAATTTTTTCCCGCGTCGACGACAGAAATTTCTGCACGCGCCACGAAAATTTTTTCCGTATCAATCACGAGAGGCCGCCCGCGATTCGGAAGCTCCACGCGAAAATTTTTTACATTATCGGAAGAATTCGCCGCATTGTCAATTTCAAGCCGCAGAGAAATTTTCGCGGTCTCCTCGTCGAGCGGGTTGCCGTAAATCACAATCCGTTCAACTTGGACAGATTCTTCCCACGCGAAAAAAATTTTTTCTCCGCGCCAAAAATTATTTTCAATTCGCGCGGGCATGGCGGCCACGTCGGCCGTGTCGATAATTTTAAAGTCGCGAACTTTTTTTGCGTCGCCCGAAGTCGCCGTGACCTTCGCGGAAAAAGTTTGGCTGTCGGTTCGTCGCTCAAAAAAAATTTCGTCGCTGTTCAAAAT
>CAMJQS010000136.1 GCA_946408105.1 uncultured Selenomonadales bacterium | reverse complement strand
TTTACGGGCAGTTCAATCAGCGGCGGTGGCTCCTCGACCCGCTCGACGCCGACGATTTGGAAATTTATCGCGAAGCCCGAAACAAATTGGCGCACTTGAAAACTTTGCCCTTCGACGAACTGAAAAAATTTTTTGAAAAGAATTCGCGCCGATAAAATTTTTTTGGGAGGTTATCAACATGGAAACCACAAAAGATTATATTTCAGTCGAGCAGTCGATTATCGGCTCGTTGATTGAAGTCAAAATGATGCAGGCGGGTTTGCTTGCCGAACCGAAGCTTGAGGATTTTTTCGCTCACATCGAGGAAATAATCAAGCAGGAGGAAGAAAATGATAATAATACCGACAAGAAACTTTAATGACAATGTTGAGTTTTATCTCCGCAAGAAAAAATACAAAAAAATCTACGGCGATATAAAAACCGTGACCGATGAACTCGAAAAAGGCAACTTGGTCGGTGTCAGACTTGAAGGCATTAATGTTCCCGAAGGTACGGCAATTTATAAAGTACGAATCGCAAACACTTCCGCCAATGTCGGAAAATCTCACGGCTTCCGGCTCATTTATTACGTTGTCATCGACGAGAAAATCTTTTTGCTTGCGATTTATTCAAAGAAAGATGATATTCGTGTCGTAAGTGAAAAACAAATCGAAGAACACATAAAAATTTTACTTGAACCGCAGGAGGAGGAATGAAAATGTTTGTTGCATCAAGAATGACGAGGCACCCTGTGTCCGTGACGAGCGACGCGACGATTCAACAGGCGGACAGGCTAATGAAGAAGCATAAATTCCACAGAATGCTCGTCGTGGACAACGGAAAGCTCGTCGGCTACTTCAGCGACCGTGACATCATGCGAGTGGCACCTTCGCCCGCCACGACTCTTTCCAAATTTGAAATTCGTTCGTTGCTCGATAAAATTTCCGTGCGCGACATCATGCACGAAAAAGTTATCACCGTCAACGAAGGCGCAACGCTCGAAGAGGCCGCGCTCATCATGTATCAAAACAAAGTCGGCGGGCTGCCCGTGGTCTCGGACGTGGGCGCGGTCGTCGGAATCATCACCGCGACAGATATTTTAAAAACTTTTATAAAAGTCATGGGGCTTATCGGCGGCAAAACTCGTTTGACTTTGGAAGTCGACAACAAAGTCGGTGTCATTGCGGACATCACAAAAATTTTCGCGGACAAAGGAATTAATATCGACAGCTTTATCACTTGCCGCCACAAAAATAATCGTTACGAACTTGTCGTGCGCCTGGACGAAAACGCCGAGCTGGAAGAAGTAAAAAAAATTCTCGACGAACGCGGCTACAAAGTCGTTCACTCCGTCGACATCGGCTAAAAAATTTTTTCTTCTGCCTCAGCGGCAGATTTTTTTTTTGCGCTGTGTTATAATCGCGCAGAAATGTTTTAAGGAGGTTTTATCATGAAGAAAAAAATTTTAGCGGCGTTGACGGCGGGATTAATCGCACTCGGTTCGTTCGGCGTGTCCGAAGCCGCCTCCCGCGAAGAAATTGCCGCCATTCACGTCGAAAAAGCGTCCGATTTCAAATATTGGAACGAAGATTCGCCGACCAAACAAAAAATCGTCGAGTTCGTCGAGGACGTGACCAATCCTTTCAGCGCGAATTACATTCTGCCCGAAGACAGAATCGCGACTTTCGACATGGACGGAACTTTTTACTGCGAGACCGCTCCGCTTTATTTTCAAGAGATGATGTTCTTTGAGCGCGTCTTAAATGACCCGAATTACACCGCGCCGAAGAAATGGATCAACTTCGCCAAGAAAATTCAGCCGAAAATCTACGCTAAACAAAAATTGACGCCTGCCGAAAACAAAATGTATCTCGAAGGGCTTTCTGCGGTCTATTCCGGCATGACTGACGAAGAATATCGCGCTTACGTCCGCAAATTCATGAACACTTACGAGACCGGCCTGACGAATTTGAAGCGCGGCGAGGCTTTTTACCTGCCGATGGTAGAAATTATGTCGTATCTGACAAATAACGGCTTCAACGTCTACATAAACACCGGCTGCGGCGTCTCAACCACGCGCGAACTCGTAAACGGCGTCATTCCTATCCAATTTGATAGAATTTTGGGTACGGATATAGTTTATACGTCGACGAAAATGGAAAAAGATTCGCCCGAAAATCATTTTTATGACCGTAACAAAGAAAAAATCATTATTTCCGGCAAAAATTTTGTCCCAAATCTTAAAACGGTTAAAATCTTTTCCATTATAAACCAAATCGGCAAAAAACCCGTGCTTGCCTTCGGGAATTCGTCGGGCGACAGCGGAATGCTCGAATACACGCTGCAAGACAATAAATATCGCTCGATGAGCTTCTTTGTTATCTGCGACGACACGACCCGCGAACTCGGCAACCCCACGCGCGCGAAAAGCGACACGGCTTTGGCTCTCAAGCGCGGCTGGAACCCGATTTCCATGCGCGACGAGTTCAAAACGATTTACGGCGACAATGTGAAGCGCGCTGATTGACGGCGAAAAATTTTTTTGCTAAAGTGTTTAACGAAATCAGAACTCCTGCGTATAAGAAACAAGAAACACTTTGGATGTCGATAACATGGCGAAACGCGAAGAAGCCTTTAAAAAAATCAATGACGAACTCGAAAAGTTGAGCGACGAGGAACTCGAACAGGTCGCAGGCGGATTATGGGACAGACACCAACTTGCAGACGACAGCCGCTTCCTCAACGTGTTGTTGCGCGGCACCGACAGCCAACCCGAACGCAATAATTGGGCTATGGTTACCCCGGGAAAAATTGCTGATGCTTGGTCAAGCGTCGGAATTGAAATCAAAGAAGGTTCCCTTTTCGGCGGTCACTCTTACCATCTCGACGGCAAAGAAATTTCTCAATCGCAAGCGTGGGCACATGCTGAAAGTGTCATCGGAAAGAATCTTGAACGAAAAGATTGGGATTGGTAAGCTAAAAATCGTCTCGACAACAAAAAATCCTTCGGCAAAAGTCGGAGGGTTTTTTCAATTAGGAATTAAAAATTTTTGCGCAATGTGTTATAATCGACGAAATAATTTTTGGGAGGCTGATTCATTTTGATGAAAAAATTTTTTGCGGCAATTTGTGCGTTTGTTTTGTTGCTTACGGGCTGCGGCGGCTCCGAAAAACCTTCCGAACCTGCAAAAGACACCGGCAAGGCTAAAATCGGCGTGATTTCCCACTTGAACGCCAGCGAAATGGAATACAACGAGCTGATGAAGAAATTGGAGAAAATGTATCGTCCGTTGAAGGCAAGTATCAGCGCGGAATACAAATATTTCGACAAGATGAACGATATGCAGCTCGCGCTCGAATCGGGGCAGATTGAAATTCTCTCAACTTATCAAAACGTCGCCGATTACATGATTAAACGCTCTGCCGACAAAGAAATTTTGCCGAGCGAACGCCACTTGGAAGATTCTTTCTGCTTTGCGTTGCGAAAAGGCGATACGATTCTCCAAAACGAACTCAACAAGGCGATTAAGGCGATGACGGCCGACGGAACGTTGAGTAAACTGGCAAAACAATACATTTCCGAATTGCAAGAAGGCGCGGAGCCGCCCGTTGTCCCGATAACGAAAATTGACGGCGCGGACACGATTAAAGTTGCCGTGACGGGCGATTTGCCGCCG
>CAMJQS010000135.1 GCA_946408105.1 uncultured Selenomonadales bacterium | reverse complement strand
ACGGGCGACAGGGCGCACATGGTGCCGGCGGTAATTCAACGTGTCGTGCAGGCCGTGGCGAGCGGGAAGGACGAAATTGAAATTTGGGGAGACGGTACCTCAAGGCGCGAATTCATGTACGCGGGCGATTTGGCGGAATGCATTTGGCAAGCCGTCGAACGCTTTGACGAATTGCCCGAACTTATGAACGTCGGACTCGGCGTCGACTATTCTGTTGACGATTATTATTCTGTTATCGCAAAGGTCGTCGGCTTCAAGGGAACGTTCAAACACGACTTGACCAAACCCGCCGGCATGAAACGCAAGCTGACTGACGTTGAACGCATGAAAAAATTCGGCCGGTATCCGAAGACGAGTTTGGAGGACGGCATAAGGCGAACGGTTGAATTTTATCGCGAACAGGTCGACAATCAGACGCGGAACAAAATCGGTATCGGTTGGGCTTTTATCAGCGAGGCAGGCAAACGCCGCGTCCAAGAAATGTTGGATGATAATCGCCTGTCGCAAGGTTCGCGGGTTTACGAGTTTGAAAAACAATTCGCCAAACTGCACGGGCAAAAATACGGCATCGCACTCAACAGCGGGACTTCGGCGTTGCATGTCGGGCTTGAGGCTTTAAAAGAAAAATTCGCCCGGAAAACGAAATCAAAAGTTCTCGTGCCCGCCGTGACGTTTATTGCCTCGTCGAACGCCTGCCTGCACGCGGGGCTTGAGCCGGTTTTTGTCGACGTGGACGCCAAAACTTACAACATAAATCCCGCGCTTATCGAGGAAAAAATTGACGGCGACACCGTCGCGATAATGCCCGTTCATCTTTTCGGACAACCTTGCGAGATGGAACCGATAGTCGCTCTTGCGAAGAAATATAATCTTAAAATTATTGAAGATTGTGCGGAGGCTCACTTTGCCACTTACAAAAATCAACCCGTCGGCAGTTTCGGTGAAATTTCGGGCTTCAGCACTTACGTCGCTCACACGATAACGACGGGCGTCGGAGGAATCATCACGACAAACGACCGCGAGCTTATGGAAATTTCTCGTTCGCTTATTGCTCACGGGCGCGCCTGCACTTGCGAAGAATGCGTCGCTTCCAATCCCAAAAAAGTTTGTCCGCTGCGTATGCAGACGACGACCGACAAGCGATTCACTTTTCTCCGACTCGGCTACAGCTACAGGATTGGAGAATTTGAAGGCGTTATCGGCTTAGACCAACTTGAAAACAAAGATTTTATAATGAACACGCGCAAAGCTAATGCCGCGTATCTCACGGAAAATTTACAGGACGTTCAAAACTTTTTCCAACTGCCTGCCTATCCCGAATACGTCGACCACTCGTTCATGATGTATCCGCTCGTCGTCAAGAAAAATGCGCCGTTCACTCGCAAAGACATTACTCGTTGGCTGGAAAAAAATAATATCGAAACGCGCCCGATGATGCCGCTTTTGAATCAGCCGATTTACAAAAAACTTTTTGGTGACATTGAAAAAAATTATCCCGTCGCCGACCGGATTAATCATTGCGGATTTTATGTGGGCTGTCATCACGGCCTGCAAAGGGCGCAACTCGATAAAATCATTAATTGCGTTCATGAATTTTTGCGGAAGGAGATTGAGAAATGAAACTTCACATAGGTTGCGGCGAAAGATTTTTGCCCGGCTGGAAACACCTTGACGCCCGAAAATTTCCGCACGTCGATTACGTCACGGACAAACTCGACAAGCTGAACATGTTCGCGGACAATTCGCTTGAAGAAATTTACGCGTGCCACGTCTTGGAGCATTTCACTCGCGCTGAAATGATTCGGGGGGGGGGGTGTCTAAGAGAATGGCATCGCGTTTTGAAAGTCGGCGGTGTCTTGAGGATTGCCGTGCCGAATTTCGAAGCGATTGTCGAAGAATATTTGTCGTCAAAAAATTTGGAGCTTATCATGGGTTTGCTTTACGGCGGACAAAATTATAAATACAATTTCCATTATCAAGCTTACGACTTCAAAAGATTGTCCGCGCTGTTGAAGGGCGTCGGCTTCCGTGAAGTTGAACGTTACGATTGGCGCGAATTTTTGCCGCCGAATTATGACGACTTCAGCCGCGCGTATCTGCCGCACATGGACTTTGAGCACGGGCGATTGATGAGCTTGAACGTCACGGCAAGAAAATAATTTTAAGGAGACATCATGCAGATAATTTTACTTTCGGGCGGAAGCGGTCAAAGGCTTTGGCCGCTGTCGAACGATTTGCGCTCGAAACAATTTTTAAAAATTTTCGGCGGCGGCGAATCGATGTTGCAGCGCGTCTTGAAACAAATTCGTCGCACAAACGAAAACTCGTCGATAACAATCGCGGCGGCCAAAAAGCAAGTGCCGCTCCTGAAAAAATATCTCGCGGAAAATTTTGAGCTGTCGACGGAGCCTTGCCGAAGAAATACTTTTCCCGCGATAGCTTTGGCGGCGGCTTACCTTCACGACGTGAAAAAAATTTCGGCGGACGAAAAAATTTTAATCTGCCCCGTCGACCCGTTCGTCGACGACAAATTTTTTGAGCTGTTCCCTTTGCTTGCCGAAGAAATTTCCGACGACGCGCCGCTCGTCCTCATGGGCATTGAGCCGACTTATCCCGGCGAAAAATATGGCTATATCATTCCGCAGGCGAAAGAAAAAATCAGCCGCGTAAAAATGTTCAAAGAGAAACCGAATCTTGCCGACGCGAAAAAATTTATCGACGCGGGCGGCCTGTGGAACGGCGGAATTTTTTCTTGCAGGCTCGATTACGTCCTCGACAAGGCGGAAAAAATTTTGGGCACGCGTGCGCATGACGAACTGCAAAAAAATTATTCCGACCTGCCGAACATCAGCTTTGACTACGCCGTCGTCGAACACGAAAAAAATATTAAAGTTGTTCGCTACGTCGGCGAGTGGAAAGACATCGGCACGTGGAACACTTTGACCGAAGTCCTCGACGAAAATTTTATCGGGCAAGTTCAATCGGACAAGACGTGCGAAAATCTCCACGTCATAAACAATTCCGACGTCCCGATAATTTGCATGGGCTTGAAAGACGCGGTGGTTGTCGCCGGCGCGGAAGGCATTTTGGTTTCCGATAAGGCGGCGTCGAGTTACATTAAGCCGTTCGTCGAAAATTTGGACAGGCAAATTCGTTTCGCGGAAAAATCTTGGGGCAGTTTCAAAATCATTGACGTGGAAGAAGAAAGCTTGACCGTCAAGGTAACTTTGAATCGCGGCAGCCGCATGAAATATCACAGCCACGAACACCGCGACGAGGTTTGGAATTTTATTTCGGGCGCGGGCAGAGTTATCATTGACGGCGACGAAAAATTTGTTCGCGCGGGCGACGTGATAAAAATTCCTTGCGGCGTCAAGCACACGGTAATTGCCGACGAGCCGCTGAAAATTATCGAAGTGCAGCTCGGCAAAGACATCACCGTCGAGGATAAAATTATTTGCCGGGAGGAGATTTGATTGATAATTTCATTTATCGGCGGCGGCATCGGCAATCAGCTTTTTATGTACGCCGCGGGACGAAGGCTGGCACACAAGTGGAACACGGAATTTAAGCTGGACGTAAGCCTTTATGAACAAACAAACTTTCGACCGTATACCTTGAACTTGTTTAACGTGCAAGAAAACATTGCGACGGCGGA
>CAMJQS010000134.1 GCA_946408105.1 uncultured Selenomonadales bacterium | reverse complement strand
CGTAAGAAGTCGTCTGATAAATCGGGACGGCGCGCGCGTCGGTGACGGGGTCGGCCTGCTCTTGTCCGACGTGCAACTGAAGAGTTTCAAATTTATATTTGCGTTCGCTCATGATGATTCCTCCAAAAATTTTTTAACTGAAAAGTTCTGTGGAAAGATAACGGTCGCCGGTGTCGGGAAGGAGCACGACGAAATTTTTTCCCGCGAAGTCTTCGCGCTTGGAAAGTTCGACGGCCGCCGCCAATGCCGCGCCCGAAGATATTCCGACCAAAATTCCTTCCGCCCGCGCAAATTCTCTTGCGAACTTGAAAGCGTCTTCGTTGGCGACGGGAACAACTTCATCATAAATTTTCGTGTCCAAAGTTTCGGGGACGAAGCCCGCACCGATTCCTTGAATTTTGTGTGCGCCCGATTTTCCTTCAGACAGGACGGGCGAAGTTTTCGGCTCGACGGCCACGACTTTGACGGAAGGATTTTGCGACTTCAAAAATTTTCCGACGCCGCTCAACGTGCCGCCCGTGCCCACGCCTGCGACAAAAACATCAACCGCGCCGTCCGTGTCGTTCCAAATTTCTGCGCCCGTCGTCTCAAAGTGTGCGGCGGGGTTCGCGGGATTTGTGAACTGCGACGGAATGAACGCGTTCGGAATTTCTTTTGCAAGTTCCTCGGCTTTGGCAATCGCGCCTTTCATGCCGCGTGCGCCCTCGGTCAAAACAATTTCCGCGCCGTAAGCTTTGAGCAGTTGGCGGCGTTCGACGCTCATGGTTTCGGGCATGGTGAAAATCGCGCGATAACCTTTGGCCGCCGCAAAACTCGCAAGGCCGATGCCGGTGTTGCCGCTCGTCGGTTCAATGATAACTGAACCGGCTTTAAGCTTTCCTTCGCGCTCGGCAGTTTCAATCATCGCTTTGGCCACTCTGTCTTTGACGGAGCCTGCAGGATTGAAATATTCCAGCTTGACCAAAAGACGACCTTTGAAGCCGACCTTCGCCGAAAAATTTTTCGCGTCGAGCAACGGAGTATTGCCGATAAGTTCCGTGACGCTGTTATAAATTTTTTTCAAGTCGTTGGCCTCCTTAATTCAAATTGACGCAAGGATACAACCAATAACCTATTCTGTCAATAGGTAATTGACTTTTTGTCTTGCACGCGTCATAATAAATTTTAAAGAAACGGAGGTAGAAAAATTGATTTCAACAAAAGGAAGATACGCTTTGCGCTTGATGATTGACCTTGCGGAACAAGAGCCCGAAAAATTTGTGCCGCTCGATGAAATTGCAACTCGCCAGGGCATATCGAAAAAATATTTGGAAATTATTTTGAAGTCGCTGGTGCAAAAAAATTTTCTCAAAGGTTTGCGCGGCAAGGGCGGCGGCTATCAGCTCACGCGGAAGCCCGAAGATTATTCCGTCGGAGAAATTTTGGAAGTCACAGAAGGAACGCTCGCGGTCGTTTCCTGCTTGCAAGTCGACTGCGCGCCGTGTGAAAGAAAAAATTTTTGCAAGACCTTGCCGATGTGGAAAAATTTTAATCAGATAACGCACGATTTTTTTTTCGGAATCACGCTGAAAGATTTGGCGAATCCTTCTTGAATAAAAATTTCGGCAAGCAGGGAAAAACGGCGGCTTATCGAAAAGAAATTTTGAGGTGTTGGACTTGGCACTTGAGATTGAGCGGAAATTTTTGGTCGACAAGCGCAAACTTCGCGGGCTGAACTTTTTCAGCGAGGAAAAAATTTCGCAAGGGTATCTTTCGCGGCGGCCGACGGTTCGCGTGCGGCTGACGGACACGCGCGCCTTTCTTACGATAAAATCTTCGACGAAAGGAATTTCTCGGCAAGAATTTGAATACGAAATACCGATGAGCGATGCCGAAGAACTTTTGAAACTTTGCGGACGGAACGTTTTAAAAAAATATCGGCGCAAGGTTCCGTACGGCGGGCACGTCTGGGAGATTGATTTTTTTGCGGGAAGACACGCGGGCTTGATTTTGGCGGAGGTCGAATTGACTTCGCCCGACGAAGCCGTCGCCTTGCCCGATTGGGTTACAAAAGAAGTTTCCGGCGACAAAAATTATTTCAACGCCAACTTGGTTAAAAGTGATTGGACGAATCAACGGGTGGTGTAAATTTGGTTTCGGAGTGGGAATTATTTTTGAGATTAACCTTGGCGTGCGTGCTGGGCGGGATAATCGGTTACGAGCGGCAGAGTCGAAGAAAATCTGCGGGCTTGCGGACGAATGTTTTGGTTTGCCTGGGCTCGTGCTTGATTATGGTTTTGAGCGAGGCACTTTATTTCCACGTTGAAGGACGCACGAACGCAGACCCGGCACGATTGGCGGCGCAGGTTGTCAGCGGCATAGGTTTTCTCGGCGCGGGCGCAATCATGAAGGAAGGCTTAACCGTCACGGGCTTGACGACGGCGGCAAGTCTTTGGGTGGTGTCGGGCGTCGGGTTGGCGGTCGGCGCGGGCTATTATTCGGGCGCGTTGTTCACCACGGCTTTAATCTTCGCGACGCTGGGCACGTTCTCTCGCATCGACGAATGGGTTATGCACGAAAAAAATTTGCTGATAACAATCCGCACGAAAGACAAGCCGGGGCAGCTCATGCATATCAGCTCGTGCATTGACGATTTGCAGCTGAAGATTCGCGACGTCAAAGTTAAAGCGAACGACGACACGACCGACACGCTGATTATCGAAATGGAAGTTTACAATCACCGCGCCTTGAAAAATGTAATCGTCTTGGACGCGGTTAAAAGGATTGACGGCGTGATAAGCGTCGACGTGAGTTGAGGAGCGCGTCGCTTCGATTGAATCGTTTAATAATTTTTTGTGTTTAGGATCTACTTTTTCTTTGCGTGTCCAAAGAAAAAGTAGCAAAAAGAAAAGACACCTCGCGGGGGCGTTAGTCATAATCGTTCCAACGTTAAGCCTACCCGCAGCCGAATGTTGCCCGCTGAGAAGACATCACGTCTTCTGCGCGGGCAGGCCGCCGTCCTTGGCGGCCTCTGATTACAACCGTAAAAATTTTTGGAGGGATTTAAATGAATTACGATATTATGGATACGATTGTTCGGACGGCAATGGACGCGATTCGCAACGCCTACGTCGAGCACGGCTCTTTAGCAACGGGCGCGTGTCTTTTGGCGTCGGACGGCACGCTTTACAGCGGCTGCGCGATTGACAGCGTTGTCCCCGAATACAAATTGCCCGCCGAGGTCGTCGTCATGGCCAAAGCAATTTCCGATGGCAAACGCGAGTTCGACGCTATTTCGGTCGTCGCCGACATCGACGGCACCTACATGCCCGACGAAAACTGCTACAAATTTTTGCTGGAGTTCAACGTCCAAGAAATTATTTTGGCGGACATGAAAGGCAACACCAAAGCCATGAAGCTTGAGGACTTCACGCCCTACAAAGCCCGCCGCAAATAAAAATTTTTTTGCAAAGAAAAACTCCCTCACGCCAATCGGTACGAAGGAGTTTTTTGTTTTCATCTGTCGTGAGAGAAATACATTTTGCGCGGGACGATCATTCCCAGTTCGTCTTCGGCAATTTGCTTTATCCTCTGCGGCGATTTGAGCTGCGCGATTTCCACGCGGAGCCGTTCGTTTTCCAGTTCGAGTTGTTGCGCCTGATTTTGTGTCGCGACCAAAGCATAACCGCGGCTTGCGCTGA
>CAMJQS010000133.1 GCA_946408105.1 uncultured Selenomonadales bacterium | reverse complement strand
TTCTCACGGACAGCACCGAGAAGAATTTGAAAATGCGCGTAGAGGCCGAGAACGGCGCAACCGCCGGCAAGACCGATTTGGCAAAACGCGCCAAGGCTCTCAACCTCGACGCAATTCACGACACCGTTCACGAGATGGCACGCGATGAAGCCCGTCACGGCAAAGCTTTCGCGGGTCTGCTGAAACGTTACTTCGGCAAATAAATCTTGACAGAATTTTTCCCGCGTGATAACATTGCACGCGTTGCGGAGGAGTGTCCGAGCGGTTGAAGGTGCTTGACTCGAAATCAAGTGTGGTCACAAGCCACCGTGGGTTCGAATCCCACCCCCTCCGCCATAAACAGAAATTTCAAGCCGCGTTCCGATTCGGAGCGCGGCTTTTGCGTTGGAAAAATTAAAGACAAAGTGACCAAAGCGATGATTGAAACTGCCGAGCGCGAAGATTTTTTTGGAAAAAATTTCGTCGTGCTCCTTCCCGACACCGGCGACCGTTATCTTTCCACCGAACTTTTCAACGATTAAAACTCGACGAAAAAAAATTTTATCCTCCACTCGAACGGGCGGAGGATTTTTTTTTGCTCAATTCAATTCGATTTGCGCGGGAGGATTTTCGTCGTTGAGGTCGTCCTCGGCGTGCGCGATTTTGTATTCGATAACGTTGGACTTCACGGCGCGAATAAAAACTGTCGCGTCTTCGTCGGGCGTGTCAATGTTAATCGTGATTCGTTTTGCTTTTTGAATGCTCATTTGATTTGAAACGGCTTCGGGCAGGCTGGTGTAAAAAAGGTCGAAGGCGTCGCCCGCGTCGATGAACGGATACCACACGTCGAACTTTGTCGTGCGGTCGATGACGGTTTTGAACTTGCGCTTCTTGTTTCGGCCGATGTAAAAACCGAAAGGCGTCTTGGAGGCGTCGGGCGTGATGTGTTTTGTTTGGACGAGGCCGCCCGCTCTGCTCAACAGCAAACCGAACGCCACGCCCGTCTTGCCGGTCGGCGCGGTTAAGTCTTCGTGAATTTCAATGCCGCGCGCCTTTTGAATTTCGTGAGCGGAGTCGGTGCCCAGCGCGGGATAAATTTTGAATCGCGGAGCACGCCCGCGGAAGCCGAACAAAATATCTGCGGGTGACTTTTCGCCGTCGCGGGTAGTCGGAATTTTTTTAACGGTTTCGCTCAAAACAATTTGGTCGTCGCGGTTGTCCATGTCGCCGAGCCAAACCTCCAGGCCTTTGTCGTCGCGTTTGTAAATGCTGCCGCTCTGCATGAAAAAATTTTCTTTGAGCTCGTAACCGTTCTTGAGCCGTCCGTTGACAAAAGGATTTTCATCGTCGGCCAGGCGCGTGTCTTCGGCGGGCGAAATGTATTCCGCAAAAAGTTCATTTACCAATTTTGATTTCGACGAGTTGCCCGCAAGGAAAATTGAAATTTCGTCCAGCTCGCGCAGCGGTTTTATCTTGCGCAGAGAATTTTTGCCGGCCTTCTCGAAAGCTTCCTTCATGGAGATGAAAAAATTATTTATGCCGACTTTGATTCGTTCGCGCAAAATTTTTTGTAAGTCGACGCCGCCCGCGTCCAAGCTGAAATTTTTTATAAGGCGTCCGTCGTCGCGGAAAAGATTTACTTCGACGAAACCGCCCGCAGAAATTTCTTGCGCCGCCTCGGAGTCGGGAGCCTCCCACACGGGACGAAGTTTTTCGACAAGCGCGTACATGTTCGCGTGCGCCTCCTGCGAATCTTTTATCAGAGCCTCGGAGCCCGCGAAACTTTTTTTGTCGGCCGCCCACGTGAACGGAATTTTTCCGCCGCCCTCGACGTTCATCAAGCGTTCGTGGTTCGCCTTGAAAATTTCAAACGCCAAAAGTTTCAAAAGATTTTCGCCGCCCAAAGTTCGGTCGCCGTTCTCGCCGAAGTGCACAAGCAAATAATCGTAGCGGTCGCCCGTCGCCTCGCGCAGGAAGCCGAAATCAAAATCGGTCGTGCCGCCGCCGAAGTCGAAGACCGCGTAATAAATTTCTTCCTCGCCCGACGGGTCGAAGCCGTATTCTTGCAAAGCGGTTATTGCGTAGGCCGCCGCCTCGCTCGCGCCCTCTCGCACGGAAAATTTTTTCATCGCCGTCTCGTTCGACAGTAAAGCCGTCGGCAAAGATTTTTTTATTCCGCGCTCGAAACACAGCCGCATTTTTTCCCGAATCGTTTTATCGTACGTCACGGGGAACGACAAAATATATTTTAAGAAAATGTGTTTCTCCTGCTGCATGTTGTTGATGAACAGTCCGAGGTAGTAAGCGTAAATTTCCAGCGGATTAATTTCGTCGTCGGCCAGCTCCTCGAACGGCGCAAGCTGCGTGATAAATTTTTTTTCGTCGCGCAACATGAATTGAGTTTTCGAGCCGCACCAATATTTTAAATCGGTAAGGAAGGAATAAAATTTTTCGGAGCCGCCCTCAATCATATTTTCAAACGCCGCGTGAGAAACTTTTACGTCGCTCCATTTCGTGAACGGCCGCCCGTCGCGCCAATAGTAAGCCGTCAAAAAATTTTCAATGTCGATGAACTGAATGACCGTCGGGTTTTCGTAGTTCGCGGAAAAATTTATTCCGCGGCGAAAAGTTCCGCTGCCGACTTGCAAAGGAAGAATTTGCGAGTGCTCGTTTTCGTAGACGACGACGGTTCGGCTCGTGCCGAAGTCGATTGCGACAATCCCGCTTGAAACGTCGGAGGCGGGGTTGCGCGCCACAAAATTTTCCACGGGAATTTCGTTGCCGCCTTCGCTGTCGAAGTCCCACAAATCCCAGTGGCCGCGGTTCGGGTCGTGCAAAATATTTTCGTCGTAAGGGTCGAGGCCGGCGCGTTCGGCGTCGCAGTTCAGCAAAAAATTTTTCAAGCTGTCGGCGTCGCCAAAAATTTTTTGATTCTCTTCCGAAACTTTCACGCTCTGAATAATTTTCGTCACGCTCTCATCTCCTGTTCAGGTTTCAGGTTTCAGGTTTCAGGTTTTGGTTTTCAGGATTTTTGCTGACCCCTGATACCTGACGCCTGTAACCTAATTAATTATATCATAACGCAGGAAAATTTTTCGGCTTAGCGAAAAGTTCCCAAAAAAATTTGGAGGAAGATTATGATAGAAATTTTTGACGGAGCAATGGGAACGATGCTTCAGGCGGGCGGCTTGAAGGCGGGCGCGTGCCCCGAACTGATGAACGTCGACGCTCCAGACGTCGTGAAAAAAATTCACCGCGCGTATATCGAGGCGGGCGCGACGATTGTCGAGACGAACACTTTTGGCGCGTCGAGTCTCAAGCTTGCGCATTACGGCTTGGAAGGTCGAGTCCGCGAATTAAATTTCGCCGCCGTGAAAATCGCCAAGGCTGCTGCTCAAGCTCAAGCAAAAGTCGCGGGCTCAATCGGCCCGACGGGAAAATTTATCGCGCCGCTCGGAGATTTGACTTTCGACGAGGCGTACAAAATTTTTTTCGAGCAGTCGTCGGCTTTGGCGGAGGCGGGCGCAGATTTTTTGATAATCGAAACGTGCATTGACATTCAAGAAATGCGCGCGGCACTTCTGGCGGCGAAGGACGCTTGCAACCTGCCGATAATTTGTCAGCTGTCGTACTCGGAGGACGGGCGAACCGTCACGGGCACAGACCCGCAGTCGGCCGCCGTGATTCTTGAGGCAATGGGCGCGTCGATTATCG
>CAMJQS010000132.1 GCA_946408105.1 uncultured Selenomonadales bacterium | reverse complement strand
ACTGCAACGCCTTCTCGAACGGCAAAGCAAACGGCATGGAAACTTATCACGCGCCCACCGCCGTCAAAGGCGCACGCCTCGCCCGACTTTTAAACGAGGAACTCGAACGACTCGGCGGGCTCAACAATCGTGGCGTTAAGGCGGCAAGATTTTATGTCATGACCCATTCGCAATGCCCCGCGTCGCTCATCGAGTTGGGATTCATCACCAACCCGCGCGAAGAAAAATTATTGGCAAGCGAAGATTATCAACAGAAACTTGCGCAGGCAATAACCAATGCCGTCAATCGTTATTTCAATCAAGGAGGATTTGATTAATCGTGAAAAAATTTTTAGTGCCGGCAATGCTCGCGCTGCTTCTGTTTACGGCGGGCTGTGAAAAACCTCCGACCGAAGAGCCGCCCGCCGAGCCTCCTGCCAAACCCGTTCAAGCCAAACCCGACGCCAAGCCCGAAACCAAACCCGAAACCAAACAGCCCGCGCCCGACGCTCAAGTTAAGCCGACGGAAAATAAACCCGCGCGAAACGAAAAGACCGAGCACGCGCTCAACGTTAAAGTTTATTATCCCGACGATTCGGGCATGAGGCTCGTCGAAGTGGAACGCGAAATCCTCGTCGACGATTCGGTTAATAAATACGTTGCTGCCGTCGAAGCTTTGAAGGAAGAGCCCGACGAAGAAAACTTGACGAAAATTTTTCCGACGAACGCGCGAATCAGAAACGTGACGGTTAGAGACGGGCTGGCGACTGTCGACTTCGACGGAAGCATTTTGAAAGGTTTTGTCGGCGGCTCGACGGGCGAAGAATTTTTAATCGGTTCAATCGTCGACACGCTGACAAATTTCCCCGAAGTTAAGCGCGTGAAATTTTTGGTCGACGGAAAAGAAATCGAAACTCTTTCCGGCCACATGGATTTGAGCACGCCGCTCGAACGCATGACATCCCTAACAGAATAACGTCGTATAAAAATTAAAATCGGTGCGAGAGATTAAAACCTCCGCGCCGATTTTTTTTATTGCAAAACAGAACCGATTCGCCGCCTAATCCAAAAAATTGTTTATCACGCGGCGACGACCGACGTCGAAGAAATTGTCAGCGCAAAAATTTTTCCCGACGACAAATCCATCGCCGAAGTGCAAGCCGAAATTGAATTATAATTTTTCGCGCGGCGGGCGGCAGGAAATTTTTCCGAGCCGCCTAATTTTTTTGCGCGGGAGGTGTCTTATGAAGAAAAAACTTTTCCAAATTTTATCCGAGGCCGAAAACGAGGAAGAACTCAAAAATTTTTTCGCGAAATTTTTTAAGCTCAAACTCTCCGCGAAAAATTTTATCGACCTGTACACGCCGCAAATTCTTTTCGAGTTCAAATTTGATTCAAACCTTTCAAATCCTCAAGTCTTGGCAAAAATCGTCGCGCAAACTCTTTATTACGTTCGACGCCTCAAGTTCGGCTCCGATTTCCGTCCGCTCAGCCAAAATATTTGCGTCGTCACGAAAAATTCTGCCGCGCTCTTCCCGACTGAAACTTTTGCCGACTTTTACGACGACGAAAATTTTTACGATTGGGATTTGGCTCCGTCGTCGCCGTGCAAAAAACTTGTCGCCGCGCTGGCCGAAGCAAACGCCGTGCTCAATGCGCGCGTCTTTGATTTTTCCGCCGTCCAAGAAGAAATCGCCTTTGCCACGCTCCTTAACAACACGCTCGACAAAAAATCTTTCGCCGCGAAAAAAATCACCGCAAAAAATTTTGACCAAATATTTTTCTATTGGCTGAAACTTTTCGGCTCGTCCGTCGCCAACGGCAGAAAAGCTTCCGAATATTTTATCACCGACATCGAGCAGGGAAAGTCCGAAGACTTGAGCAACAGCGTTCTCTTCCGCATGACCGGCGGCGAGCGCGTCGAAAAATTTATCGCGCCGAAAAAATATCACGCCTTCTGGGACTTCTACGAAAAAATTCAAACCGCCGACGACATCATCGCCATTCGCAAGAGGATGGACAGAATCACCGAAGAAAATTTGCGGCGACGCACGGGAGAATTTTACACGCCGCAACCTTTTGCCGATAAAGCCTTCGATTATTTGAAGCGCACGCTCGGCGAGTGGTGGAAAGATAAAAATTTTCGCCTGTGGGACATGGCGGCGGGCACAGGCAACCTCGAATTCAATTTCCCGCCCGAAGTCCTCAAGCATTGCTACATTTCCACGTTGCTGCAAGACGACGCCGACTATTGCAAAAGTTTTTTCCGTGAGGCCGCCGCCGTCTTCCAATACGACTTCCTCAACGACGACGAAAACAAATTGCCCGAAAACCTCCGCGCCGACTTGAACAACCCCGAAATAAAATGGATTGTCTACATCAATCCGCCCTACGCCACCGCCAGCAACTTTGAGCGCGACCCGAACCGACAAAACAAAGATGGCGTGTCGATGACTGCAATTCAAAAACTTATGACGGAAGAAAATTTGGGCGAAGTCAGCCGCGAACTTACATCACAATTTTTATATCGAATCAACAAAGATTTTGCAAACCGTCAAGTTTGGCTCGGAGTATTTTCAAAAATCAAATACATTTCCTCGAATAACGACCAAAAATTTCGCGACAAAATTTTTTCTTACAAATTTGAACGCGGCTTTGTTTTTAATTCAAAAGTTTTTCAAGGTTGCAAAGGACAATGGCCTGTCGGTTTTTTTATTTGGAACTTGGCGGAAAAAATTTCTCTTGAGCTTCAAGAAATTTCTTTGGACGTTTACAACGAGTCCGTCGAAAAAATTGCGGAGAAAACTTTTCGTCTCGCGCGAAGCGAAAATTTTTTAAACAAGTGGGTTAATCGTCCTCGTAACGTAAAAAAATTTCCGCCGATGTCAGGCGCATTAAATTTTGCTTTCAACAAAAAAATTTCTTGCGACAGAATTCCCGAAAATTTTTTGGCGTCGTTTTTATGCTGGAATGATTTTCTTCATCAAAATTATACGTCGTTTTTATCTGCGCCGTATGGAACGGCAGGCGGAATGTCCGTGACGGAAGAAAATTTCGAGCAATATATGATAATGCACGCGGTGCATTTGATTCCGAAATTAACTTGGCTGAATAACCGCGACCAGTTCATGCAGCCGACGAAAAAATTATCGGCGGAATTTATTTCGGACGCGGTTGTTTGGAGTTTGTTCGCGCCGTCGAATCAGACAACGAGCCTGTGCAACGTGGAATACGAGGGCGAAGTCTATCGAATAAAAAATAATTTTTTCCCGTTCGCGTTGTCGGAGATAAAAAGTTGGGCGTGCACTTCGCCCGAAATCCGAATGCAAATTGCGCGGGCGACGCAAGACCGATTCGCGGCTTTGTGGATAAAAAATCATCGCGAAAATTTTTCGACGGAGGCGCGAGAAATTTTATCTGCGGCACGAGAGATTTATAAAAAATTTTTCGCGGAGCTTGAGCGATTGGACGTGCGGCGTTGGAAGATTGAAGCTTGGGACGCGGGCTGGTATCAAGTGCGCAACGCTCTGGACGCGAAAATAAATTTGGACGCGCTGTCGACAAAACTTTTGCCGCAAATTTACGAGCTGGGCTTTTTGCGCGACGAAGTTAAATATTTCTAAAAAAAATTTCCCCCGCACTTGCGAGGGATTTTTTTTTATCATTCGTCGTCGATTGCGTATTCGGCATAACGAACATCAACTTGAACGCTGCGCCGCTCCTGTTCGTCA
>CAMJQS010000131.1 GCA_946408105.1 uncultured Selenomonadales bacterium | reverse complement strand
TACATGAACGAAGAATCGCTCAAGAAAACGATTGAAACGGGCTACACGCATTTTTACAGCCGCTCAAGAAAAACTCTTTGGAAGAAGGGCGAAACCAGCGGCAACGTCCAGCAAGTCAAAGCTCTTTACTACGACTGCGACGGCGACGCGCTCCTGGTCAAAGTTCATCAAACGGGCGTCGCTTGCCACACGGGAACTTATTCGTGCTTCAGCGGGCGCAGGCTCGACGAAAATAAAAATCTTCCCGCCGTCGTCGACCAACCGCCCGAAGATTTGTCGCTCGTCCTCTACGAACTTTATTCCGTCATCAAAGACCGCCAACGCCACCCCGTCGAAGGCTCCTACACGAATTATCTTTTCGACATGGGGCATGACAAAATTTTAAAGAAAGTCGGCGAAGAGGCCGTCGAAACGATTATCGCCTCGAAAAACAATAACGTCGAACAAATTATTTATGAGATGGGCGACCTTTGGTATCACTGCCTGGTTTTGTTGGCGTGGCACGGCATTAAGCCCGAAGATCTTTTCGCGGAGCTGGTCAATCGTCGCAAGGGCGGCAGCTATCACAAGTTCACCGGCAAGAGCGGCACTCGTCCCGCCGATTAATGCAATTAGAAATGAGGAATTAGGAATTAGGAATTAGGAATGAAAAAAATTTTTCTTATCGCTCTGATTATTTTCGGGTTCGGCTTTTATCACTCGCGGGCGCAAACCGTCGACGAAATTTCTGCAATCGCGGACGGCCCGAAAATTTTGGTGCTCAACTATCATCAAATCGACAACAAAGCAAATCCTTTGAGCGTGTCGCCCGCCAACTTCGAAGCGCAAATGAAATTCCTCGTCGACAGCGGCTGCATAACCATAACGCCCGACGAACTTTACGCGGGACTCAACGGCGAAATCGAATTGCCGCCCAAACCCGTGCTGATAACTTTCGACGACGGCTACATCGACAACTACACAAACGCTTTCCCGATTTTAAAAAAGTACAACTTGCACGCGACGATTTTTATTATCCCGTCCTTCACGAGCGTTTATCCCGGTTACATGACGTGGGAACAGCTCAAGGAGATGGAAGCCGGCGGCATAACGATTGAGTCGCACACGCTGACGCACCCCAAGCTTGAGGAGTTGCCCGACGACGAAATCCGCAGCGAACTTTTAAATTCAAAAAATTTGCTCGAAGAAAATTTGGGGCACCCGATTGAGTTCCTCGCTTACCCGACGGGCACTTACAACTTGCACATCGCGGGCATCGCGCAGGACGCCGGCTACAAGGGCGCGTTCACGATTAAATACGGCGTTGTCGACCGCGGCAGCAATTTTTTCGCCCTGGAGCGCGTCCCGATTTTTAATACTGCGCAAAACACCATGAAAAATTTTTACGAGCGAATTGCTTGGCGACAGAGCTTTGAAGAATTCGGCTGGACAAAAAAATAATTTTACGACAAAAATTTTCCTGCGGTTTGCTACAGGAAAATTTTTCTTTCAAGACGAATAACCTGACAAAACTTTTTGCAAAGGAGAAAATTTTATGCCGCTCAACATTACCCCCCCCCGATTTGCATGTCCTGCGGTCTCGGTCGTCATTCCGCTGTACAACGCGGAAAAATATGTCGGCGCGTGTCTCGACAGCCTGCTTGCTCAAACTTTCCAAAATTTTGAAGTGATTGTCGTCGACGACTGCTCCACCGATTCAAGTTGCGCGCTTGTTCAAAGTTACGCGGAAAAATTCGGCGGTCGGCTCAAGCTCGCGCGCATGAAAAAAAACACGGGCAGCGCAGGCTTCCCGCGCAACAAAGGCATTGAACTTTCGCGCGGCGAATATATTTTTTTTATGGACAGCGACGACCTCATCACGCCCACCGCCCTTGAAGAACTTTACGGTCAAGCAAAAAAATTTGACGCGGACGTTGTTCAGTGCGAAAAATTTTATCGAGCTTCCGACGAAATTTTGAACGACGCGGAGCGCAAAAAAAATTTGAAGCCTTGGAGTTATTTGACAGGCGAAAAAATTTTGGTGGCGGAACCGCTCGTCTGGGAAAATAATTTTGAGGAGCGAATTAAATTTTTCGGCCAAAGAAAACTCATTTGGAATGTGTGCAATCAACTTATCCGCCGCGACTTCACGGCGGACAACGAAATTAAATTCTGCGATATCGTTGCCGAAGACATGGTGTTCACCATTTGCGAACTTTGCAGCGCGAAAAGATACGTTCGAGTTCCCAACGTCTTTTATTATTATCGACAAACCGAATCCTCCGTCATGCGCGGGAAAAAAGATTTGTCCCGGCTTTTGAGGCGGCAAGTCAAAGCGTTAAAGACGGGCATAAAATATATTGACGAATTTTTGAGCGAGCGAGAATTTTTTTCGCGCCGCCCCGATTTAAAATATATTTTGTTCGACACCTTTGCCGGCGAAGTTTTAAACGGCGTGACCGGCTTTTATGCGCAAGTGCCCGCGCCCGCCCTCGACGACCTTTTGCAAAAAGAATTTTCCGACGGCAACCACAAAACTTTGACGACTTTTCTTTTCAGCACGGTTAATTCTTATCGCCTGCAACTGATTCGTGCTCAACAGTTCGCCGCGCAAGCTCATCAGCGAATCGCTCAACTCGAAAACGAAATCAAAAGACTCCAAGGATAAAAAAATAAGGCTCAAGAGAGCCTGCCGAGACGATAGCCGAAAAATTTTGCGGCGTCCCTGAAGATTGCACCGAAGCAGTCGACGGGATTTTTTTTTGCGAGCGCGGAAAGTTTCATCAAGACAAATTTTTTTCCCGCGCCTTCCGCCGAGCCGAAATTTTCTCGAATCCAACTTTCTTGCGCGTGAAATTTTCCGATTTGAACGTAGCGACGAAACTCTTGCGCCGCCGTGTAGTTGTGGGAGTGATAAACTTTTGCGTCCGCCGCGTAAAAAATTTTCAGCCCGCTCATCAACATTTTTGCCGCGACGAACATATCCTCACACAGCGGCACGTTCGACGGGAAGCCGCCGACGCTTTGCAGAGAGTCGACGCGATAAGCCGCAAAAGAATTCGACGCGAACGCCGTCTTGAGCCCGAAAATTTTTCTGTCGTCGAAGGAGCGCAGTTGGCTTTCGGGCGGATAGTTGAACGCGCGCAAAAATTTCGCCTCGTTCGTCGCGTTCGCGTGCGGCAGCTGTCGCCCGTAACTCAAGCCGACGGTTTTGTCTTCCGAAAAAATTTTTACCAGCCGTGCAAGTGATTCGTCGTCGTGGAGCAAAACGTCCTGCGTCAAAAAAATTATCACGTCGAGAGAAAATTTTTTCAGCATATGTTCCAGCGCGAATTGCCGCGTTGCCCCGTGATTAAAATTTTTGCGCGGGATTGTCAAAACTTCGACACCGAAATTTTTTGCGAGCTTCGCCGTGTCGTCCGTCGATTCGGAGTCGACGATTAATTTTTTCGTCGGCAAAGTTTGCGCGGAAAGTTGCGCCAATAATTTTTGAAATTGTTCGCCCGCGTTGAGCGTCGGGATTATCAAGCCGCAATTCATGCCGCGCCTTTTTTGCCGGGAAATTTTTCGGCAAGCATTTTCCTGTAAGCGTCGGTGTCGGCTTTAATCAACGTGACGAACGCGCTTGTAGAAAATTCGTCGGGCTCGGCTTTCACTTGCTCAATCGGTGTCGGCTCGACGATTCGATTGTTCATGGGCGGCTCCAATTTTCCTGCTTTAAAATCTTCCCACAT
>CAMJQS010000130.1 GCA_946408105.1 uncultured Selenomonadales bacterium | reverse complement strand
GCATTATCGTCACAGCATTTTTCAAGAGAACGGCTGCGCGATTTGCGAAGTCGAAATGATTCTTCAGCGCGGCAACCTCGACGAAATAAAAAATACGATGACGGACTTTACCGAGCGACGCGAGAGCAAACAGCCGCTTGATATGCCGAGCGCGGGCTCAACCTTCAAACGACCGAAGGGACATTTCGCGGGCACGCTGATTGACAAAGCCGGCTTGAAAGGTTTGAAAATCGGCGGCGCGATGGTCTCCGAAAAACACGCGGGCTTTATCGTGAACACGGGCGGCGCGACAAGCGAAGACGTCTTGGCTTTGATTGAAGAAGTCAAGCGCAGAGTTTGCGAAGCTCACGGCGTCACGCTTTCCCCCGAAGTCAGAATCATCGGCGAGGAGTGATAAAGGCAATGCGTAATGCGCAATGCGTAATGCGTAATGTTTTGGTCAGCGTCGTTATCCCGATGTTCAACGCGGAAAAATTTATCGGCGACTGTTTGGAAAGTTTGCTCGACCAGACGCTGAAAGATTTTGAAGTCGTTATCGTCGACGACTGCTCAACCGACAATTCATCTGTCGTCGTCGAAAGTTTTATGGAAAAGTTCGCGGCGCAGGGAATTCGTTTGCACCTTATCGAACTGCAAAAAAATTCGGGGACGCCCGGCCACCCGCGCAACATCGGAATTCAAATTGCTTGCGGCCAATACGTTTGCTTCCTCGACAGCGACGACCTTTTGACGGAAACCGCGCTGGAAGAATTGACGATGCTTGCCGAAAATTTTCAAGCCGACGTCGTGCACACGGATACTTTCTTCATGCTCAAAGAAGATAACGAGCTTGAGCTTTGCAGGGAACAAACTTTGCCGCCCTTGAGCGCGCCGACCTTCGAGACGCAAGACCTTTCCAAACGAATCGTCAACTGGATTAATCGCGGCTACAACTGGGAATCCGTCACGATGTTTTGCAAAAGAATTTTCCTTGCCGCCAACCAAATTAATTTCCCGCGCCTGACGACTCACGAGGATATGATTTTCAGCTTTGCGGTTCTGTGTCGCGCAGAAAAATTTTTGCGCGTGCCGAACGTCACTTACATTTACAGGCAACGCGCCGATTCTCTTTCGCAAAAAAAATTTCCCACTCCCGCCGCCGCGTTTCATAAGTGGCTGCGCGTCCTCAACGACGGCTTGAACGAATTTGCAAACTTCATGGCGTCCGAAAAATTTTTCGCGGAGAATCCCGACCATCGATACGCCGTGCTGAATTTTTTCTTCCATGAAGTCTCAAAAATTTTCACGCCGCTTTACGGAGGCAAGGAGCAGTTCGCGTTCGACGACTTCATCAAAAAAGAATTTCACGCCGAAGACGCCGAACTTGTCGCGCAACTTTTTAATACCGTTCATGTTCAGCGGCTCGCTCTTGCCGATATGCGCCAAGAGCTTGCAAAGTTTCAAAAGCAGTAAAGCAGTACAGCAGTAAGGAGTTTCAAAGATGATTAAAGAAGCTATCGTTAAAATCGTGAACAAGGAGGATTTGACTTACGAAGAGGCGTTCGCCGTGATGAATGAAATCATGAGCGGGCAGACTTCCCCGACACAAAACGCGGCATTTCTTTCTGCGCTGTCGACAAAAAGTGCGGGCGCGGAGACCACCGACGAAATCGCGGGCTGCGCGGCGGCAATGCGTGCTCACGCAACGACCGTCGACACCGGCATGGAAGTTTTTGAAATCGTCGGGACGGGCGGCGACAATTCCCACAGCTTTAACATCTCGACGACTGCGGCCATAATCGCGGCGGCGGGCGGCATGAAGGTTGCCAAGCACGGAAACCGCGCGGCCTCTTCCAAGTGCGGGGCGGCTGATTGTCTGGAGGCTCTCGGCGTCAACATAAATCAATCGCCCGAAAAATGCGCGGAACTTCTTCGCGACGTGGGCATTTGTTTTTTCTTCGCGCAAAAATATCACAGCTCGATGAAATACGTCGGCGCGATTCGCAAAGAGCTCGGCTTCCGAACAGTCTTTAACATTCTCGGCCCGCTCACGAATCCCGGCAAACCTTCCATGCAAATCCTCGGCGTCTACGCGGAATATCTCGTCGCGCCGCTTGCGCAAGTTTTAATCAGCCTCGGCGTCAAGCGCGGCATGGTCGTCTACGGCCGCGACAAGCTCGACGAAATTTCTTTGAGCGCGCCGACTTCCGTTTGCGAAATTAACGACGGCTGGATAAAAAATTTTGTCGTCACGCCCGAAGAGTTCGGCTTTGCTCGTTGCACGCGCGAAGACTTGCGCGGCGGCAGCCCGACTGAAAACGCGGCGATAACTCGTTCAATCTTGCGCGGCGAAAAAAATCATAAACGAAACGCCGTCCTCTTGAACGCGGGCGCGGCTCTTTACGTCGGCGGCAAGGCTCAAACTTTTAAGGCGGGCGTCGACCTTGCGGCTCAACTCATCGACAGCGGCAAAGCCTTCGACACGTTGGAAAATTTTATTCGGAGGAGCCAATGACGATACTTGAAAAAATCGCCGAACGGACAAAGTTGCGCGTCGCCGAATGCAAAAATAAAATTTCTTCGGACGAGCTCAAGCAACGAGCTTTAAGTTTGCCGCGAGGAAATTTTTTATTTGAGTCCGCGCTGAAAAAATCGGAGCTTGCGTTTATCTGCGAGTGCAAAAAAGCTTCGCCGTCGAAAGGTTTAATCGCTGAAAATTTTCCTTACGTCGAGATAGCCGAAGCTTACGAGGCGGCGGGCGCGGATGCAATTTCAGTTTTGACGGAGCCGGAATTTTTTTTGGGCTACGATAAATTTTTGGCGGAAATTTCTGCGCGAGTTTCAATCCCTTGCCTGCGAAAAGATTTTGTCGTCGACGAGTACATGATTTGGCAGGCGAAAGTTTTGGGCGCGGACGCCGTGCTTTTGATTTGTTCAATCTTGGACGACGCGCGGCTGAAAAAATTTTTGGCGGCGTGCGACGAGTTGGGCTTGAGCGCGTTGGTCGAGGCTCACGACGAAATTGAAATCAAACGGGCTCTTGCGTGCGGCGCGAGGATTATCGGCGTGAACAATCGCAACCTCAAAGATTTTTCCGTCGACATGAACAACGCAAAAAAACTTCGGGCACTTGTTCCGCGCGAAAAAATTTTCGTCTCGGAAAGTGGCGTAAAAAATTCCGACGACGTGAAAAAAATTCGCGCGCTGGAAGCGGACGCGGTTTTAGTCGGCGAAGTTCTCATGCGTGCCGTCGACAAAAAATCCAAGCTTGCAGAATTGAGGGGCGACGTATGACACGAATAAAATTTTGCGGGCTGAAAACTTTGGACGATATTTTTTTCGCGAACGAACTTTTGCCCGAATACGTCGGCTTTGTCTTCGCGCCGAAAAGCAAACGTTTCGTCACACCCGCTCAAGCCGAAAAATTTCGCGCCGCGCTGGACAAAAAAATTTGTGTGGTCGGTGTCTTCGTCGACGAAAACATTTTTGTCGTCGATGAATTGTTAAACGACGGGATAATCGACGCGGCTCAACTTCACGGCAACGAGGACGAAGCTTACATAAAAAATTTGCGCACGCTCACCGGCAAGCCGATAATCAAAGCGTTCAAAGCCGACGCGGCGACGGAAAAATCTTCCGCCGATTTTATTTTGATAGACGCGGGCGCGGGCGACGGAAAAGTTTTTGATTGGAGCCTGCTGAAAAATTTTAAGCGCGAATATTTTTTGGCGGGCGGTTTGAATCC